>RFRL01000328.1 GCA_009924545.1 Planctomycetia bacterium | reverse complement strand
GGCTGATGAGCGACTCGTGAGCCTCGGGAGGAGCGGAAGGTGCGGTTCCACTCCCTCGACCTGCTCGTGGACTCGGGCACCCCGATGGGGAAGTTCTTCGTCACGATCCTGCTGGCGGTGGCGGAACTCGAGCGGGCGTTCGCCAGTGAGCGGACCAGCGAGATCATCGCCTGCCGCAAGAAGCACGGGCTCCCCGTCGGGCACCGGCCGCCCTTGGGCTGGAAGATCGTCGGTACCCGGGCACGGGACAGCGGGATGAAGCGATCCACCCGGCGGTTCGTCGTGGATCAAGAGGAGCGGGAACTCGTGGAAATGATCTACGAGTTGCGGCAGCAGGGCATGGCCATCGAGCAGATCGCCCTCTGGCTCATGCGGCAGGACGAGTACCCGTGCAAGCGGCGGCTCGACAACTACAAGGCCGTTGAGTGGGCCGTCGCCGCCAAGGAACTGGGGTTTCCCAAGCAGACCGATGGGAAGCGGATGGTGAAGGAGTGGCGGGCGGCGGTGAAAACAGCGAGGGGAGCAGGCTCGTGAATGAGTTCTGCTCCCCTCGGGTTGGAATCACGTTGGCGGGATGTCTCAGGCCAGCTTCACCTTCAGCCGACGACGCTCAAGCAGGCCGAGAGCGCCGGTGACGAGGGCGAGAACAGAGCCCATGCCAGCGGGGTCGATTTCGGGGACGTTCACGGTCGCAATGTAGCCTTGGGTCGGACCACCGGGACCACCGGAGTCAAAGTAAACGCCCAAGACATAGTTTTCGTACACGGTGTTGCCCGACGTCGGGCCGATGTTTTGCGCCGGATAGGCGATTGACGTCCATGTGGCGTCGGAGAACCCGCCGTCGACCGCGCGGTCGACGTGCGCAAAGAAGCCGAGTCCATTGCCCGCCGATCCCGCCCCGACCCAGTCGCCGGTGAGATTGTAGCCACCGTGGCCATCGCTCGTTATCCCATTGAAGTGCGAAATGACGCTCGTGACCGGATGGCCGCCGTAGTTGTAGGCGTGGAAGTGCGAGGTCGAGTGCGTCAAAGGGTCGTAGTCGACGATGTAGCCCTCGTCGAGCCCCGTGACGCTCGGGGCAAGACTGAACCCGCCCGCGATGGTGTAGGAGCCATTCTGGTTTTGCACGATTCCATACGCCGTCCAACTGGTGGGCGTGATGCCGTTGAATTCAAGCGTTCTGAAACTGTTCTCCGAAACGCTGTAGACGAACCCCTTGCCGTTATCCAGTTGCGTGTCGTAGTTGCCGACAACGAGATCCCCGTAGGTACTGTGCGCGATCGTGTCGATCGAACCGGGGAATGACAACGAGGTCCACGTTCCGCCCACCCCGTTCACCGGTCCTTCGTACATGACGCCGATGTCGGCATTGCTGGAGGAAGTCTTGTAGCTGCCCACCACTCTCACGCCCGTGCCGAGGTTATTTGGTCCATACAGCGCGGTGCTGGTGATGGTCTCCCCGCCCGCGCCCGGATAGTTCAGCGTGTACCAGGCGCCGGTATTCGCGTTGATGGATCCCTGATACATGAGCCCCTGCGTGGCAGAGGTGCCCGACGGTTTGAAGACGCCCGAGATGTAGACCTGATCACTCGGACCGCCCGCCACGCCGCGAACGCCCGTCAAAAACGTCGACCCGCCCGCTGCCTGCGGATAGTCGAAGGGTATGTACGACTGGCCGAGGGCGACATCCGACAGGGAGACGATGGCGACCACGGCACCGAGCGTCCGGCGAAGCGTCTGGGTGGTGAACTTGTAGCGTTGAAAACGCACGGTGTTCCTTTCTCTGCGGCCGGGCTGTGAGGGATGGGCAAAATTTTCCGCCGCGGAGCGTATCGCCCTCCCCGCCGGGGTGTCAAAATCCTCACAACAAACTCACAGAGTGCACATCGTCTGGCGTCGTTCGCCGCTTCCTGCCCCTCTTTTTCCCGTGGAAATTCGCCGGGAGCCGCCACTAGATTTCTTGAATGGCCCTCTGGCTCATGCGGCAGACCGAGTGCCCGTGCAAGCGGCGGCTCGACAACTACAAGGCCGTCGAGTGGGCCATCGCCGCCAAGGAACTCGGGTTCCCGAAGCAAACCGATGGGAAGCGGATGGTGAAGGAGTGGCGGGCGTCTCGTCCGCCCAATGCCCCCAGTGTGTCGGCGTCCACGACGCGCGTTATCAAGCGATAATCGCAGGATAAGACGCAGCCGCAACCGCCGTCGACTTGATGGATCTGAACGCGGCGAGACTTGGCGTTCTTGTTGTGGAGTTTCGCTCAGGCGTTAAAGGATAGTCACCGAGGATGATTTCGCCAGGGCGGCTTGCGCAATGAAGGTGATGGTGGAGGGGTGAGTGCTATTTGTCTGTAGGTACGAGGCAAAGAGATGGCTTAGTCGATTTCAGATACGTTCTAGTCATCGCGACCTAACAGCTTCCGTAATTGAAAACCCTCGCTACAGAAACCGTTTTTGAAATTTCGAATAGTATAAGGATAGCCCGGTCAATGGCACCTCCGCACCGGTCTTCCGGCTGATGAGCGACTCGTGAGCCTCGGGAGGAGCGGCCCGGGCGTCCGGAGCGGGTTTCTCGAAACGCCCCGCACCCGCTTCGGTGGCGTTTTTCTGGCGTCTCTAGCAGACCGCGTCCCAGTCGGCCGTTCCCGGGGCTTCGACGCCTCGCGTCCGACGCCGGTCAGAGGCTGTGGATGTCGATCACGGGCAGCTCGTCTATCCGTCCCTGAAAGATTGCCCGGTCGTCATGGACCTGCACGAACTCTCCCCAGTCGGTCGGCGGGCCACGGGCGGGAGAGAGGGGCGGTGGTTCGAATGGTTCGCCGAGGTGTGTCAGGATCTTCCGGATCGGCCCCGGATCGGTGATGAATGCGATCAGCCGGATGTCGCCGCCGCAGGTGGGGCACGCAAGTGGAAACTCCTCACCCACCCGGGCCATCAGCTTGGCCCAGGCAATCCGAGACGTGTCGTGCGAGCGGGGCTTGTGACTCGGATTTGCGTCGCCGCATCCTTCCGTGGCATGACCGTCGCCCCCATGCCCGCCGGTCACCGCCTCTTGGCGCTTTCCGACGTTCCCTTTTCGCAAGCGACGTGACGGCCCGCCTGAGCTTGTGGTTGGGTGCAAACACCCCGTGATACCTGTGCCGGTGCTTGCGCGGCGGCGGCACGAGATCGGCGAGCCGGTCGAG
>RFRL01000327.1 GCA_009924545.1 Planctomycetia bacterium | reverse complement strand
CCGCCGCCGGCGGCAACGGCACGGAGGCGGGAGCCACCGCCGGAGTAGGCGGAGCCGACGCCGGAGCCAGGGTGGAGGGCACCTTGGGGGGGCTCGCGGCCGCCGCCGCAGCGCCGCCGGCACCGAGGGTGATCAGGGTCTGGCCGACCTTGACCGTGTCACCCTTCTTCACCAGGACCTCGGCCACGGTGCCCCCGGGGGGGCAAGGCACCTCGATCACCGCCTTGTCGGTCTCGACCTCGAGGATGGCCTGGCCGGGCCGGATCGAGTCGCCCGGTTTGACGAACACGGTGACGACGTCACCGGAGGCGATATTCTCACCCAGGTCGGGCAGTTTGAAGTCGGTGGCCATGGATCTCGGTTTCGGGGAAGGGAAGGGAGGGGGCCGGGCACCGCGCTCGCGGCGACCTCGGTGAACCGGCCGGTTCAGGCCAGCGCCGCATCGATCTTCTCGGGATTCACGCCGAGCCGGCGGATGGCGGCGGCGACCACGTCGGCGCCGATCGCCCCGGCCGCCGCCAAGCGGGAGAGAGTGCCGATGGCGATGCACTCGGCATCCACCTCGAAGTGGCGGCGGAGCGGGCCGCGGGTGTCGCTGCGCCCGAACCCGTCGGTGCCGAGCACGAACAGCCCGCCGGGGATCCACGGGTCGAGTTGCTCCGGCACCGCCCGCACATGGTCGCTGGCCGCCACGAACACCCCGTCACGATGGCCGAGCGTGGTCTCCAGGTAGCTCCGCCGGGGCTGTGCCTCCGGATGGAGCATGTTCCAGCGGCGGCACTCCTGCGCCTCGCGGCGCAGTTCCTTCCAGCTCGTCACGCTCCACACCGTCGAGGCGATGCCCCAGTGCTCCGCCAGGAGGCCGGCGGCCCGGATCACCTCGCGGAGGATGGCCCCCGACCCGAGCAACTGCACCGGCGGCAGCGCCCCGGCGACCGGCCGCCCCTGCGCCGGCACGCCGCGCAGCCGGTAGGCACCCTTGAGGATGCCCTCCTCGCAGCCGGGGGGCATGGGGGGCATCTCGTAGTTCTCGTTGTAGACGGTGATGTAGTAGATCCAGTCCTCGTTCTCGGCATACATGCGGCGCATGCCGTCGAGCATGATCACCGTGGTTTCGTAGACGAACGCCGGGTCGTAGGCGCGGACGGTGGGGTAGACGAACGCCGGGTCGTAGGCGCGGACGGTGGGATATGCCATCGCGAACAGATGGCTATGGCCGTCCTGGTGCTGCAGGCCCTCGCCGGCGAGCGTCGTGCGCCCGGCTGTCCCTCCGAGGAGGAAGCCACGGGCCCGGCAGTCGCAGGCGGCCCAGATCAGATCACCGATCCGCTGGAAGCCGAACATCGAGTAGTAGATGAAGATCGGGATCATCGGCACGCCGTGGCTGGCGTAGGCCGTGCCAGCGGCGATGAAGCTCGACATGCTCCCCGCTTCGGTGATGCCCTCCTCGAGGATCTGCCCGTCCTTGGCTTCACGGTAGTAAAGGAGTTGATCGGAATCGACCGGCTCGTAGAGCTGCCCGCTGTGGGCGTAGATGCCGCACTGCTTGAAGAGCGGATCCATGCCGAACGTCCGCGACTCGTCGGGCACGATCGGGACGATGTGCCGGCCCACCGACTTGTCCTTGAGCAGCGACGCCATCAGCGTCACGGCGCCAGTGGTGGTCGACACCTCGCGTCCCGCACTCTTCTCGATGAAGCCGAGGTAGTCGGCCAGCGCCGGGGTCTTCAGCCGGGGGGGATCGAGGGGCCGCCCGGGGACGTACCCGCCGAGGGCCTCGCGCCGCTCACGCAGGTAGCGGATCTCCGGGGAATCCTCCGCCGGCCGGTAGAACGGTGCCTTGGCCACCTCGTCGTCGGAGATGGGGATGCCGAAGCGCGAGCGGAACGCCCGCAACTCCTCCTCGTTGAGCTTCTTCTGCTGGTGGGTGACGTTGCGCCCCTCGCCCACCTCGCCGAGCCCGTAGCCCTTGATCGTCTTGGCGATGATCACCGTGGGCTTGCCGTGGCACTGCATCGCCGCCGCGTAGGCGGCGTACACCTTTTCCGGATCGTGGCCGCCACGACGGAGCTTCTTCAGCTTCTCGTCGGAAAGGTGCGCCACCATCTCCGCCAGCTCGGGATCGATCCCGAAGAAGTGCTCGCGGATGTAGCTGCCGGGCATGACGACGTACTTCTGGTACTGGCCGTCCACCACCTCGTTCATCCGCCGGACGAGCAATCCCTTGTCGTCCCGGGCGAGGAGCGGATCCCACTCGTCTCCCCAGATGACCTTGACGACGTTCCAGCCGGCCCCGCGGAAGACCCCCTCGAGCTCCTGGATGATCTTCCCGTTGCCGCGCACCGGCCCGTCGAGCCGCTGGAGGTTGCAATTGATGACGAACACGAGGTTGTCGAGCCCCTCGCGCGCGGCGAGCGAGATCGCCCCGAGCGTCTCCGGCTCGTCGGTCTCGCCGTCGCCGATGAAGCACCACACATGCTGCCGGCTCGTGTCCTTGATGCCGCGGTCCTGCAGATACTTGTTGAACCGCGCCTGGTAGATCGCCATCAGCGGGCCGAGGCCCATCGACACCGTGGGAAACTCCCAAAAACCGGGCATCAGCCAGGGATGGGGATAGCTCGACAGCCCGCCCCCCTCGGCCAACTCCCGGCGGAAGTTCTCCAACTGCTTTTCGGAAATCCGCCCTTCGAGGAACGCCCGGGAGTAGATCCCCGGCGAGGCATGGCCCTGGAAATAAACCTGGTCCCCGGAGTCGTCGTCGCCGCGACCGCGGATGAAGTGGTTCATCGCCACCTCCACGAGCGTCGCCGAGGAGGCGAAGGTGGAGATGTGCCCGCCGATGCTCTTGTCCTCGCGGTTGGCGCGCACCACCATCGCCATGGCGTTCCAGCGGATGATGCTCTTGATGCGCCGTTCCAGCTCCCGATTTCCCGGAAAGGCCGGCTGCCGGTCGGCGGGGATGGTGTTGATGTATGGGGTGGTGACCGCGAAGGGGATCTGCACCTCTGCACCCCGAGGCGATACGCCTCCTGCTCGATGGCCTGGAGCAGGTAGGCGGCCCGATCTCCGCCCCGGCTGGAGATCACGTAGCGGAGCGAGTCGAGCCACTCGCGCGTCTCGGTCGGATCGGAGTCGACCGCTGCCACCCCGTCCACGGCCTGCGGCTGGCCGCTGGCTCCCGCCGACCCCATCTGGCCGATGG
>RFRL01000326.1 GCA_009924545.1 Planctomycetia bacterium | reverse complement strand
GCGCCTCGCTGGTCTTCGCGTTGTTGATCGCCAGACGGGCTTTCTCAGCGACCCCGCCGCCCACGCCCGCAGGCGCCGGCAGACCAACGGGAGCGTGCGGCTTTGGCTCCATCCGTGGCCGAACCTCCGGCTGCGGGCGCGACTCGGGCTCCACGACCTGATAGTCGCGGGCCTCCTCGGCCGTGATCAAGCCGCGGAGAACGTCGGGAAACGCGTCACGCAGGGCGAACCCGCGGGCCCGGAGCTGGAGCATTCGTCGCGGATACTGCTGCCATGGGCCGGATTTGCCCCACAGACCGGCTTTTTTGGCGTCCGCGACGGTGAAGACGCTCACCGAGGGCTTTTCGCAGCCACGGCGCTTGGCCTGGCACATCGCGCCCATGCTGTCGCCATCGCCGTCCACCGATTCGTACACCCACTCGCACACCGGCGAGCCGTGCACCAGTGCCAGCGCCGCGTCTCCCCAGATCGACGGCCTGCCGTTGATGACGGCGATGTTCTGGAGCGCCTGCATGGGCTTGAGGCCGAGCTCGGCGCCGTATTGGATTGCCAGCATGCAAGCCTCGGGCTTGCCGCGGAAATCCTTCGGGGCGAAGTCGGTCCCGGAAACCACCCTCGCGAACTGCATCGCCTCGTCGAACGTCTGCAAGGACAGCCCCCGCGGCTCCACCGTTGCCAGATCTGTTCCGCTCATCGCCTCACCTCCTGATGCGTTCCCAGAACTCCCTCGCGGGCCTCACGCAAGGCCGCGACCGAGCCGGGCGGGAAACGAAACACGCCCCGGCCCAACTGCTCACCGCTGCAGATCACTCCCGCAGCACGAATCAGCCGCTGCACCGCCGCCGACCTCCGCGCCGCCGACGCTCCGTCCGTCCGCACCTTCGCGAGCGACATTCCCTGCCCTCCTGCTGATCTGCCACGAGCGCGGCGCCGTGATTGACAGCCGCCCCGAGCGATTGCCAAGCGCCACTACAACTTCCCCGCCCGACCCCGGCGGCACGGTCACCACCACCGAGTCGCCGTCGGAAACCTGCATGTGCAGCGCCATCACCCGGGCTCCCTTTCCATGCGAGCCCGGGCCGCCATCCGTGGCCCTGTCGGCGTCGTGCCGACTCCATCCGCGGCCAATCCTCCGGCCGCGCCGTCCTGATCCCTGAGTTGCCTGACCGCGTCCTCCACCAAGCCGAGCGCGGCCGTCGCGGAAGAGGCGATCTCGGAGAGTGCGTCGATTCCCACGCTTGGGTCGCCGACCCAGGCCCGCACGAACCGCTGGCCGGAGTGCCGATCCCACAGCTCCGGCGCGACACGGCCCGCGCGGCGAATCCGCACCAGCGTGTCGATCCGCTCAAGCTCGCCGGCGATCTCGTTCCGGGCGAGGATCAGCAGCCGGTCGAAAACGGCGGGCCACCCGTCAGCCGGGCGGCGCCGGTAGTGCGAGAGCAGACGACGGAGCCGCGACTGCCACGCCGCGGCGTCGCCAGCAGGATCAACCGCTGCTGCATGAGCCGCGCGGCGGCTGCTCGATTTCGTCTCGCGCGGCCCGACCACCGGGACCGCTCGCCGCTGAGTGCGTCGTGAAGATCGATCGCCATCGGCTTTCCTCCGTCGTGAGGTCGGCCGCTGCGGCGTGTTCGGCGTCCTGCCCACGGCTCGACTCCTGTCGTTGCCCGTCGATCGCGGTGATCGACGTTGGGGCGAGGTTATGGCAGCCGCGTCAGAACCTGTCAACAGCAGATCTGCAACGCCTGCAATAACTGCGGAAAACGCGGTCAAAAAGCCCCGGTCAGGAGCTTGTCGAGCGGGACGCCGAGGGCAGTAGCCAGCGACATGAGCGTCCCGACGCTCGGGTTTTTTGTACGCCCGGCGCGGATGCGGTGAAGCGTGGTGAACGAAAGTCCAGATGCGGCCGCAAGTTGATCCAATGCCATCCCACGCTTGAGCGCGAGGGACTCAATGCGTTCCCCCAGTGGGCAGGAGTGGTTCTGCCGCGGCCTCCCGCCCGGGTGTCTCTGCGACGAAGCAACCATCCGACGACGTTTTCACCATCCGACGACGTTTTCCTCGGGACGGGGGCACGTCAAGTTTCCTCGCTGGACTCCCCCACCTGTGGAGGGGATGATTGACTACACCCCGCAGGGCTCGAACCTGCAACCTTCGGTTCCGTAGACCGATGCTCTACGGAACATTGGTACAGTGATGGGCGCAGGTACACGCGCACTCCGGGGAGTGTTATTCGCCGCACGGCGAACACTTTCGACCGATGAACCGCCCCATGGACGGGGCTCCGGATCAGGAGCCCAACGTGTACGTCAGACCGATTCCGACAATTGGCCAGTTCGCCCGTGACTACGGGGTCTTCCGCCCCGTCGAGGCCAACACCCTGCACCAGCTCCGCGTCGTCGCTGACCTCTACGAGCGGTGGGCGGGAAGCCCCGTTCGAGTCGACGAGCTCGATGATCGCTCCGTGGCGCTCTGGCTCCGCGAGCTGGCGACCACCAGGGCGCCGGCGACGGTGCGCAGCAAGCGCAGCCAGATTCTCGTGCTGTGGCGAGCCGCCGCCGAGGAGGGTCTGTGCGACGGCCCGTCGCGCCGGATCCGGGTGGCGCCGGTGCCTTACCGCAACCCCACGGCCTGGACGGTCGCCGAGGTCGAGGCGATCCAGGCCTCGGCAGCGACCGTCAGGGGTATGCACCCGTGCGGCATGCCTCGCGCGGCGTGGTGGGTGCTCGCGATCCGGCTGGCGTGGGCGACCGGGCTTCGCTGGGGCGACCTCGTCCGGCTCGAAGTGGCCGCGGTGCAGGCCGACGGGCGCGTGGCGGTGCTTCAGCACAAGACGCGGCGGCTCGTGATCCGCCAGGTCGACGACGAGACGGTGCGGATGCTCCAGCAGTCGCTCGCGGAGTGCCCGCGGGCCCTGGCGGTGCCGTGGCGGTCCAGCGGCGAGACGTTCCGCCAGCAGTTTCGCAGGTTGGTGAAGATGGCAAAGGTGCGGCCCGGGACATGGAAATGGATCAGGCGCGCCGGGATCACCGACGCCGAGGCGCGGCGCCCGGGGGCCGGGGCAGAACATGCTGGGCACGCCCCGGGCAGTCCGATCACGGCTCGGCACTACCTCGACCGGACGCTGCTGGGGCTCGACGCCGCCGGGCCATCGGCCCTGCGACCCCCGGCCGCGGGCTGATTTGGGCCCAAAAAGGCCCCA
>RFRL01000325.1 GCA_009924545.1 Planctomycetia bacterium | reverse complement strand
GAGATCACCTTCCCCTCGGTCTCGCCCAGGCTCACCACCTGCACGAGCCCCGCCTCGTTCACCGCCCACAGATGGACTCCGTCGGTGACGGGGGTGGTGCTGAACGGCCCCTGGAGCCGCAGTTGCCACTTCCGCTTGCCGGTCGCCTTCTCGCCGGCGGTGAGCACGTCGCCGCGGTTGATGCACAGCACGGCATCGCCGGCCACGAGCCCGCTGGCCGTGCCCGGGGCGAGTTGGTTGTTGCGCCACAACTGCCGCGGCTCGCGGGCCGGATCGGCCGGGTCGAGAGCCAGGGCGGTGACGCCGTTACTGGGGACGTAGAGGACGCCGTCGGCGAGCCAGCTCGAGGCCACGGTGTCGGCGCCGTCGGTGTAGCGCCAGGCGGTGGTGCCGTCGGCAGTGCGGATGCAATCCACGCCGGTCTTCGACTGCAGGGCCGCCAGGCCGTCGGCGACGACCACCGGCGAGGTCCAGTTGGCTCCCTTGGGGCGATCGAGACGCCACCGGTTGACGCCCGTGGTCACGTCGAGGCCGATGGTGTAGCTCTCGCTGTCGTTCTCCACGGGCACCACGAGCACGTCACCGGCGACCAGCGGTGAGCTGGCCATGCCGAGGCTGTTGCTCACGTTGGGGTAGTCGTAGGTGATGCCCCGGACCCAGCGGAGGTTGCCCTCGAGGTCGGTGCAGACGACGTCGTTGGACGAGAACACGGCATACACCTGCCGGCCGTCGCTGGCCGGGGTGGGGGCGGCGACGCTCGTCTTCGAGTGGCACATCGTCCGCCCGGTGGCCCACACCTGGCGATCCCAGAGGATCTTCCCGCTGGCCGCATCGAGGCACACCAGGTGCAACCGGTCCTGCTCGGGGCCGTCGCTGGTGCTGACGAACACCCGCGACCCGACCACCAGCGGCCCGGAGAGCCCACGGCCGGGAAGCGGCGTCGACCAGCGGACCGTGTCGGCCGACAATTCCGTGGGAAGGGTGCCGGCGGTCACGAGGCTCGCGCCCCCCGCTCCCCGGAAGGAGAGCCAGTCGGCCGCGTGGCCGGCGCGGGCCGCCACCAGGGCGAGGACGATTCCAGGCAGCCCCCCGAAGGATGTTCACCGCACGGATGGTCACCGGCCGGTGGCCAGGACCGCGGTCCCGATCCGATCACAGACGCGCAACTGGAACTCCCATTCCGTCGTCCAGGGCTTGCGCTGGTCGTCCTGGCAGAGTTTGACGAGGATCACGTTGCGCCCCGGCACGAGCCGCACCGCGAGCCGGTACTGATCGACCTCCATGCCGCGGTGGTATTCATCGCGGCCGAAGACGTAGCTACCGTTGAGCCACACCTTCCAGGCGTTCTTCGTGCCCAGGCGCAGTTCGACGTCGGCGGCCTGCGGGGCGTCGAACTCGGCGACGGCATAGGCCACCACCTCCTTGAGCCCCTCCTTCGATTCCCCGGCCGATGGCGTGGTTCCCGCCGCAGGTACAGCCGCGGCGGCCGGCGGGGGATAGACCCCGTTGATGTCGACGAGCCCGAGCGGATCCGAACTCGTCACCGGCCGCCATTCCACCGGACCGAACTTGCCCGCCACCGGGACGGCGGGGGGGGCCTTCGGATCGCCCCCCTGCTCCGGCGGATAGGCCGTCGCGTAGCCCTTGCCGCCGGGATTGTCGAACGGGCCGATGACGCGCCACTCGAGCACGAAGCCGAAGTGCCGCGCCAGGTCGACCGGCATACCGGCCTTCTCCAATGACTTGGCGATCGCCTGCACCTGCCCGACGTCACGGGCGGCGGCGAAGGCGCGTTGCAGGCCGGCCAGAGCCTCCTCCGCACGGCCTGCGCCGGCCGCGGCTTCGGCACGGGCGACCAGCGCGGCCACGGCATCGCGGCGCAATTCCACGCTCGGATCCTCGAGCATGCCGTCGAGGAGCACCGCGGCTCGGTCGGGATCGACGCCGCGGAGAAGATCGTAGGCCAGGCGCCGCGGCCGCGGGTCGTGCCGGGTGTCGGCGAGGAACGCCTCCAGGCCGGCCAGCGGCAGCGGCTCACCGTCGTCGCACACGGCATCGACGGCGGCCCGCAACCAGTTGACCGCCAGGGGACCGGCCCCGTCCATCGCCGCGAGGAGGCGCGGGAGCGAGTCAACGCCCGCGCCCGCCACCACCGGCCAAGCGGCCGTGGCCGCGGCATTGCCCTGCCCCTCGCCGGTCACCTGCCGCAGCATTGCCACCGCCGCTTCGAACGACGGGGGCGCGGCAGCCGGCTGAGCTACCGGCTGGGCCAAGCCGGGCAGGGTGGTCAGTCCCACGAACGTCACCACGAGGGCCTTCACGGATCGTGTCATCGGAGGTCACTCCCGGGGGTGATCAGGCCGCCGCCAGGGCACCGCGGGCCACTTCGAGGCACTCGCGGATGTCGGCCAGGGGGTTTTCGGGGTGCTCCTCGTACTCCAGCGACAGGGCCCCGTCGGCCGGGAATCCCACCTGCTCCAGTGCGGCGAACACGCCCGGCACGTCGAGATGCCCCTTGCCGAGGATCACCCCGGTGGTCTTGTCCTGCATCTCCTTGAAGTCCTTGAGGTGGATGCCGTAGAGCCGGCCCTTGAGCAGGCGTATCACCTCCGTGGGCTTTTCGCCCGACCGGATGAAGTGGCCAAGATCGGCGCAGGCCCCGATGCGCTCGTCGTGCTTTTCGATGGCCCGGAGCACGTCGACGACCTTGTTGTAGCGGTGCTTGGGACCGTGGTTGTGGATCGCGATGCGGATGTTGAACTCCTTCACCAGCTCGTCGAGGCTGGCGAAGGCCTCCGGCGTCGGATCGGCGGTGATGATGGGGATCCCCGCCGCCCGGGCGAACTCGAACACCCGGCGGTTGGCGGCGGCGTCGGCACCGAAACCGTTCACGCCGTGGGCGGAGATCGACAGCCCCATGTCGGCCACCTGCTTCCGCATGGCGGTGATATCCTCCGGTGAAGCATCGACCGGGAACATCCCGCCGTAGAACTCGATGTGCCGGAAACCGAGGTCACGGGCATGCCGCAGCGCCTCGTCCACCTTGTATCCTCGGAGCGAGTACATCTGGATGCCGAGCCGGAGGTCGTCGGCGGCGGCCAGGGCAGGACGGAAGGCGGTGGCGAGGGCGGTGCAGCCAACGGCTGACAGCAGGCCACGGCGCGGGATCCGGGCAGACATGGCACGACTCTCCGGGAACGAGCGGGAAGGGAAAACGACGCCGGGATGATACCCCGCCCG
>RFRL01000324.1 GCA_009924545.1 Planctomycetia bacterium | reverse complement strand
CAGGCTCGACTCGGGCCAGCCGGTGTTGGTCTGGTAGGCGGCATGGGCCCCCTCGCAGCCGACCACCGAGCGGATGATCGCCAGCTTGTCGGTGCGCCGGGCGAGCCGAGGGAAGACCTCGCAGATCTGGATCCCCGGGACGCTCGTGGCGATGGGGGCGAACTCGCCTCGGACCTCGCTGGGCGCGTCGGGCTTGAGGTCGAAGAGATCCTGGTGCGGCGGTCCGCCCCCCAGGAACACATTGATCACCGCCTTGTGTCCGAGCCCCGACCGGGTGGGGGCCGCCGCCTGGGCCCGCATCACCCCCGCCAGGGAAAGGCCGCCGGCACCGAACGACAGCCCGCCGATAGCGAGGAAGTCGCGGCGGCTGACGCCGTCGCAGAACCGACCACCACCGCCGCGGATCGTGAGCATGGTGAGGCCTCCGGAATGGCAATGAGCCACTCGCAAATGTACCGCCCGCGCCGGCGCGGAGTGAAATCGTGGCGGTCAACCTGCCGTAATGCCGCATGTATCTTCATTTCCGGCAATGCTTTGCGTTGTCTGTGCCAGGGTGTGCCGACTTCCCTCCCCTCGTGCTTTGGCCGGTCTGGCTGGCGCCGCCACCGGCCGCGAGCCGAGGAATCGCCAGGGGTGACGGGCATCGTGCCCGGGGTCCGGCCGGTGTAAAGTGCTGGAACGAGCGGTCCGCCCCCAACCCCAGAGGGGATTTCCGATGCTCTCCCTCGTCGATGATGCGGGCCGCCGCGGGCTGCGGCTGTGCGACGGGATCCGCCGGCGCGACCTGCTCCGCGTGGGGACGCTGTCGGTCGGGGGCCTGTCGCTCCGCGACCTGCTCGCCGCCGAGCAGGCCACCGGCCGCCGGTCGCACAAGGCGGTGATCATGATCTACATGTGCGGTGCCCCGGCGCACCAGGACATGTACGACCTGAAGATGGAGGCCCCCACGGAGATCCGCGGCGAGTTCCGCCCCATCCCGACGAGCGTGCCCGGGATCGAGATCTGCGAGCACATGCCGCGCCTGGCGGCGATCATGGACAAGTGCGTGCCGGTGCGGAGCGTGTACGGCTCCCCCGACGGCAACCACGATTCGTTCATCTGCTACACCGGCCGCACCGTCCGCAACCAGCCTTCCGGCGGCTGGCCGAGCATCGGCGCGGTGGCCTCGCGCCTCCTCGGCCCGGTCGATCGGGCGGTGCCCGCGTTCGTGGGGTTGTCGCCCGATGCCGGCCATCCGCCCTATGGCTCGCCGGGGCTGCCCGGGTTCCTCGGCGTGTCGCACGCCGCCTTCCGTCCCAACGGCCCGGCCAGTGGCGACCTCGTGCTCCAGGGTATGTCGGCCGAGCGGCTCGCCGACCGGCGCACCCTCCTGGGGCAGGTCGATCGGCTGCGCCGCGATCTCGATGCCAGCCGGACCCTCGACGGCATGGACGCCCTGTCGCGCTCCGCCTTCGACATCCTCACCAGCAGCCGTCTCGCCCGGGCCCTCGACATTTCCGACGAGCCGGAGAGCGTGCGCCAGCGCTACGGCAAAGGGGACGCGCAGCGCTTCGGCGACGGGGCCCCGCGCAACCTCGAGCACTTCCTCGTGGCCCGCCGGCTCGTCGAGGCGGGCTGCCGGGTGGTGACGCTCAATTTCGGCCGCTGGGATTTCCACTCCGACACCTTCAACGGCATGAAGACCACCCATCTGCCGCAGTTCGACCAGGGGCTCTCGGCCCTCATCGAGGATCTCCACGCCAGCGGGCTCGACCGCGACGTGGCGGTCTGCGCCTGGGGGGAGTTCGGCCGCACCCCGCTGATCAACAAGGATGCCGGTCGCGACCACTGGCCGCAGGTTGGCGGGGCGCTCCTGGCCGGGGGTGGCTTCCGCACCGGGCAGGTGATCGGCGCCACCGACCGCACCGGCAGTGCCATCGCCGACCGTCCGGTGCACTTTTCCGAGGTCCTGGCCACGCTCTACCGGCACCTCGGCATCGACGCCGCCACCGCCCAACTCGCCGACCACACCGGCCGGCCGCAGTACCTCCTCGAACGGCCCGTGCCGTTGCCCGAGCTGGCCTGACCCGGCCGGTACCGTTTCCCTTCACAGCTTCCCCTCCGCAGCGGAGTCGCCCGATGCTTTCGATCCTCGGTGGCCAGCCCCGTGGGGGCGACTTCTGCGACCACCTCGCGCGCCGGCAGTTTCTCCGCATCGGCACCCTCGCGGGGCTCGGCGGCACGGCGGGGCTGTCGCTGGCCGATCTGGCCCGGGCGGAGGCGACCAGCGCCGCGCGGTCGCACAAGGCGGTGATCATGATCTACCTGCCGGGTGGACCGCCCCACCAGGACCTCTTCGATCTCAAGCCGGAGGCCCCGGCGGAGGTCCGTGGGGAGTTCCGCCCGATCCCGACCAACGTGCCGGGCATCGAGTTCGGCGAGCTCCTCCCGCGCCTGGCGGGGATGGCCGACAAGCTGGCGGTGATCCGCTCGATCGTCGGCGCCACCGGCGACCACTACTCCTTCCAGTGCCTCACCGGCCGCAGTCACCAGCGCCAACCGGCCGGCGGCTGGCCGGAGTTCGGCTCGGTGGTGGCCCGGCTGCGCGGCCCCGCCCACCCGGCGGCGCCCCCCTACGTGGGCCTTTCGCCGCGGATGCAGCACACCCCCTACAACTCCGGCAAGCCCGGCTTCTTGGGCCCGGCCTGCACCCCCTTCCAGCCCAATGGCGACGCGCGCGGCGATCTCGTCCTCCAGGGGCTGTCGCTCGAGCGCTTGGGCGACCGCGCGGCCCTGGCCGGCGCCATCGACTCCTTCAACCGCGCCGCCGACCGCTCGGGGATGATGGCGGGGATGGACACGTTCCGCCAGCAAGCCTTCGGTGTCCTCACGTCGAGCCGTCTGGCCGAGGCCCTCGACGTGTCGCGCGAGCCGCAGGCGGTGCGCGACCGCTACGGCTTCGGCACGGAGAAGCACCAGGGGGACGGCGCCCCGCGCCTCATGCAGCAGTTCCTCGCCGCGCGGCGGCTGGTGGAGGCGGGGGTGCGTTGCGTGACGGTGAGCTATTCATTTTGGGACTACCACGGCAACAACTTCGGCGCCTGCCGGGAAAACGCCCCACAGCTCGACCAGGGGGTGTCGGCGCTGGTCGCGGATCTCCACGAGCGCGGCCTCGACCGCGACGTGACGGTGGTGGTGTGGGGGGAGTTCGGGCGGACGCCGAAGATCAACAAGGACGCTGGCCGCGACCACTGGCCGCAGGTGAG
>RFRL01000323.1 GCA_009924545.1 Planctomycetia bacterium | reverse complement strand
GGACCCTCGCCGCGGCGATCCGGTCGGTGAGCGGCGAGGAGATCCTGCCCCGCGGCTCGAGCCGGACCGACGCCGGCGTCCACGCCCTCGACCAGATCGTCGCCTTCACGTCGGCCAGCCCCCTCGAGGCGCCGGTGTGGGGGCGGGCCCTCAACGCCCATCTCCCCGCCGACGTGACCGTGGTCACGGCGGCGGAGGTGGACGCCGATTTCGATCCGGTGACGGCGGTGCTGGGCAAGACCTACCGCTACCGGATTCACGACGCCCCCTGGAAGCCGGTGCTCGAGCGGCACCTCGTGTGGCGCTGGAAGGCGCGGCTCGACACCCCGGCGATGGCCGCCGCTGCGACTGCCCTTGTCGGCGAACACGACTTCACCAGTTTCGAGAAGACCCCCTCGTCACGGGTGTCGAAAACGCGCACAATCCAGCGTCTCGAAGTCGCGCGGCGGGGGAGCCCCGCGGGGAGAGCCGACGGCGAGGTGTGGGTGGAGGTCGAGGGCAACGGCTTCCTCCACAACATGGTGCGGATCATCGTCGGCTCGCTGGTGCTCGTCGGCGCGGGTCGTCGCCCGCCGTCGTGGCTGGCCGGGGTGCTCGCCGCCCGCGACCGCGCCGTGGCGGGGCCGACCGCTCCGCCCGAGGGCCTCGTGCTCCTGTCAACCCGACTCCCCCCCGGGGCCGCGCTCACCGTGGCCGCCGGTACCCCCTGACTCCGGCCGCGGCACCGCATCCCCGATGGCGAAACTCCCCGACAGGCTGGGACCGCTCGTGCTCTCGCAGCAGCTGGGGCTGGGGCGGCAGTGTCAGGTGTGGAGCGCCAAGGACACGGTGGCCGAGCGTCAGGTGGCGGTCAAGATCCTCCAGACCGGCTATGACGACGACCGCCAGCAGCGCCGGCAGCTGGAGCACGAATTGCGCGTGGGGCGCGAACTCGACCACCCGGGGGTGATCCAGGTCGACCGGCTCGTGGTCTACGACGGTTTTCCCTGCCTGGTGATGGAGTTGTTCCAACACCCCAACCTGCGGCGGCTCTTCAGCGGCCGCCAGCACGCGCTGCACGCACGCCTCCCCGCGATCCTGGCGGCGGTGGCCGACGCCCTCGGCCACATGCACCAGCGCGGCTGGGTGCACCGCGACGTCAAGCCGGCCAACGTCCTGGTCAACAAGGCGGCGGAGGTGAAAGCCATCGATTTCGCCATCGCCGCCCGGCCCCCCGGCGCCCTCGGCCGCCTCCTGTGGCGTCGGCAGCAGCCCCAGGGCACCCCAAGCTACATGGCGCCCGAACAGATCCGTGGCCAGGCACCCGACCCGCGTTCCGACATCTACTCGCTCGGTTGCATGGCCTTCGAACTCCTCGCCGGCCACACCCCGTTCACCGGTTCCAACACCCACGAGCTCCTCACGCGTCATCTCTACACGGCCCCGCCGGTGGTCGAGGCATCCAATGCCAACGTCTCGGCGGCGGCGTCGAAGCTCCTCCGGCAGATGATGGCCAAGAAGCCCGACGACCGGCCGACGGCGATGGCCGACGTGGCGCGGCAGCTACGGCAGATCCGGCTGTTCGACCGCGACCCCGAACCGCCGGCGGCCACCGCGGCCGACGGCACCGGCTCGAATTGACTCGTTCCGTCGCGGCGCGGGACACTCCGGGGAGTGTGACGGTCCCCCCGGATGCCCTGTCATGAGCCGCGGCCTGCACCGCCTCCCGTTGGAGAAGCCGATCTACGAGCTGGAGGACCGGATCACGGCCCTCGAGGCGGCCCCCCTCGGCTCGCAGCAGGAGGAGGAACTGCGGCGGTTGCGGCGCGAGGTGGTCGAACGCCAGCGGCAGGTGTTCGGCAACCTCGATCCCTGGCAGACCGTGGAGGTGGCCCGCCACCCCGACCGGCCCAAGACGAGCGACTACCTGCCGCTGGTGTGTGACGAGTTCGTGGAGCTGCATGGCGACAAGGCCTTCGGCGACGATCCCGCCCTCGTGACCGGGTTCGCCAAGCTCGACCGTTACAAGGTCCTGGTGATCGGCCATCAGAAAGGCAAGACGCTGGCCGAGCGGCAGGCCTGCCACTTCGGCTGCGCCCATCCCGAGGGCTACCGCAAGGCGATGGGCAAGATGCGGCTGGCGGCCAAGTTCGGCCTGCCGGTGATCTGCCTGATCGACACTCCCGGTGCCTATCCCGGGATCGGGGCCGAGGAGCGGGGCCAGGCCCAGGTGATCGCCGAGAGCATGTTCCTCATGGCGTCGCTGCCGGTGCCGATCGTCTGCGTGGTGATCGGCGAAGGTGGTTCGGGAGGCGCCCTGGGGATCGGGGTCGGCGATCGCGTGGCGATCCTCGAGCACGCCTACTACAGCGTGATCAGCCCCGAGGGCTGCGCGGGGATCTTGTGGAAGAGTGCCGCCCACAAGGCCGAGGCCGCCCGGGCGCTGCGGATGCGATCGGCCGATCTGCTCGGCTTCGGCATCGTCGACACGGTCATCGAGGAACCGCCCGGCGGCGCCCACCGCGACCCGCGGCAGACGGCGCGCCGGCTGAAGAGCTACCTCCTGCGGACGCTGCGCGAACTGGTCGGCCGGCCCACCGACGGACTGGTGGCGGATCGCTACGAGAAGTTCCGGCGCATGGGCCGGTTCATCGACGCCGAGACGGCCGCCCCGGGGCCGATCGGCGGTGGCGCGGACGGGAGCGGGAATGGTGGCCGGAACGGGGCTGTTTCGGCCTGACCGACCCCCTGCCCAACGTCCGATAATGTCTCTTATGTCCGGTTCGGGGCAGGTGCATCCAGGCCCTGGTTTCCAGGCCTTTCCGCTTCTCCGCCGCCGCCCCACTGCCCTCCGCGAATGCCGCACGGTGTGCGTTGTGCGGGCCCGGTGTGCGCTGCGCGGGAACCTGTCCGAGGTGGCGATCACTCCCTCTGGCGCCGGCCACTGGAGACATCTCTCACCGGTAGCGGAGCGGTGACTGCGCGCCGGGGGCGAAGCCGGCAGGGGGCACGTCGGCCGGCGCCCGGAACGACGGCGGTGGCGGGAGCGGCTGGCCGCCGAGCGGCGGGGCCGCCGTGAACGCGCTGCCAGCGGACGGCGGCGGCGTCATCAGCGCCGGCGGCGGCGCGAAGGTCGACGGCCGGGGCGGCTGGGGGGCCTGCTGGGGGAAGAAACTGCTCCCGGAGGGAAGCACACCGCCGGCAAGCTGGGCCCCCTGCCCTTCCTGCCCGGCACTGGCCCACGCGGCTGCCGACGACACCCCCTCCCAGATCGCCGCCAGCGG
>RFRL01000322.1 GCA_009924545.1 Planctomycetia bacterium | reverse complement strand
TGCCCGCCCGGCAGGCATACTCCCACTCGATTTCGGTCGGGAGGCGAACGGTCACGTCCCGATAGCGGGCGTCTTGCTGAAGCCACTTTGTCAGCGCCTGGCACCAGAGCACCGCATCACGCCAACTCACCTGCTCGACCGGGTGGCGATCCCTTCCAGAAAACTTGCTCGGCGCCGCATTCCACTCCTCGCCGTCGGTCCGCTTCGTGCCCTCCAGGCCCAGGCCGCGCACGACCGCCCGATACTCCTCCTGCGTGACGACATACTTCCCCATCCAAAAGGCATAGGGCAGCTCCACGCGATGCCGCGGCTCCGCCTCGCCGCGCTGCCCCATCCAAAACGCCCCCGGCGGGACAGGGCAGAACTCCATCTGCAACGTCGCCTGCCCCGCCCCGGGCCCGGCCCCGGGCAGCGGCAGCGCGATCTTGCTCCTGCCGTCCCAATCACTCTCGCTCCCGTCCCCCGCCGCCATCGCCGCTGCTCCTGCGTTTGCACTCTTTGGCCCGCTTCCCACGGCCCCGTGGCGACAGAGTCTAACCCCTACCCGTGGGGTGCGACCGCCCGGCCCGGTGCTCGCGAAACGGCCGCTGGCCAGGAGCCGTCGGGGGCCATGTGGCCCGGCCCGCGGCGGGCACCGCCCATCGCTTCGCCAGGGCCTCGATTCCCATCGCCCGCGCCGCGCGGTGTGGTCGGCGCCGCGGCAGCGACGTACGATCACGGCATGAGCGACGCCAAACCGTTTCCGCCGCAGCGGCCCAGTGCCAGCCACGCCGCCTCGAGGCAGGCGGAGATCGCCCGCGTCCAGCGGATGACGGTCGAGGAACGCGTCAAGGCGGCCCTCGGGATGGCGGAGCGGTTCGCAGGCTTGCAGCCGGCTCCCCGCAAGGAGTGAGCCATGGCCGACCCCGAGGGGACGATTCGGGTCGCCGAAGAAGTGGCGCGGATTCTCGAGTCACGCGGCGTCGGGGCAGTGGTCATCGGAGCGGTCGCGCTGGCAGCCCACGGCTACGTGCGGTTCACCGACGACCTCGACCTCGGCATCAACACCGACCAGGGCACGCTACGTCAGGTCGCCGACGGATTGCGAACGGCGGGCTTCGACGTCGTCCTGCGGGAGCCGGACGGCGATGATCCCCTCGGCGGCGTCATCGACGTCCGTGGCGCGTTCGGCCTCGTGCAAATCGTCAACTACGGCGGTCGCTTCCCGGCGGTGATCGACGAAAGCATCGCCGAGGCCGATACCGTCATTCGCCCGGGGAGCCTGCTGCGCATCATGCCGCTGCCCCACCTCGTCGCCCTCAAGCTCTACGCGGGAGGGCTGAAATCCCGCGCCGACATCGTGGAGCTCCTCGCGTTCAATCCGGGCGCCGACATCGCCCGCATCCGCAGCCTCTGCGAGAAGTGGCGGCTCGGCGGCTTCGATGCACTCATCGACGAGTCGACCTCCGGCCGGTAGCCGGGGCCGACTCCGCTGCGCGGCCGCAAACAGCCTGCTCAGTGCCCGTCGGCCTCGGAGCGCTCGAGCTCCGCACGGGCCTCTGCCGAGGCCGGCATCGTGGCCACCGCCATCTCGAGCGCCGCACGGGCCGCGGCCGGGTCGGTGGCCCGCAGGCAGCGGCCCAGCTCGAGCCAGCTCGGCCCGTGCCCCGGCTCGAACGACAGCCCTTCGCGGAGCACCGCCGCCGCATCGGCCAGCCGGCCCTGTTTGAAGAGCGATAGCGCCAACTGCACGCGCACGTCGACCGACTCCCGATCGAGATCGAGCGCCCGGCGCAACGCCCCCTCCGCCGCCACCGGATCGCCACGGGCAAGCTGCATCCGCCCCTCGATGAAATGAAACACCTCGGGATGCTCCTGCTCCACTCGCTGCGTGAGCAGATCGGCCGCCCGCGTGTCGCCCGCCGCCTCGAGCAGGGCCACCTGGCGGATGCGGCTCTCGCGCCCCACCCGCCGCGCGGGCAGCTCCGCGGCGAGCGGATCGGGGGGCCAGGGGAGATCGGCCGGCAGCCGCGCTGCCGCTGCCGCCAGATCGCGCGCCACGGCGGCATCCCCACGCCGCGCCGCCACGAGCGCCGCCAGTTCGCCGGCGGCACGGCGCGAGCGCGGGTCGGCGGAAAGGGGCTCGAGGAGCGCGGCGGCGGCGGCGAAGTCGCCAAGCGCCACGTGCACGCGCGACAGCGCGAGCCGCCCCCGGGCATGATCGGGGTGCCGCGCGAGCAGTTCCTCGAATTCCGTGCGGGCCTCCTCCAGCCGGCCGAGGGAGGCGAGCCATTCACCACGCACGAGCCGCGGCCAGGGTGCGGCCGGATCGCGCGCGATCGCCTCGCGCACAAGCGCGGCCGCCTCCGCCGGCGCGGTCTCCCCCAGGCTCGCCGCCGCACAAAACGGCCAGCGCCAGCCGGTCGGGTCGAGGGAGGCCGCGCGGCGGAAACACCGCCCCGCCTCGGGCCCATGCCCGTGCGCCTCCAGGAGCAGGCCCAACTCCCCCCAGGCCGCCGCCGAGCGGGGCTCGACACGCACGCG
The DNA here is from genome assembly GCA_009924545.1 of Planctomycetia bacterium. GTDB lineage: Bacteria > Planctomycetota > Planctomycetia > Pirellulales > UBA1268 > F1-20-MAGs016. The sequence continues at coordinate 746 of RFRL01000322.1, read as the reverse complement.
CCCCTGCGCGGCATCGATGGCCCGGGCCACCATCGGGTCGGCCGGCGGCACGGGGGGCCCCGGCACGGCGGGAGACAGGAGCCAGGGCAGCGCCGCCACGACCGTGGTGGCCAGGATCGCCACCAGCGCCACGGTGAGCGACACCGTGCGCCGGTGCAGCGGTTGGTCCCCGCCAGAGACGGCGCCGGGCGGCGTGGGCTGGCGCGGGGCGACGGGCGACCGCGGCGGGCGCCGCTTGGACGTCATGATCCCTCCCCCGTGCCCTGCACGAGATCCACCTGCCGATCGACCGGACCACCGGTAAAACGCTCGCTGCGGCCGTCGGGCCAGCGGATCTCGATCGTGTCGATGGCCGCGGCATCCCCGACGCCGAAATGGCAGCGCGGATCGTGGCTCGACAGGTAGCTCGCCGAGGGCTGCACGAGGCGCTGCCAGCGCCGGCCTCCCGCCGTGACCGTGACCACGGCGCCGAGCGCGTCGCGGCCATCCGCACGCACGAGGGCGCGGACGGCGAGCCAGTGGCCCCGGCGCGGCGCGACGTTTTCCAACAGCAGCGGCCGCCCCGCCGTGACGCCGACGAGCAGATCGACGTCGCCGTCGGCGTCGATGTCGCCGGCGCACAGCGGACGGGCGACGTTGGGACGGCCACACAGAGCGGGGTTGGCGGCGGCGATGCTGGCGAAGCGGCCGCTGCCGTCGTTGGCGAGGAGGTCGTTGGGCTGGGCATAGGGGCGCCAGAAGGGCGG
>RFRL01000321.1 GCA_009924545.1 Planctomycetia bacterium | reverse complement strand
GGAGGCGGTGGGCAGGGCCCCGGAGCGGTCGCGTCGATCGAAGGCCACCGCCGGCATTTCGCTGGGGAGCGCCGGCATGGTAGTCGACGCCGCCTCCGCTGTGCAGCGGTCCCGGCCGCGCCAGGTGTGGGCCGCGCTCCGCTCACGGCGGCGGATCAGCCCGCCACGGACCAGCGGCCGCTGACCCGCTGACGCGGAGCGGCCCCGGGCACACACGTTCAGACAGAACCCTTCGCGCCAGTGCTCCGCGCTCGGCAAGCCAGCGCTCAGCGGCCCAGCCCCACCGTGACCAACACGGGGATGGCGTTGGCGGCCTCCGTCGCCCCGCTCCCGGCCCGGCCGGTGGCCATGATCGTCACGGTGCCCAGGCCGAGGTCGGCCCCCGGCACGTCGATCGCCCCCACCGCGCCGTCGATGCGGCCGAGGACGCGACCGCTGGCGAACACCGTGACCGTCTCCACCCCCTTGCCGACGACGGAGATCTTCACGCTGCCGTCGAGTGCGACCGCCGCGGGCTCGGCCACCACGACCAGCTCCCGCCCGTGGTTGCTGGTGGAGATCGGCAGCACCGCCCGCCCCTGGGTCTCCACCGGCGAGGAGTCGATCGCCACGACGCGGATCTCGTGGTGGCCGTCGGCGAGGGTGGCGGTGTCGAGCGGAAGCGGATCGCCGGCGTTGGAGTGCCCGATGCGGACCCCGTCCACGAACAGTTCGAAGCGATCGACGGGGTTCGTCCCGGTGGCGTGGGCCCGCGGCTCCAGGAGGAGTTGCCCGCTGACGGTCTGGCCCGGCTGCATCACCGCCAAGTCGGGTTTGGTCACCACCTCGACGTCGGGGATCCGGGCCCACGGCTGGCAGAGCGGATCACCCACCACGAGGAGTTGGTAGGGGGCCTGCACCGCCTGGTAGAAGGCCTCGGCGAGGTTCGCCCCGCGGGCATAGTGCACGTGGATCCCCGGATGGGGGAACTTCGCCTGGAGCGCGTAGGGTTCCGTCACCGTGCCGCTCGACCCGGCGGCACCGGCGCGGAGGAACGCCGACAGGGGTGTTTGCCCTGCCGACTTGGTGAAGATGGCACCGTAGCTGGTGAGGTTCTCGCAGATCGCCCCGGGAAGGACGCGGCTGCCGCTGGCGGGCCAGTCGAAGTCGGGAACCCCGGTGGTCAGTCCGATGACGTCGCGCTTCGCCACCGGCAGCGAACCGGGCACGATCTCGCACGCCACGCGGAGCTTGCCCAGCTCGCGGGCCACGCCGACGAACGCGCCGCTGCGGGTGGTGCTGCGGACATCCTTGTTCTGCACCAGGTAGACGGTGCCCGGGGGCTGGCTGCCGTCGGCACCGGCGGCCGCTTCGAGGTAGGTGAGGATCTCGCGGACGCTGTTGCCGCGCCCCGCCGAGACACCGAGCATCGTCGCCAGCAGGTAGCGCGTGCCCCCGGCCTCGTAGAGCTCGCCGAGGCGGCCCCAGCCATACCAACTGCGGAAGCCGATCGTACCCACCGGGATGCCGTCGCCGTCCACGGGGCGGTAGTAGTGGTTACTGGCCACGTCGAGGTAACCGTGATTGCCCCCGATGACGTGGGTGTAGAGCATCGTCAGCCCGGTGAGTGAACCCGAGGGGTACTGATCCTTGCCGACGAGCTGCGGCGGCAGTTCGGCGGCGAAGTCGACCCGCCAGGGGAAGTCGGTGGAGTAGACGATGTGGTCGATCTGGGTCGAAAGGCGGCGGCCGTCGATGGCCTTGAGGATCGGCGTCAGGATCTCCTCGCGGAACACGCCGATGGGTACCCCTTCGGTGCTCCCCTCCCAGGGCAGCATGAACACGTTGATGGGGGCCAGCCGCCGGAGGTGGATATAGGCGTTGGCCACCGCGCGGCTGGCGGCGCTCGTGGGATTGACCACCAGGAACACGTTTTCCGGTCCGCCGCCCGCCTCGGCGGCGGTGGCGGTCAGGAGAGGAAGCGCCGCCAAGAGCAGCCAGCACCAGCGGGATGCGCGCGGGAAATGCGGAGGCATGGCGACTCCAGTGGGGTGGACGCGGTGCCGGCCACGCGCCACCAGGGCTGCGGCACCCGGCTCCCGGAATGTACCGGTCGCCTCGCGGTCGCTCCACCGGGCGAGATCCGCCCGGCCCGCCGCCGTCGGTATGCCGTGCGGGATCGGACTGTCATCGCCGGGAGCCAGCGGAGTAGACTGCACCCATGACGGCCCGAGATGGAGTTGCCGGCGGCGGTTCCAGGTGCGGGTGGCGCGCTGCCCGGCTGCGGCGGGCGGCGGCTGCGGAACAGTGGCTCGCCGTGGTCGGATTGGCGACGCTGTGGCTGGGCGTCGCACATTGCGACGTGCGGGCCGACGAGCCGCCGGCCGCCGCGACCGCGTTCTCCGGGAGCGCGGCACTGGCGCATCTGGAACGGATCGTGGCCCTCGGGCCGCGGCCCAGCGGTTCGGCCGCCATGGTCCGCCAGCGGCACCTGCTCACCGAACACTTCCGTGGCGGTGGCGGCACCGTCACCGGGCAGCCGTTCCGGACCCGCGACCCGCGCACCGGCCAACCGGTGGAGATGGAGAATCTGATCGTCGAGTGGCATCCACAGCGCGTGGAGCGGATCCTCGTGGCGGCGCACTACGACACGCGCCCCTATCCCGATCGTGACCCGGTCGATCCGCGCGGGACGTTCGTCGGTGCCAACGACGGTGCCAGCGGCGTGGCCGTGCTGATGGAGTTGGCCCGGGCGATGCCCGCGCTCGACGGCCCTCTGGGCGTCGACTTCGTCCTCTTCGACGCCGAGGAGTATGTCGTCGCGCCGCGCGATCCCTACTTCCTGGGATCGAAGTTCTTCGCCCGGGAGTACGTGGCGGCCGGCAATTTTCTCTGGAACGGCGGCATCTTCGTCTGGAAGGCGGCGACGATCCTCGCCGCCCTGGCGGAGCGGCAGCCCGAGTGCCTCGCCCACCTGCGCCGCATCGCCGCGGCCTGGGACACGCCGGCCCGCGACCGCACGTTCGCCGAGGAGTTCGCCGCGATCAAGGGCATCTCCATCGACTATGCGGTCCTCGAGCACGCCCGCGATGTGGTGGTGATCGAGGCGCCGTTCACCTGGGACGATCTGGGGGGCTGGGCGGCCGTCGCCCGGCAGCGCGGCGCCGACGCCGACGGCAACACCATCGTGGGGCGGCATCTCGGCCTCGACTCCGTGCGGACGATCGTCCACTCCGACGGCGATCACCTGGTCGTCACCATGGGCCTCGAGGATATGCTGGTGGTGCACACTCCCGACGCGACGCTCGTCGCCCACCG
>RFRL01000033.1 GCA_009924545.1 Planctomycetia bacterium | reverse complement strand
GGTGGCATCGACCGCGATGGCATCGACCGGGGGGGATTCGACCGCGATGGCATCGACCGTGGTGGCATCGACCGCGATGGCATCGACCGGGGGGGATTCGACCGCGTTGGTGCCGGCCACTTTGCCGGCGATGCTGGGGTGACGCGCGGTGATCTGGCGCGATTCGCCAACCGGGGCATCGCCGGTGGCGTCCGTCCCTACTCGATCAACACTCTCGCCAACCGTGGCACCATGATCCGCAACAACTTCTATCACGGCGGGTGGTACGGTGGCCGTGGCTGGTACGACAACCACTTCAACGCCTGGTGGCCGGGTGGCTGGTGGGGGGGCTTCGGCTGGGGCCTCGGCATCGGCATGCTCGGCGGCCTCACCTGGGGCAGTCTCGCCTCCTGGGGTGGCTATCCGGCGGTGCCCGTCTCCTACAACTACGGCACCACGGTCTGCTACCAGGACGACGGCGTCTACGTGCAGGGCAACCGGGTGGGGTCGGCCGAGGAGTATGCCGAGCAGGCGGGCACGCTGGCCGCCTCCGGCGGGGCCGATGTGCCCGTCGCCAAGGAGGATCAGTGGCGGCCACTGGGGGTGTTCGCCCTCGCCCGCGGCGAGGAGACGAGCCCCTCGACGTTCATGAGCCTGGCCATCGACCAGGCGGGCCTGCTTCGCGGCACCTACTACGACGCCGTTTCCGACACCAACCTCAACATCACCGGCAAGGTCGACAAGAAGACGCAGCGTGCCGCCTGGACGATCGGCGACAAGAAGACCCCGGTCTACGAGGCGGGGCTGGGTAACCTCCTCCAGCAGCAGACGACGATCCTCGTCCACCGCACGGGGGGCGACGGCAAGGCGGCGGTGGAGCAGATGCTGCTGGTGCGGGTGCAAAATCCCGCGGTGGCGGCACGTCCGACGCCGCCAAGCCCGCCGCTGCGACGCCGTCCACCGACGTCGATCCACCCGCGTCGAACGGGTGACGGGCGGCGTCGTGAGCCGTCGCGTCACGGTCCATCGCCGCCGGTCGGGCCCGTGGGTCGGCTCCCGGGGCATCACAGGGGGCTGGGCTGTATCGGAGGCATGACCATGAGCGGAGGCCGTCGCGCCCGGGGATGGATCGTCGTTTCCCTCGCCGTGGGGCTGGGAACCGGATGGGAGCCGGATGGCGCGGCCCGTGCGCAGGAGCCCGCCGGGGCGACGCCGGCTGCCGTGGTGACCGGTGGCGTGCCGATGGGCAGCGGTCGCTGGGTCGACCTCACCCACCCCTTTGACGAGCGTACGATCTACTGGCCCACGGAGAAGGGATTCATCTTCGAGGCGGGGCGGAACGGTCCGAACCCCAAGGGCTACTACTACGCGGCGAACCGGTTCGCCTCTGCGGAGCATGGTGGCACCCACCTCGATGCCCCGCGGCACTTCTCGGCCACCGGCGCGACGGCAGACGCCATTCCGCTCGACCGGCTGATCGGACAGGCGGTGGTGATCGACGTCGGCGCCGCGTGCCGTGTCGACGAGGCGCATGAGGTGACGGCCGACGAGTTGGTCGCCTGGGAAGGAGCCCACCGGCGGCAACTCGTCGACGTGATCGTGCTCCTGCGCACCGGCTGGAGCAGCCGCTGGGGGGACCGCGCGGCGTATCTCGGGACGGCCACCACGGGGCCGGAGGCGGTGGCGAAGTTACGCTTCCCGGGGCTCGCCCCCGACGCCGCCCGGTGGCTCGCGGAGCAACGCCGGCCGCTGGCGGTGGGGATCGACACGGCCAGCATCGACCATGGTCCGTCGACCTGTTTCGGGTCGCACGTCATCCTGTGCGGCGCCGGCATCCCCGTGTTCGAGAACGTCGCCGGCCTCGAGCAACTCCCGGCCACGGGCAGCGTGGTCGTGGCCCTGCCGATGAAGATCGCTGGCGGGAGCGGTGGCCCGCTGCGGATCGTCGCCGAGGTTCCCGCGGCCCCGAGGTGACCGGAGCCCGCGCCGGTGGCTCCGGCTGGTCCGCGTGACGGCGTGGATCGCCCACCGGCCGGCGGGGTCCCGGTGCGCGGCGGCAGCACGCGGTTGTCCGTCGTGGGCCGCCGGCGCCATACTCACCGCGGGTTCGCCGGGTGGCGGCACGCACGGGGGAGGCATAATTGATGGCTCGGGCACGGACCACGCGGCGACAGCGGATCGTGATGCGCTCGGGGGAGGCCCTCGTGGAAGCCGACGAGGCATGGAGCGCCGCCGAGCCGGAGGTCGTGATCGGCGAGCTCGACGGCCCCGTCGGCCATGCGATCGCCAATCTCATCGGCGACCAGGTGAAGGGCCACACCCGGGTGTGGGCGATCCTCAACAGCGACGTCCAGGTGCGCCCCGCCACGTTGATGGTGAGCAAGTACACCGCCCCCAATGCCCGCTACACCAACATCCTCATGGGCACCGTGCAGGCGGCGATCGCCAATGCCGTGCTCGATGCCGTCCGCGCCGGTGACATCCCCAAGGGGGCCGTCAATGACCTGGGGATCATCGTCGCGGTGTGGCTCGATCCCGCCGTGGCCGATGCGAAAACCAAGATCGACCATGCGGTCCTGTTCCGCACCCACCGCGAGGCGACGGCCAAGGCGATCCACAAGGCGATGCACCACGAGCCGTCGATCGATTGGCTCCTGAGGAACCAGGCGAAGGTGGGGCACTACTTCCACGAGTTGGGCGTCAAAGGGGAGCTGTGATGTCGGCAGTCGCGACGCGGCGCCGGTGGAACGCCACGGCGGTGGCGGCGCTGGCGGGCTGGCCCCACTGGTGTGGGGCACAGGCGGAGGATGGAGGGTCGTTCCTCGAGGAGATCCGCCACCGCCACGGGATGCCCGGCATGGTGTGTGGCGTCGTCAACCGTGACGGTGCCCTGCGCGGTTGGGCTGCCGGGTTGCGGCGGCAGGGGATGGAAGGCGCGTTCAACGTCGACGACTGCGTGCACCTCGGTTCCTGCACGAAGGCGTTCACCGCCACCCTGGCGGCGCGGGCCGTGGGGGAGGGGAGCATCGGCTGGGAGACCACGGTCGGAGAGTTGCTCGCCAACGAGGGTCGCGTCGCCTCCGGATGGAGGGAGGTGACGCTCGAGCAGCTCCTTCGGCACCGTGGCGGAGCGCCGGCCACGGCACCCGTGCAGGCGTGGCGCGAGGCGTGGGGGTGCCGGCGACCCGCGGTCGAGTGTCGCACGATCTTCGTGCGGAGCCTGTTGGCCGAGGCTCCGCCCGAACGCCACGGGGAACACCACTATTCGAACCAGGGCTATGCGATCGCCGGGAGGATGCTCGAGATCGCGCTCGGGCAGCCCTACGAGGCGCTCCTCGGCACGCGGCTCCTCGCGCCCCTCGGGATCCACCGGGCGGGATTCGGGCCCCCCTCGACGACACAGGCCGACGCGCCGGTCGGGCATGACGACACGGGCCGGCCCGACGATGTCGACAACCCCGCCGCCATTGCCCCGGCGGGCACGCTCCACATGCCGCTGGCCGACTGGGCGCGGTTCGTCGCGATCCATCTCGGTGGCGATCTGCCGGCAGCGCTGGTCGGGCTGCGGCCGCAGATGGCCGCCCTCCACCGTGCGGCCGATGGACCGCCGGGAGAGGCACTCGGCTGGGTGACGGCGCGCCGCCCATGGGGCGGGCGGGTGCTGACCCACGTGGGCTCGAACACCCGCTGGTACTGCGTGGCGTGGCTGGCCCCGGAGCGTGGCTTCGGCGTCGTCGCCGCCACCAACCAGGGGGGCGATCCGGCCGCGCGGGCGTGCGACGAGGCCAGCGCTGCCCTCATCCGCCGGCAAGCGGCCGACTGAGCCACGCCGGCCCTGAGGGGCCGGTCCCGTGCGAATCCTGCATGAGCCCTCGGGGGCGCGTGGGCGCGATCGGTCAGCCCGTCGTGCGCATCCCGGCTGCGATGCCCTGGACGCACAACCGCGGGAGGTCGCGGCTGCCGTCGTCGCTCGCCGTGCCGTTGCGGCGGCGGCGCAGGAACTCGATCTGGATGAGGTTCAGGGGATCGACGTAGGGATTGCGGGTCTCGATCGAGCGTTGGAACCAGGGGGTGGTGGCGAGGAGCTCACCGCCGCCGACGATGTCGAGGATCGCCTGCCGGGCGCGGTCGCGCTCGGCGGCGATGAGTTGCCAGATGCGCCGGCGGGCATCGGCATCGGTGGCCAGTTCGGAATAGCGCTGGGCGATGTACATGTCGGCCTTGGCGAGGGCCAGCGTGGCATTGTCGATCGTGGCCTGGAAGAACGGCCAGTCGCGGTACATGTCGCGGATCGCCTGCCACGCGTGCCGGTCCTCGTACTTCACCTCGACAAGCGCCGTGCCGAGTCCGTACCAGGCGGGGATCATGCACCGGCTCTGCGTCCAGGCGAATACCCAGGGGATGGCACGCAGATCGTCGAGCGAACGGCCACCGTCGGGACCGCGACGCCGCGCGGGGCGAGAACCGATCGGCAGGTTCTCGATGTCCTCGATGGGGGTCGTGTCGGCGAAGTAGCCGATGAACCCCGGCTGCTCGACCAACTCGCGGTACACCGAGAACGACCGGGTCGCCAGCCGGGCCATGAGATCGGTCCAGGCACCCGGCGGCACGTAGCGCCGCGAAGTGGAGGCCATGAGCGTGGCCCAGGACACCTGCTCCAGGTGCCGTTCGGCGATCTGCACGTCGTCGTACCGCTCGGCCAGCACTTCCCCCTGCTCGGTGAGGCGGAGCGTGCCGTCGAGCGTCGCGGGGGGGAGCGAGAGGATGCCGCGGGCCGCGGGGCCACCACCGCGCCCCAGCGAGCCGCCGCGGCCGTGGAAGAAGGTGATCCGCACGCCGCGCGCGGCGGCGACCGCGTGGAGGCGCTCCTGGGCGGCCTGCAGGCCCCAGCAGGCGGCCAGGTAGCCGCCGTCCTTGGTGCTGTCGGAATAGCCCACCATCACGATCTGCCGGCCACCGCGGCCCGCGAGGTGGGCGGCGTAGGCGGGCTCGTCGAGGATCGCGGCGAGTGTCTCGTGGCCAGCGGCCAGATCGGCGATCTTCTCGAGCAAGGGGGCGATGGCAATGTCGTCGGCCGCCACTTCCTCCCCGCGCGCGGCGGCCCGGCGCCGTGCCGCCCGCCACAGCCAGAGCACCGCCAGCACATCGGCCGGATGTCGCGTCAGGCTCACGATCGCGGTCCCGAGGCACTCGGGGCCGAAGCGGACCGTGGCCGTATGGAGGAGGTCGAAGAGCCGCAGCGTGTCGAGCGCCAGCGGGGAGAGGCCTGTCTCGGGGATGACCGCTGCCGTGTCGATCGACGCGCGGATCCGCCGCCGCCGGTCGTCGGGGTCATCCGACACGGCCGGCTGCCCGTTGGCGGCGAGCAACTCGTCCATGATCGTTTCATACGCCCGGGCATCCTGGCGCACGTCGAGGCGGGTCATGTGCAGGCCGAACGTCCGCACCAGGTCGAGCCAGCGGAAGGCTGCCGAGTCGGTGCCCGGCGCCAGGTCGGAGCGGAGGCTGTCGGCGAGCGCTTCGGCATCGGCGCGGAACTCGGCCGGTTGGTAAGCCCCCGCCGGGACCGGACCGTCGAGTTCCACGGCGCGCGACCGTTCCAGCCGGAAGCGGATCATCCGCAGCCACCGTCGATAGACCTCGTGGGGGGCGATGTCGCTCACGATGGCTGCGAGCTCCGGCCAGGCGTGGCAGAGTGGCTCGAGGCGGCCCGCGAGGGGGGCGGCCCCGGTGGTGCATGTCGTGGCGAGCGTGAGCAGGTCGTGGAGCTGGCTGCACCACTCGAGATGCGCATCGATCGCCGCCCGCCGCAGGCGGACGAGCGTCTGCTCCGTCACGGTGGCCGTGACGAACGGATTGCCGTCGCGGTCGCCCCCCATCCAGGAGCCGAAAGTGAGGAACGCGGGCATGCGGAACACGGTGTCGGGGTAGCGGGCCGCCAACCCGCGGCGCAACGACGCATAGACCGCCGGCACGGCCTCCCACAGTCGGGGCATGAGCGACAGGCCACGGTCGACCTCGTCGAGGACCGTGGGGCGGGTGGGGCGGAGGAACTCGGTCTGCCAGAGCACGTCGAGCTCGCCGCGGAGGGCCGCGAGGAGGCCGGCCCGTTCGCGGGGCAGGAGGTCGTCGCGGTCGAGGCGCTCCAAGCCGCGCCGCATGCGCCGCAGATTGCCGCGGATCGAGCGCCGCTTCGCTTCGCTGGGGTGGGCCGTGAACACCAACTCCACGGTGAGGGCGTCGAGTGCCTCCTGGACCCGTTCGGCAGGCCAGCCCAGATCGGCCAGCTCCGCGACGCCGGCCGGGAGTGATTCGGCCGGCGGCTGCGGATCGCGCTCCCGCTCCCGCTGGCGCAGGACACGGACCCGTTGGCGGTCCTCGGCGATGTTGGCGAGGTCGAAGAAGATGCTGAACGCGCGGGCCACGCACCGGGCCTCGGGAGGCGAAAGTGCCTCGATACAGGCGGCGAGCTCCGGCTCGGCACCGGAGCGCCCGGTCCGCCGCCCACGCGCCAGATGGCGGATCCGCTCCACCAGGTCGAATGCCCCCTGGCCGGCGAGCTGGATGATCGTCTCGCCAAGCATGTCGCCCAGCAAACGCACGTCGCGACGAAGCGGGTCGTCGGTGGACACGGTGCAGGTTTCTCCCGTCGGCGGGGCCGTCACCAGGTCGGTCGTCGGGGCAGCCGCGGACGGCCGTCAGGCGGTAGCGCCCCAGATGGTCCGCCGGGCCACCGGCCACCAGCCGGGCTGGTCGAGGCGGCGGTAGGGCGAGTTTTCGGGCAACGTCCGCATCAAGTGGTCATGGGCCGCCGCCAGATTGTGGTAAGGGAGGGAAGGAAAGAGGTGGTGGAGGGCGTGATAGCGGATCGAGAAGGGGAAGAACAGCCAAGTGAGCGCGTCACGTCCGGTGAAGTTGCAGGAGTCGAGGATGTGGGCCTCGAGCGGGACCGTCGTGCCGTCACCCTGGAAGTGATGATCGGCCAGCTGCCGCATCTGGTTCATGACGAAGGTGGAGAGCCCGAGCAGGTACAGGATGGGGATGCGGCTCGGGGCGGCGGCCCCGGTGCCGACGGCCGCGAGGATCGCCACGGCCCGCAGGCAGCAGAGCATCTCGACCGCGGTGATCGCCCGGCGATCGAAGGCGGTGATCCGGCGGCGGTAACGAGTATTGAGGGTCAGGGAACTGGCACGCTCGAGCACAAAACGGCGGAGCCGGGGGTGGAGGAAGCTGAGCGGTGCGAGCAGGAAACGCAGGTACACCAGCAACGGAAAGACGAGCATGAACAGCGAATAGCCCACGGCGCTACGCCAGTTACCCCCCTCGAGGACGTTCGCCACGTACTCGGGATCCTCGGGCGTGCCGTACATCCGCAGGCTGTGATGGTCACGGTGGTGCCGGGTGAAGAACGGGGATGGTGTGAACGTGAACACACCCACCAGCAGATTCCAGCACACCTTGAAGGCACGCATCTCGTGATGGCCGAGGTGGCAGACTTCGTGGATCAGGGAGCCGAGCCGGTAGAGCCAGAAGACCGCCACGGGCAACGCGACCAACTGCGCGCCCGAACCGAGTGGGGCCAGCAGATAGATCGTGGCCGCCGTGTAGCCGCAGACGAGGGCGAGGAGGAAGTCGGTCCAATAGCGCCAGGGTGAGACCGCGAAGTAATCGACCGGAGCGCTGCTCACGGCGCGGCGGGCCTCGCTGATCCACGCCACCGCGGGCGTTCCCACCACCGCTCCGGCATCGACGGAGCCGATCGCGGCAGCCGGAGGAGATCGGTATTCGGCAGCCATCACCAAGCGCCTCCCTGCGGGTTGGATCCGCCGGCCGGCAGGTGGCGGTGTGCCGACATCCGTCCGGCGGCCTGCTGCCTGCCGGACGACTGATTAGAGCAGAAACGCGGCGCCCTCGCCAGACCGGGAGGCTAGCTGCGATCAACCGCTGAGCAGCGCCTTCATTTCGCGCACCGCCTGGCTGAATCCGACCAGCACGGCGCGGGCCACGATGGAGTGGCCGATGTTGAGCTCTCCCATCCGGTCGATGCGGGCCACGGGGACGACGTTGCGGTAGGTGAGACCGTGGCCCGCCGCGAGCTCCAGGCCGGCAGCGTGGACGAGCCGGCCGCCACGCTCCAGTTCCTCCAATCGCTCGTTCCGCTCCTGCGCGGTCGTCGCTTCGGCGTAGCGTCCGGTGTGGAGCTCCACCGCTCCTGCTCCGAGGTCGACCGCCAATTCGATCTGCCTCGGCTCCGCGTCGATGAACAAGGAGACTGCGATTCCAGCATCGCGCAGCCTCCCCACGGCGGTCGCGGTGGCGGCGCGGTGGGCGACGACGTCGAGCCCGCCCTCGGTGGTGATCTCCTCGCGAAGCTCCGGCACGAGCGTCACCTGATCCGGTCGAATCCGGCAGGCGATGTCGATCATCGCCGGGGCGATGGCCGCCTCGAGGTTGAGCTTCACCTGGACGGTGCGGCGCAGCACCTCCAGGTCACGATCCTGGATGTGGCGCCGGTCGTCGCGGAGATGCACCGTGATCGCATCGGCGCCTCCCAGCTCCGCCAGGGCCGCCGCCCATACCGGATCGGGTTCCACCGTTCGCCGCGCCTGGCGGATCGTGGCCACGTGATCGATGTTGACGCCGAGCGTGGCCATGGGGCAGCGCCTCCATCGGTCCCGCTCAGCGACGCGCGGCGGGGAGGGGGTGAGCGGGTGTGTGCGCGACCAAAAAACCTGCGGCATCCCTCCGCGCAGGGATGCCGCAGGCATCGTACCGTCCGGCGTCTGGCATGTCGTGCCCGGGTCGGATCACCGGGCGGCGCGACCACCAGGCTTTCAATCTCAATCGGGTTTCTTGAGGAGGAGCACGGCGTTGCCGCGGCTGGTCCGCACCTGGAGCATGACGCCATCCTCGGCCGTCGCCTTGCCGATCGCCGCGGCGAACTCGGCCGCCGACGTCACGGGAGTCCGCCCCACCTTGCGGATGAGCATGCCGGGTCCGATCCCGCACTCGGCCGCCACCCCCTCGGGATCGACGCGCTCGACGATCACGCCATCGAAGCCCTCGAACGGATCGGCCTCATCGCGGTCGTCGCCGGCCTTCTCTCCGCGGACCTTGTCGCGGACAGCCAAACCGAAGTCCTCGGAGTAGTAGGTGTCGTCCCGCTCCAGTTGCTGCGGCCGGGGGCCGCGCGGTTCACCGGCGACCCTGTCGGGCAGTGGCGCGACGTTGATGTCGAGGTTGATCCGACGCCCGTCGCGGAGCACGGCCAGGGTGTGGGTCTTGCCCACGACGGCTCGTTCCACCACTTCCTGGAGGGTTCGCGGCCCGTCGACGACCGTTCCGTCGAAGGCGGTGATCACGTCGAGTTCCTCGACTCCCGCCTTGGCAGCCGGGGAGTCGGGCATCACTTCCGTGACCAGGACACCGCGCTTGTCCTTGACCCCCAATCGATCCGCCATCTGGCCCTCGACGGGGCCGATCGACACTCCCAACCAGGCCCGCTCCACCTTGCCGCTGGCGATCAACTGACCGCTGACCCACTTGGCGAGGTTGACCGGGATGGCAAAGCCGATTCCCTGGTAGCCGCCACTGTTGGAAGCGATCGCGGTGTTGATGCCGATGACTTCGCCCGCGAGGTTGACGAGGGGGCCACCCGAGTTGCCGGGATTGATCGCGGCGTCGGTTTGTAGGAACTTCGCCCGCCGCACGTTGTCGAGTTCCCGTCCCTTGCCACTGATGATCCCGGCGCTGACGGTGGTCTCCAACTCGAAGGGGTTGCCGATGGCGATCACGTCGCCGAGTTTCGCCACGGGGAGTCCGTCGGCATCGCCCAACTTGATCACCGCCAGGTCGCTCGCCGGATCGGTCTTGATATCCACGGCCTTGAACTCACGGCCGTCGGAGAGTTCCACGGTGACGGAATCGGCACCCTCCACGACATGGTTGTTGGTGAGCACGATGCCCCGGGCGTCGACGATCACCCCGGAGCCGACTCCCGACCGGCCCCGACCATCGGGTCCGGGTATTCCCGGGCCGAACTCGAAGCCCTCTGGGATCCCGTCACGGAAGAAGTCCTCGAACGGGGTGCCCTTGAAAGGATTCTCCTGGTTCCGCCGCTCCCGCGTCCGGCCGGAAGGCTGGCGGCGCGGTTGCATCTCGCTGCGGACGACGACCACGCTGGGCGTGGCACGTTCGGCCGCGTAGCGGAACGCCCGGGAAAGGGCATTTGCATGGGCCATCGCCTCGGCTGGAGGCTCGTCGGCCCGGGCAGTGACCTGGGGGATGACAGGGACACACGCCATGGCGAGCAGCCCCAGCACGAGCCAGGGGGTGGCGGGCCGACGGATCGACGATCGACGACTCATGGGGACCATGGATCGGGTACTCCTGAAGAACGCCCGCCCGGGCTCCGGCTGGCCGCGGGATCCTCCGCACGACCAGGGGCGGCCGGATTGTAGGCGCCCCGCCGCGTCCGCGCGGGGGACAAGCCGGTGGTGCCGTTGCGGGACCCTTCCGGCGCCACCGGGTGGATACGCAGCCGGCGGCTGACCGGTTCGGTCGCGGCCGAAGCAGCGGAAAAACGTGGGTTCTCGCGGTTTGACAGCTTGACCGGGGCGGTCCTAACCTGCCTTTGCTCGACCGCGGCCGGTGTCCCGGTCCGCCCCCGATGGACGGTCGGCATGGCGAAGCGGCCAAAACGTGGATCCGAGGAGACAGTCGACCTGGCCGAGTGCCAGCGGCGGATCGGCCACGTGTTCAACGATCCGGGACTGCTCCGGGCGGCTCTCACCCACGCCTCGGGGGCCCAGCACCGCCTGGCCTCCAACGAGCGGCTGGAGTTCCTCGGGGATTCGATCCTCGGATTCATCGTCTGTGAACACCTCTACCGGCTCTTCCCGGAGTCGTTGGAAGGGGATCTGACGCGGATCAAATCGGTGGTGGTCAGTCGGGAAACGTGCGGTCGGGTCACGACGCTCTTGGGGCTCACCGACTTCCTCATCGTGGGGAAGGGGTTGGTGGTCGACCATGCCGTGCCGCTGTCGGTGCTGTCCGATCTTTTCGAGTCGGTGGTCGCAGCGGTCTATCTCGACGGAGGCTTGGATCCGGTGCGGGCCTTGGTGGGGCGGCTGATGGAGCCCGAGATCCTCAAGGTGGCCTCGGGAGCGGAGGGGTTGAACCACAAGTCGGTCCTGCAGCAGCTCGCCCAAAGGGACTACGGGATCACGCCCACGTATGAAGTGGTGGAGGAAACGGGTCCCGACCACAGCAAGAGCTTTCACGTCTCGGCGCAGATCGGTCCCCAGCGGTACGCGCCGGCATGGGGCCGCAACAAGAAGGAGGCGGAGCAACGGGCCGCCTCGAACGCACTGGAGCAATTGCGGACCGCGGCGTCTGGGGGCGACGACGGCGGGTCGCGGGAGATGACACCCGGGAACAGGGACGCCGGGAATCGGGCCCGGGCGGACTGAGGTGCGGGACATCCCGGCGCCTGGTCCGCCATTTCCCCCCGGGCCAGAGTGCGCTGGCGGGAGCGCGGAGTGGCTTCACGGTGTTCCCGGGAAGAGCGGCACGTGATCTCCGGACGGCCCTCCGCCCGCGTGATGGAATCCCGCCCGGGGCACAACGCGTTCCCTTCGCTGGCGCCTCGCGGAACAGCTATCCATCATTGTGAAACAGCCGTGAACCGGTCGATTGACGCTCCCGGTTTGACGTTTCCGCCGTGTGAACTAACCTGTGATCCATGATCTGAACGTCTCGTACCTTCCGGAGTCACGCCTCACCCATGGCCGAGAAGAAGGAAATCAACAAGTCCGAGGAGATCCGCAAGGTCGCCAAGGATCTCCAGGCGAAGGGGCAGAAGATTTCGCCCAAGGTCATCATCGACCTGCTCAAGAAGCAGGGGATCGTGGTCTCCTCGCCACAGTGCTCCATGGTGCTGAAGCGGGCTGGGTTCAAGCGGCGGACGCGGCGGGCGCGAAGCGGAGCCCCGAAGGTTGCGGCCGTCCGCTCTTTCGGGGCCAAGGGTGCCATCGGTATCGAGGATCTGATCGCCGCCAAGAAAGTCGCGGAACAATTCGGCGGTGCCGAGCGGGCGATCGAGGCGCTGCGCGCCCTGTCGCGGCTCTCCTGAACGGGCGTCGTCGCGCGGCGGGGATCCCGGCCGCCGGGTGGCCCGGTGCCCTGATCGGGCATCGGGCGCCCGGGCGGTGCCGATCCGCTCAGACACTGATCCTCTCAGATACTGATCCCCTGAAATACTGTGCGCAGCGAGCAGGCCGAGGCACGCCGCGGGAATGCCGCAGCGACTGTGTCACGGGGCAAGATAGCCGATCGGCTCAGCGGGTTTGAGTTCCCCGCTGATGTCACCTGCAAGTTGAAAAGCCTTCTCTCCCTCCAGGGCGACTGAGCGGATACCGGAACCAGGTGCGAAGTCGACCTTCTCCAGTTCAACTCCGACGACATAGGGACTGAGGGCACTCTCGAAGTAGTACACGCGTCGGCCGTGGTCGAGAACCGTGCGCCAGTAGGTCGGCGCGATGTTCGGGTGCTGGGGATCGGGGGCACCCCACGGCACCGACACGTTGCGCATCACGCTCATCACACCGGCCACCTGCCGCCGGGGATCACCTTCCGCGTCGCCGAGCCGCTTCAGGTAGTAGCTGGCCCGCACGAACCGGTCTTCCGACTGGTGCGACCCGGGGAGCATTTTCGCCCCGTCCATCCGCTGCCAGTAGCGATTGAGCGTCAGTTGCTCTTCGAACACAGGACTGTTGGTCATCACCTGGTACGCGCGATCGTGGTGGATCACCGGTTTGCCGGCGATGTATTCGATGATCGCCGAGTCGCCGGTGGCGTCGGTGACCGAGAGGTGGATCGTCGGATGCCCCGCGCCGCCGGGGCCGAACGTCGTGGGGACGATGAACAGTGGGTCTTTTTCGAAGTCCGCCACCACCTCGGCCACCGTGGCGTATCGGCTGAGCACGTAAGTCACCCATGCGCCCATCGAGATCTTGGGCTTCGGTGGCTGCGGTTCCGTGCCGAAGTCGGCCTCGGCCAGATAGAGCAGGTTGGCTCCCAAACCTGTCTCGTTGAGACCGTCGAAAACGCCGTCGATCGGACCGCCCGGGGTCATCGACCCGGCCGCGACAACGGCCCCGTAGCGGCTTTCCCACTCCAGGCCGCCGCGGATCCCGATGTTCTTGGTGCCACGCGGGATCACGTAGAAGTGCGTGTTGAAGTCGTAGGGCCAGTCCATCGAACGCCCCGTGATCACGCTGCCGTCGCGGCCCAGCCACGTCGCGCGGGAGCAGGCCGACACGGTGGGATTCGAGGCGGCCACCAACGCGACCGTGATGACGAAGCGCAGACCCAGCGACCGGGCAAGCATGATCAACTCCTGAATGCGGAGCGGGAAAAAGTCCCGAAAACGGATGGGTGCTCGAGGCCGCCGTCGGTCGGGCTCGGGTGAGGGACGGCCACCAGTGGGCCGATGATAGCCCCCCGCGCTGGATTGACGCCACCGCGTCGACGCCGGACCGACCTGCGGAAACACCGCGGAACAAGCCGCTGCTCCCGTCGATGCCGTTCCCCGTGGGGTGCGATGCACGAGTGCAGCCGCCCGCCACTCACGACAGGAGCGATTGGATCACGTGCCCGTGGACGTCGGTGAGCCGCCGCTGGATGCCGTCGTGGTAGACCGACAGCTTCGTGTGGTCGATACCGAGCAGGTGCAGCGCCGTGGCGTGGAGGTCGTAGCCATTCGTGGGGTTGTCCTCCGCCTTGAAGCCGAGCTCGTCGCTCGAGCCGTACGAGGTGCCCCCCTTGATGCCGCCGCCTGCCATCCACACGGTGAAGGCGCCGGCGTTGTGGTCGCGGCCCTTCCCCTGCGCCGCCGGCTGGCGGCCGAACTCCGTCTGGCACATGACGAGCGTGCTGTCGAGCAGACCATGGGTCTTGAGGTCGGTGAGCAGCGCGGCGGCACCGCCATCGAGGATCGGGCCCCAGTAGCCGTGGTCGCGGACGAGGTCCTCGTGGGAATCCCAGTTGGGGCGGACCTTCCTGGCGGTCGTGTTCTCGGCGCCGCAGTAGATCTGCACGAACCGCACACCCCGCTCCACGAGCCGGCGGGCGAGCAGGCACTGCCGGCCGAAGGGCCCGACCTCGGGATGTTCGAGTTGGTAGAGCTGCTCCACCGACGCGGATTCGCCCGCCAGGTTCGTCACCTCGGGCGCCGAGAGCTGGAGCCGGGCGGCCAGTTCGTAGGCGGCGATGCGTGCGGCCAGTTGACTGTTGTCGCTGCGCGGTCGGAGGTGGCGGGCGTTCGCCAGGGCGAGGAACTCGCGCCCTGCCCGCTCGCCGGCCACGAGCGCGGTGTGCTCCGGCGACGCGAACAGATCGGCGATCGGCGGCCGGTCGTCGGTCGTCTCGATGACCGTGCCCTGATGGAGCGCCGGCAGGAACCCCGCGCCCCAGTTCACCGGCCCGCCCGGCGGCAGGCCGCGGTGGTCGGGGAGCACCACGAACGCCGGCAGATCCTCCGACTCGCTCCCCAGGCCGTAGGTCACCCAGGCGCCCATCGACGGGAAGCCGGGGAGGATGAAGCCGCTGTTGGCCATGAACATCGCCGGGCCGTGGAGCGCCGTCTTGCTCTGCATCGAGTGGATGAAGGCCATCTCGTCGACCTGCCCGGCGAGCCGCGGCAACAGGTCGCTGACCCAGCGACCGCACTCGCCGTGCTGGCGGAAGGCCCAGTAGCTGCGCTGGCAGTGGCCCGGCTTCGACGCGAAAAACTGCACGTTGCCGGTCGTGTCGAAGGGCGTGCCGTCGCGCTTCGCGAGTTCGGGCTTGTGGTCGAACGTGTCGAGATGGGAGAGGCCGCCGGGGCAGAAGATGTTGATCACCGCCCGTGCCCGGGGGGGAAACATCGACGGCCTCGCGGCGAGCGGGTTGGCCGCACCGGCGGCGGCCCGGGCCTCGTCGGCGAGGAGTGCCGTGAGGGCGATCCCGCCCAGGCCGCCCCCGAGCTCCCAGAGGAAGTTCCGGCGCGACGCGGCGGCGCGGTGGAGGCGGCAGGGAAAGGCGTCGTTCGGCATGGTCAGTCCACGGTGACGAATTCGTTGGTGTTGAAGAGCATCCGGCAGAGCTGCGGCAGGCCGGCCGACTGCACGAGCGCCACCGCCGCGGCCAGTTCCGTGTCATCGGGTTCGCGGGCCAGCGCGAGCGAGTAGGCCCGGCGGATCTGTGTGGCAGGGTCAGCCCCCGCCTCGCGCTCGATCCGCTGCGCCCACTGCCCCGACTGCCGCAGCATGAAGTCATTGTTCAACAGCGCCAGCGACTGCACCGCGGTCGTCGTCTCGAGTCGGGTGGGCGTGAGGTTCGCGGGATTCGGGCAGTCGAGTGCCGTCATGAACGTGGGTGGCGTGCTCCGCACGATGAACCGGTAGATGCTCCGCCGCCACAGCGCCGGCGTGTCGGCGGTGACGTACCGATAGACGGGCGCATACGCTTCCTCGTAGTCGAAGTCGCGATAGCCAGGGCCATGCATCGCCCGATCGAGGCAGCCGGAGATGGAAAGCGTCGCGTCGCGCACGCTCTCGGCGTCGAGGCGGCGGGCATTCTGTCGCCAGAGCAGCCGATTGTCGGCGTCGATCGCGGACGCGGCGGCCGTCCCGGGCACGTCGAAGCTGCGCTGCCGGTAGGCGTGGCTCGTGCAGATGAGCCGATGCATCGCCTTGAGCGACCAGCCACGGTCGACGATCTCCGCCGCCAGCCAGTCGAGCAACTGCGGATGCGACGGTTTTCCGCCCCCGAGGCCGAAATCGCTCGGCGTGTCGACGAGCCCCGTGCCGAAGTGGTGGTGCCAGAGACGGTTGACGATCACGCGGGGGGTGAGCGGGTTGCGCGGCGACGTGATCCAGTCGGCCAAGGCCAGGCGGCGGTCGCCGTCGGAGGAAGCGCCGTCACCACACGCCGTCGGCAAACCCCGCACGGCGGAGATCGTGCCCGGCCCGACCTCGTCCCCCGTGGTCTCGGGATTGCCGCGGAGATGGACCTTCACCACAGGCGGCGTGCCGGCGACCGGTCCATACACCAGGGCCGGCGCCTCGAGAGACCGGCGCTCTTGCTCCAGCGTCTCGAGCCTCGCGGTCGCCTCGGCGAGCAGCGCTTGCCGGTCGGGGGGCAACGCGGTGGGATCGCCCTCGATCCGCGCGTCGCCGAAGAAGATCTGGTCCATGCCGATGCCGTTGCCCGCGTCAGTGGCGACGAGCGTGAGACACCGGGCCGTGGGGGGCAGCGGGACATCGAGCGGGATGCCGCCGTCGTCGCGCCCGATCCGCCTGTGGGCCGCCGGCAGCCCGTCGACGAACACGAAGAAGTCGGCGCCGGCCGTGGCCGTCCGGCCGCCGTAGCCGACGATGGCGCGGAACCGGGGGTTCACGAGCTGCGCGAGCTCGGCGATCGCGACCAGGTCGAACGTGATTCCCGCGTTGGCATGCAGCCCGAGGATCGTGTGCGAATCCCTGGCATATTCGACGCCGCCGAGTTGCGTGGAATCCTGCTGGTTCACCGGCCCGTTGCGGATCGCATCCCAGGCCGCGCCGCTCGTCGCCGAAAGGCCCTTCACGACGAGCCCGGTCGTGCTCACCGGCACGTCCCCCGGCCCGTTCGGGATGAACACCGCGTTGACCAGGGGCGTGGGCCCGGGCGCGACCCGGTTGACCTCGATGTCGGCGAGGAAGCCGGAGGGCGTCGCGTCACGGGCCTGGCCG
The DNA here is from genome assembly GCA_009924545.1 of Planctomycetia bacterium. Classification (GTDB taxonomy): domain Bacteria; phylum Planctomycetota; class Planctomycetia; order Pirellulales; family UBA1268; genus F1-20-MAGs016. Next base: position 10,188 of record RFRL01000033.1, on the reverse strand, counting down.
GTGCGGGGGTCGATACCGAAACCCTTCTTCCCGTTGCCGCGCCCGTCTCCGCCGCCGACGATGTCGGCCAGATCGATCGGCTTGCCGGCGAGCGAGTGGACCTCGACACGGGCCGCGGCGATGCGCGCGTCGAGGTCGGCCTGCGCCCGCTCATACGTTGCGACCGCCGCGGCGCTCGTGGCCCGATCCTGTCGGCTCACGGCGGCGAAGACCGCGGTGAGCGCGTAGTATTCGCGCTGCGGGACCGGGTCGAGCTTGTGGTCGTGGCAGCGGGCGCAGTTGATCGTCACACCACAGGCGCTCGTCATCACCTGCGTGACGATGTCATCGAGCTCGTCGGCCCGGGACTGCCGCCGGAGCACGTCACTTCTCGTTTCGACTTGGCCGACGAAGTCCCAGGGCCCGGCGGCCAGGAATCCGGTGGCGACGACGTGGTCGGGATCGTCCGGCGCGAGCACGTCGCCGGCGAGTTGCCTGCGGAGAAAATCGTCGTACCGGAGGTCGGTATTGAGGGCCCTGATCACCCAGTCGCGATACCGCCAGGCATGGGGGCGGATCTGGTCGCGCTCGAAGCCGTGCGTGTCGGCGTAGTGGGCGATGTCGAGCCAGTGGCGGGCCCAGCGTTCGCCGTAGTGTGGGGAGGCGAGCAGACGGTCGACGAGGCGCTCATGGGCATCGGGCGACTCGTCGCCGACGAACGCGGCCACCTCCGCGGGCGTGGGTGGCAGGCCGAGCAGGTCGAACGACAGCCGGCGGATGAGCGTGCGGCGGTCGGCCTCGGGGGCGGGCGCGAGGTGTGTGTCGGCGAGCGTCGCCTGCAGGAAGCGGTCGATCTCGTTGTGGGCCGGCCATGGCATGCCCGGCGGCTCGGCCGGCCGGGCCGAGGGCGCTCGGCGGTCCGGGGGCACGGCGGGGCGCACCACGGGCTGCCAGGCCCAGTGGTCGAGCCTCGCGTCGTGGTCGCTTTCGCGCGCCAGCCGGTCGGCCAAGGTCTCGGGCCACTCGGCACCGGCGTCGATCCAGCGGGTGATGCGCTCCACCTCGAGGGCGGAGAGCCGTGCGCCGTCGGGCGGCATCCGCTTCTTCTCGTCGGTGCTCGTGATCCGGCGGATGAGTTCGCTCTCGGCCGCCTTGCCGGGAATGATGACCGGGCCGAAGTCGCCTCCCTCGAGCGCCCGGTGCTTCACGTCGAGCCGCAGGTGGCTCTCCTGGGTGTCGGGCCCGTGGCAGGCGCCGCAGCGCTCGACGAGGAGCGGCCGGATCTCCGACTCCAGCGGCGCGGCCATTGCGACGGCGGGCGTGAAGCACGCCAGCGCCGCGGCGAGCACGTCGACGAAGACACGGCAAGCGATGGAGCGAACCATGGGGCAATCCTCGGTCATGCAGGCCGGAGGCGGTCCGACCCCCTCGCGGCGGGCACCGGTCCGATCCGATCGGTCACGCCCTGATCGCGCGAGGAGCGATCGATGACGCTCGATGTGATCTCGATGCGAATGTGGCGGCTCTTCGGGAAACCTTTGCTCGTGGGCCGAAACGGGAAGTGGTGCTCGGAGACGCCTCCGCCACACCGTCCTCGGGAGGTCAAGTGGATGCCGGCGGGGCTGGCCTTGCAACGATCTCCTTCAAGTGCCTTCCGAACGAGGTCGGAAACATCGCCTCGATCGGCATCCCGAGGGCGGCGAGGTCATGGCGTGGCAGGTTTTCCTGCAAATCGCTGTCCCAGGACCGGTTGAGATCCCCGTCGAGCAGACCATGCTCGTGCCGGAAGAAGAGGTTCTCGTGGAGGATCAGCCATTGCACGAGGAGGGTGCGGTACTGGTTTCGGCGGGTGGGTGTCGCGTCCGCATCGCGACCATGGGAGAACCTCACGTCGGTGAGGGGTTCGGAGCCCAGGATGGTGAAGTTGAAGTTCGCCGCGTGTTCGGCGATGGCACGGAGATTCTCCGCTTTGGCGAGGGCGTTCTCCTGCCTCCACTGGATCCCGATCGACACCATGGCAACGACGAGGGCCATGGCCTCGCCGATCACGGCATCCTGCGCCAGGGTGTCGATGAGTCGTGGTCTGTTTGCTGATTCCATGCGACTCCTCCTGGCTCGCGATGCGATGAAGCCGCAGCGGCATCATGGCCCGAGGCTGTAGGCGGCCCATCGATCCGGCAGCGAGCGTGGCGGCGGTCATGCGGGCAGCTTCGCCGCGAGCCAGGCCTTGTAGCCGCCCACCATGTCGTGGACGTGGGCGCGACCGAGTTTCTGGAGCAGGCTGGCGGCGATCGCGGAGCGGAAGCCTCCTTCACAGTGCACGGCCACGGGCTTTCCCGAGGGAATCTCGCCGATCCGTTCGTCGAGATGCGTGAGCGGGATGTTCAGGGCGCCCGGGATGTGACCCCCAGCATGCTCCGCCGCGCTCCGTACGTCGACCACGATCGGCGCCGCACCGGCGTCGGGCCGCTTGCCGGCGAGCCATTCGGCGAGGGCCGGCGCGGTGATCCGCTCCGTCCGCTCGACGAGATCGTCGCGGGCAGCCAGGGCGTTCATCCCGCGCGCGAGGTAGCCGGCCACGTTGTCGAAGCCGATGCGGCCGAGTCGCATGACGGCCTCTTCCTCACCGCCCTCCTCGGCGATCACCACGATCGGCTTGTCGTGCGAGAGCATCGAGCCGGCCCACGTGGCGTACTTGCCGTTCAAGGCGATGTTGAGAGAGCCCCGCAGGTGCCCCCCCTCGAAGTCGATTCCGTCACGCACGTCGAGCAGCTGGGCGCCCGCCTTCGCCGCCGCCAGCACCTCGTCGAGCGACAGCGGCTGGAGCGTCTTGTCCATCGCCGCGCCGAGCGACGCCCGCTCCTTGCGATTCAGGATCGCGTCGTGGACGAAGTAGTCGGGCGCCTCCGGCTGGTCGGCCGTGACGATGGCCTTGAACTCCTCGCGGCTCATCGGCTGGAGGGCGTAGTTGAACTTCCTCTGCTCGCCGATCGTCGAGACGGTCTCCTTCGACAGGCTCTTGCCGCACATGCTGCCCGCGCCGTGGGCCGGATAGACGAGCGTGGCGTCGGGCAGCTTCACGAGCTTGTCCGTGATACTGGCGTAGAGCATGTCGGCCAGCTCGTCGGCCGTCACGCCGATGCTCGCCAGGAGATCGGGCCGGCCCACGTCGCCGATGAAGAGCGTGTCGCCGGTGAGCACGGCGAGGGGCTCCTTCGCGCTTTTCGCCAGGTCGTAGACGAGGATCGAAATGCCCTCGGGCGTGTGGCCGGGCGTCTCCAATGTTTCGAGCTTCACGTCGCCGAACTCGACCACGTCACCGTCCTTCATGTGGACACAGGCGAACTCCGCCTCCGCCCGGCGGCCGAGGTGGATCGTCGCCCCGGCCTTGTCACGCAGTTCGATGTGGCCGGCGATGAAGTCGGCGTGGAAGTGCGTGAGGAAGACGTGCTTGATCGTGTACCCGCCGGCCTTCGCGTCGGCCAGGTACTGGTCGATGTCGCGCTGCGGATCGACCACTGCGGCTGTCTTCGTCTTCTCGTCGGTGATCATGTACGAGGCATGCGACAGGCAGGCGAGGTAGTACTGCTGGATCTTCATGGCGATGTCTCCGGGAGGGCGTGGTGTTGGTGGGGCCCGCTCGTCACTTGCCGACGGCGGCGGGGAAGCCCGTCAGGTGTTGACGGTGCGGCAGCTCCCACCCGACACCTGGTTCCAGGGCATCCGGGCGATCAGCAGCGCCATGCCGCAGGTGTCAGTGATTCCGGCGAATATGAGGCCGCAGCCCACGAAGCCGGCCAGGCCCGCACCGATCGCCTGCCAGTTGACCGGCGCTTCGGGACCGAAGGCGGCCAACCCCGCACCGATGGCGACGAGCGCGCCGGCGGCGACCCGCACCTGCCGCTCGAGCGACATCGCCTTCTTGCCGCGAACGACCGGCACGCCGGCTGCCTCGCAGGCTACCGTGCCCCCTTCGACGCTGACCACGTGGTCGATCCCCTCGGCGAGCAGGTTCTCGCAGGCCTTCTGGCTGCGGCTGCCCGACTTGCAGACGACGTACACCGGCCCGTCGCCGGCGACCGCCGCCACGGCCTGCGCATCGAGCCGATCGAGCGGAATGTTGCGGGCGAAATCGACGTGCACTTCGCCGAATTCGGCGGGCGTGCGGACGTCGATGAGGGTGACCTTCTCGCCCTTGCGACGCAAGTCGGCGAGCGTGGTTGGGGAAATCGTGGCAACCATGAAAACATCCTCCGGAGTGGGTGTCGGAACTGTCGTGATGTCGGCTACTCGTCGGCTTCGTATCGTCGTGTCGTGACTACTCGATACTATAGAGAAAAAGTGGTGGGGTCGCCGGGTCATTATTACTCAGGCCGACGCGGTGGTTCGCGGCGATTTCGGGCCGCCGAACCGGGCTTCGATGCAGCCCATGATGCTGGCGAGATGGGGTTCGGCGATCGTGTAATAGACACGGCGCCCTTCCTTCTCCACGTCGAGAAAGCCGCACCGCTGCATCAGCCGCAGGTGCTCCGAGGCCATGTGGCTCGGAATCCCGCAGGCTTCGGCCAGTTCGCCCACCGTGTAGCGGCCGCCGAGCAGCATCTGCACGATGCGGAGCCGGTGGGGATGGGCGAGGGTCCTCAGGCATTCGGCCGCCTGGCCGAGGCTCTCGAGGCTCGTGAGCTTGGGTGGCCGGGCGGGCTTTCGCTTGATGTCGACCATGACAGTGTGCCTCGGGGGCTGGCGGCAACGCTGCCACCGATCACTGATTATATCGTCATTTCCCGACACATCAATCAGTTGTTCTGGCGGGCCTCGAGTGTCACTCGAGTGATCGCGATCGGTCGACAGAGACTCGCATCACCCCAGAGGACCATCCCATGCCAGACCACCATCGAATCCTCATTCTCGGGGGCCGCACGGCGGGAGTCACCGTGACCGCCCGGCTGCAGCGGGGCGGCGCCCAACTCGGTGATCCATACGGGATCTTCATGGGTGAAGGCGCGGCCCACGGCAGGAGAAGTCGATGACGGGCTTGAAGTTGGCCGGGTTTCGGTAGCCAGCGGCCCGCCGTTTGATGGCCATGATCGTGCTGTCGAGCCCCTCCGCGACCGCGTTGGTGATTCGGTGCCTGCAGTAGGTGATGACGTTGTCGAGCCGTCCCTCGGCGAGAAGCCCGTGGCCAGAGTGCCGTTCGTGCTGCCGGTAGGGGCGCTCCACTGGCGCTTCGGGGTGGCTCGTTGAGGAACTGACCCAGGAGGGGGCATGGCGCTGCACAAGCGACGGCGGGAGCGGCAGTTGGAGGCCTTCGTGGTGGCCTCCGATCTGCCGAGGTCGCCCGGGCATCCGTGCCATGCGGCACTGAATCGGCTCCTCGCCGAGCACGGCTTCGACGCCCTGGTCGATTCGCTGTGCGCTCCGTACTACGCCAGGACGGTGGGACGACCGCGGGTCCCGCCCGGCGACTTCTTCCGGATGCTGGTTGTCGGCTCCTTCGAGGGGCTGCAATCGCACCGGGCGATTGGGAGAACCCGCACGATCCCGATGCGTCGATCACCCGAGTGACGGACGGCACGACGCGCAAGCGGAATGGGTAGCCCGAGGAGTCTCCAAGGGCTCCGCGCCCTTCTCCACACCGCGTGGATGCACTGCGAGCGGCTCACGTCGGCACGGAACGGCATGGTGACGGCGCTGGTCCGACATGGGCCGCAGCGGTCGCAATCCAGCGGCGGCTGACGAACAGGCGATCAGAGGCACAGAAAACCACTTGGGCCAGCCGAAAACCTCCGGTTTTCCCGGAAGCCGCGCTCCCGGCACCTCATCCGTGAGGTGCGGCAGGCTGTCTGGCCGGAGCCTGCGAGCCGTGTCGGCCTGCCATACCAGGTGGCACCGGGACCCGCCGCGGTCAGCCCATGAACAACGTGGCGAACCAGTACAGGCCTCCCGACAGTGCCATCGCCACCGGCAGCGTGAGGATCCAGGCCAGCGCGATTTCCCGCACCGTTTCCGCCTGGATGCCCGAGTTGTTCGCCCACATTGTTCCGGCGATCCCGGAGGAGAGCACGTGCGTCGTGCTCACCGGCATGCCGAGCGAGTCGGCCATGGCGATCGTCGAGGCGGCCACGAGCTCCGCCGCGCCACCCTGGGCGTAAGTGAGGTGTTCCTTGCCGATCTTTTCGCCGACGGTGACGACGATCCGTTCCCAGCCCACCATCGTCCCGATTCCGAGGCACAGCGCCACGCCCATCACGACCCACTCGGGGACGTATTCCACGGGCTTGCCGATGTCGCTGGCGAGCGACTTGAAGACCTTGCGCCGATCTTCGGAGAGCCGATCGCCGAACTGCCGCAAGAGGGTCCGCACCGAGGCCCCGAGTTCCACCAAAACCGTGCGCAGCTTCCAGCGATCGTCCGCAGAAAGCTCTTCGAAGGCGCTGCGACCGTCGAGCATGGCCACGACCTCGGAGGCCAGCGGCACCGGATCGAGCGTGGCGAGGACGACGTCGTGCCGGGGAAGGGGGTCGAAGACGGTGTCGATCGGCGTTGAATCGAGGGAGGCTTCCGCTGCGGAGACGATCTGCTCGCGTGTATACCGTTCGACCCGGGCGTTGGCGACATGCTGTTCACGCAACGCCCCCATCAGCGAGGCGATGTCGGGTTTCTGCAGTTCCTCTCCCAGCTTCCGCGCGGCGGCCGCCGTAGCGGCGAGCTGCTGGCCGTCAGAATCCATGTTGAGGGCGTATGCAGCGGGCACGATGCCGATGAGCACGAGCATGATCAAGCCCATCCCCTTCTGGCCGTCGTTGGAACCGTGGGCGAAGCTTACGCCGGTGCAGGTGCCGATGAGGAGTGCCCGGATCCACCACGGCGGTGGCTCGTCACCGACCGGGGGTTCGTAAAGCTTCGGGGAGCGGATCAGCGCCCGGCAAAGGAGGAGCAATCCGGCCGCGAGGAGGAACCCGACCGCTGGCGACAGCACCAGCGCCGTGGCCACTTCGGCGGCTTTGTGCCAGTTGATGCCCCGGGCGATCGAGCCGTGTTCGAGGAGCGAGTTCATCATCCCCACGCCCATGATCGACCCGATGAGCGAGTGCGAACTCGAGGCCGGCAGGCCGCGGTACCAGGTGGCGAAGTTCCAGATGATGGCGGCGCCCAGGAGCGAGAGGACCATCGCCAGCCCCTTGCCGGTCTTGATGTTCACGAGCAGGTCGACAGGGAGGAGATGGACGATGCTGAATGCCACGCCGATGCCGCCGGCGTGGACTCCAATGAAGTTCCAGAGGCCCGACCAGAGCACGGCCGGTGTGGGTTTCATCGACTTGGTGTAGATCACCGTCGCCACGGCGTTGGCCGTGTCATGGAAGCCGTTGATGCATTCGAAGCCGAACGCGATCAGCAACGCCACCACGAGGAGCGCGACTTGGAGGGGACCGAGCGTGCTGAAGGATTCGAGCAGTTCCACGGGATGGTCTTCCCTTCGTTCGTTCGCGGCCACACCGCCGACCGTGGTCGAGGAGGACGGCGATGCCGGCGTTCTCCCGGGGCGCAATCGGACCCGGGGTCACCAGTGTGGAAGCGGGGGCCGGCCGGGCTGCATGAGATTTCCGTGAAAAACGCCCGTCTCGCCCCGCCGCGCTGCCAGCGCTGGCACGGTGTGGGTGTGTTGCCTGCCCGCCGTTCGTGGGCGGTGAGCGAGCATCGCATCCTAATACTCCGGTCAACACGACAGTGACGATAATTCCTGCGAGGCAAGCTGTGCGGGTGACCTCAGCCCTACCGCGACCATTCGCCGAGGCGTTTCCATCGTGAATCACGACGAGAGTGAGCGATCGACGGTCGGCGATCGTGGACCAAGTCCATCCATGGCCCTTGTCCACACGACAACCTGCGGTTTTCACGGGAGCTGCGCTCCCGGCACCTCATCCTTGAGGTGCTGCAGGCTGTTTGTCCACAGCCTGCTCGCGACGGGCCGGGGTCCGGGCTACAGGCTCGCCTTGTTGTTCGTCCTGATCGCCGCAGCCGCCCCGATCGTCCGCGCTGCACCGTTGGAGCCGCCCCCAGCGCCGTTTCTCCCCGGCATCGCCCCGATTGCCCTCCCCGCCGGGGAGGCAGTCTTTCCGCCCGTGTTCGATCATGCCTACCCGTTGCGGCCCGCCCCGGCCGTCCCGGCCGATCAGGCCAACCCGGTCCGGCTGGTTAACCAAATCCAGGATCCGGCAGTCGAGACGGTTGACGAGATGACGCGGTTCCCTGCCCCCGGGAGCGGGCGCACCGTCGATCGCGACAGCGAGTCGTTCGGGGAAGCGCTCCGGCAGCGGTGGAACGCCGTCCAGGATCCAGCCATCGAAACCGTCGATGAACAGACCGTGGGCGGCAACGATCACACGGGCGAGCGGGAGTGGTACGAGAAGCTCAACATCCGCGGGTACACCATGTTCCGCATCAACAGCACCCTGTGGTATGATCCGGATGGCGCGGGCCCGTACCATCCCCACGACAAATCGGTGGGGCCCGACAACCACTTCTTCATCCGTCGCTGCCGCCTCATCTTCTCAGGCGATCTGGGTGACCATCTGTTCTTCTACATCCAGCCCGACTTCGCCTCGAACCTGGCAGGCGTCTCCGATCCCGGAGCGATCAATTACGGACAGCTCCGCGACTGCTACGGCGACGTCTACCTGACTGTCGACAAGGTCCACCGCGTCCGCGTCGGACAGTCGAAGATTCCCTACGGCTGGGACAACATGCAGTCGAGCTCGAACCGCCTACCACTCGATCGCTGCGACTTCCTCAACGAAACCAAGGGAGAGCGTGGACTCGGCGTCATCTACTACTGGACCCCGGACTACGCCCAGGATCTCTACAAGGAGGTGCTCGACGAGGGGCTCAAGGGCTCAGGCAACTACGGCGTCTTCGCCGTCGGTTGCTACAACGGCCAGGGCAACTCGATCCTCGACCAGAACAACAACATGCACTTCGTGATGCGTCTCAACTCCCCGTACAAGTTAACGAATGGGCAGATCATCGAGGCCGGGGTGCAGGCCTACACGGGCAACTTCGTCCCCGCCATCGCGCCGATCACGATCAGCGGCACGTCGTACACCCCCAAGGTCGTGTCGCCCTCCAACGGCGTCCTCGACCAACGGATCGCTGCCACGTTCGTCTACTACCCGCAGCGGCTGGGCGTGACCGCCGAATGGAACGTCGGCCTCGGTCCGCAGTTGAGCAACCTCGCCGACGTGTCGGCAACGAATCCACCCACGATCTCCAGCCAACCCCTCAACGGTGGGTACGTGCTCGTCAACTACAAAGCCGACACCGACCGCTTCGGCCGGCTGTTCCCCTACTTCCGCTGGCAATCGGGGCGCGGGGGCTATCTCTGGGAGCGGAACTCCCCGTTCGCCTACATCGGGGAATTCGACCTCGGTCTGGAGTGGCAATTCACCCCGCAGATGGAGTTGACCTGCGAGTACGACTGGGTGAACCGGACCAACACGTCGGGCAAGGCCCCGATCATCAACGGGCAGTTCGCCCAGTTCATGGGCGACCTGCTCCGGTTCCAGTTCCAGATCAACTACTGACCGCGGTGGGCCTTCGGTCCACCGGATCCGCAGCGGCGAGGCAGGCTTTGGCCTGCTCGGGAACGGCCCCTCCCCATGGTGCCGTGGGACAGTCGCACATCCGACGGCACCGGTCAACGCGGTGGCCCGCCGTCGCCCGCTGCCGTGGCCACGCCGCGCGGCTCGAGAAACTCCAACTGCGAGCGCCGGACCGGCTCGCCGTCGTGGGGCTGCAGGCGACGGAACGAACCGTCGGGCAGTTGCTCACGGGCATGCGTGTTGTCGGCGAGGTACGTGGGGATGATCTCGTCGAGGATCCGACCGGCGAGCTCCGGGGCGATCACCGGGAACATCAGCTCGACCCGCCGGACGAAATTGCGTGGCATCCAGTCGGCGCTGGAGAGGAACACCCGGGCCTCGTCACCGGCCCCGAACACGTAGATCCGGCTGTGCTCGAGGAACCGGTCGATGATGCTCCGCACACGGATCGTCTCGCTGAGTCCGGGCACGCCCGCCCGCAGCGCACAGATACCGCGAGACACGATGTCGATCGGCACACCCGCCTGGCTGGCACGGTACAGGGCCTCGATAGCCAGCGGATCGACCAGGGAGTTGAGCTTGGCGAAGATCCGGGCCGGGCGCCCGGCCC
>RFRL01000320.1 GCA_009924545.1 Planctomycetia bacterium | reverse complement strand
CGCAGGTCGGCCGGCGGGAGGAAGCCGGTGTCAACCATCCCCAGCGGCCGGCAGATACGTTCGCGGACGTGCTCGGCGAGGGGCCGCCCGGAGAGCCGCGTGACGAGCTCACCCAGGAGGATGAAGTTGACGTCGGAGTAGATGAACTTCTCCCCCGGTGGAGCCAACGGCTCCAGTTCCATGATCCGCTCGATGGCCCTCTCCGGGCCGTCGGCATAGTCGGCCAGGGCGTTGTCGGCGATCAGTCCGCTGGTGTGGACGAGGAGGTCGCGGACGGTGATTTTCCCCTTCCCCTTGGCGGCGAAGGCCGGGAAGTGACTGGCCACGGTGTCGGTGAGGCGGAGCTTCCCGTCCTCCACCAGCTGCATGATGGCGGTGGCGGTGGCCACCGGTTTGGTGAGCGAGGCCAGGTCGAAGACCGTGTCGGTCGTCATCGGCTCTCCGACGGGGGCGATCTGCCGGCTGCCGATCGCCTCCAGCCACCCGATCCGGCCACCGCGGCCGATGCACACGACACAGCCGGGGAGGTTGCCGGCGGCGATCTCGGCCTCGACGAGCGGCTTGATCGCGGCGAGCCGATCGGCGGCGAGCCCGATCTCCTCCGGGGGCACGACGGGAAGGGCCTGCGCCGCCACCAACCCCATGCCGACGACCCACGCCGCCGCCGCCACGACCAGGCTCCACACGCTGTGGGTCATGCCACCTTCCTCCGGGGGAACACCGTTGCCGCGAGCCATCCTGCCGTCATCGTCACCCCGGCGCCGATGGATGCGTACCAGGGCCAGGCGATCCTGATGCCCTGGCCGGGGAGCACGAACTGCACCGTGAGGAGCGCCGTCAGGCCGGCGGCGGCACCGACCAGCGCTGCCTCCTGCCCCACGCGCCGCGTGGCGACGCCGAGCACGAACACGCCGAGCAGCAGGCCGGCTGAGTAGCCGGCGATCGTCAGGGCCCGGCTCACCACCGTGGTATCCAAGGAGGCTGCGCCAATCCCCACGGCGATCTGCACCACGCCGAAGCCGACGGTCAGCCAGCGCGAAAGGATGAGGGCCTTCGCCGGGGGGAGCGGATCGCGGTGGCCCGACACCGCGCGGAGGGGCAGCCAGACGTCGTGGATCATCGACGACGCCGAAGCGTTCAGCGAACTGGCGATGGTGGACATCGCCGCGGCGAGGATCGCGGCCAGGAGGAGGCCGATGAGCCCGGTGTTGGCCGGGAAATGCCGGATGATGAACGTGGCGAAGACCTCGTCGGGCCGGGCCGGCGGGGCCTCGCCGGTGAGCTCGTGGAAGGCGGCGAGGAGGACGCCGATGCCGAGGAACAGGGCGAACTGGAGGAACACCACCACGCCGCTGGCCAGCAGGGCCCGGGCCGCCTCGCGCTGCCCGCGGGCGCTGAGGTAGCGCTGCACCATCATGTGGTCCGTGCCATGGGTCCCGAGGCTGAGCACCGCGCCGCCGATGACACCGGCCCAGAACGTGGACGGATCGGCAAGGTCCCAGGAGAAATCAAAGACGCGGAGTTTGCCCGTGGCCGCGGCGAAGTCCCGGGCCGCCGGCCAGCCGCCCGGGATCCGCGCGAGGATGACGAACACCGCGACGATGCCGCCGAGCACGTAGATCACCAGTTGCACGCAGTCGTTCCACGCCACGCTCCGCAGGCCGCCGAGCACCGTGTAGAGGATCGTCACGGCACCCATCACCCCCACGCTCCACTCCAGCGGCAGGCCGGTGAGCTTCCGGAAGACCAGCGCCGCGAGGAACAGCCGCAGCCCGTCGCCGAGGTTGCGGGCCACGAGGAACAGGAGGGCCGCGGCCCGCTGCACCACCGGGCCGAAACGGTCGCGGAGCACCTCGTGGGCGGTGTTGAGCGTGCCGCGGAAGTAGAGCGGGAGGAGGAAGCGGACGATCGCCATGCGGCCGAGCATGTAGCCCAGCGGCAGCTGCAGGAAGCGCATGCCGGCTTTACCGAAGCTCTCGCCGGGCACGCTGAGGACGGTCGCCGCGCTCGTTTCGGTGGCGACGATCGAACCGAGGATCACCCACCACGGCAGGTCGCGATCGCCGAGGAGGTAGGCGTCGAGGGTCCGCGTCCGACCACCGGCGAACAGGCCGATCGCCACCGCCGACACCAGGAAGGCGACGAGCACGGCGACATCGACCGGGCCGAGCACCGCGTTCATGCGATCCTTCCACCGAGGGCCCAGCGGCCGGACCGCGCCGGCCGCCCCGCCGCGGGGCGGGGGGAGTAGTATAGTGTGCGCCGTGTCGTCGCGCCCCGGCGACACCCGTCCCCCGACGACTCCGCCGCATGCGTCTGCTCACGACCGAGGCGGTCAATCCCGCCACCGCCGCCATCGATTCCCTCGACGCCCGCGGCATCGTCCGGGTGATGGCCGCCGAGGACGCGCTCGTTGCCGCGGCGGTGGCCGCGGAGGGGGAGGCGATCGCGCGGGCGATCGAGGAGATCGCGGCACGGTTGCGGTCGGGCGGCCGCCTCGTCTACCTCGGCGCCGGCACGTCGGGCCGGCTCGGCGTGCTCGATGCGAGCGAATGCCCCCCTACGTTCAGCACGCCACCGGAGTTGGTGGTGGGGTTGATCGCGGGGGGGCCTGCCGCGCTGACCCGGGCCATCGAGGGGGCGGAGGACAACCCGGAACTGGCCGTCGCCGACCTCGACGGGATCGCGTTCGGTCCGGCCGACGTGCTCGTCGGCATCGCCACCAGCGGACGCACTCCGTATGTGCTCGGGGGGGTGGCCCATGCACGGCAACGCGGTGGCTTCACCGTGGGCATCGCCTGCAGCCCCGACTCGCAGCTCGCGGCGGCAGTCGACGTGGCGATCGTAACGGTGGTGGGGCCCGAGGTGATCGCCGGATCGACGCGGCTCAAGGCGGGCACCGCCACCAAGCTCGTGCTCAACATGCTCTCTACCGGCGCCATGATCCGCCTCGGCAAGACCTACGGCAACCTGATGGTCGACCTCCGCGCCACCAACTCCAAGCTCCTCGACCGCAGCCGGCGCATCGCCGCCCGGCTCACCGGCCTCGACGACGCCGCCGCCGCGGCGCTCCTGGCGTGCCACGACGGCGAGCTGAAGACGGCGATCGTGGCCGCGCGGCGCGGTGTGCCGACGGCCGAGGCGCGGCGGCTCCTTGCCGAGGCCGGTGGCCAGCTCCGCGGCGCCATCGCGGTGCCGACCCCGGTGGCGCGGGCCGCCGCCGCCGATCTGGTGATCGGCGTCGACGGTGGCGGGAGTGGCTGCCGCGCGGTGGTGGCCCGCCGGGCTGCGGGGCAGCTGACGGTCCTCGGACGCGGCCGCGCTGGGCC
>RFRL01000319.1 GCA_009924545.1 Planctomycetia bacterium | reverse complement strand
GGTTCACCCCTTGCCGGGGGCATGTCGCGGCGCACGCTGGCCCATCACCGTCGACCGCGGCGCGGTCTGACGAACCTGCCCCCTGAACCGATGGCGCCGGGCGCCGTCATCGCACAGGCGACGATGGCGCGCAGACGACCACGACAAAGGAACAGGATCCGGGAAAGGGCCAGGAACACCTGGACGGAACCGAGAAAAATCCTGCAACGAACTCGCAGCGACGAAAGCCGTCGGCGGATCCGGGTGCTTGCAGGAGCGGTTCCTTGAACAAAAAGACCTGTGGAATCCCCACTCGCGATAGATTAGCCGACACTTCGCCGCGCTGTCAAGAGAACCTCGCTCCGGAAAAACGCTCCCGATCGCGGCCCGGGCACAACGCCGCTTTCCCTTGAAATCGCCGGGCGCCCGCTGCGTGGCGAACCGGGGATGACCGCCGAGCGATCAGGAGCGGAGAAAGCCGCGCTCGGAGAGGCGCCCGGCGTACTGTGTGCCGGCGAGGAACCGCACGGCTGCCGGCGTGGCCATGAGCGTGGTGCCGATCGCCATCAGCACGAGCATGCAGTAGACCGCCGGGGGGATGACGCCGAGGTCCATCCCCACGTTGACGACGATCAACTCCATCAGGGCCCGGGTGTTCATCAGCACACCCACGCACGCCGCCTCTCCCGGCGGGAGGCCGCCGAGACGGGCGGCAAGGCCGCAGCCGCCCCACTTGCCGATGACCGCCACGGCGAACACCGCCACTGCCCACGCCACCGCCTCAACGCTGGCCAGCGACCCGACGTTGGTGCGCAGGCCGGTGAACGTGAAGAAGATCGGCAGGAAGAACACCGTCACGAAGTCGGAGAACTGGGCGGCCACCGCAGTACGGACCCGCGGTGAGCCGGAGAGCGACGCGCCCAGGAGGAACGCGCCGAAGATGGCGAAGATCCCGATCCGGCTGGTGATCAGGGCCGACAGCAACAACAGCGACAAGAGCACCGACAGCACTCCCAGCGGTAGCCCCGTGGCACGGTCGTGATCCTCGGTTCCAGCATCGCCCAGGCAGCGCTCCAGCCAGGGCAGGAGCAGCGGTCGCAGCACCAGCACCAACACGGCGGCCAGCGCGGCCGCGGCCAGGGCCATGCCGAGGATCGTCCACGGGTCGAAGTTGCCGGTGGCGATCGCCGACACCGCCGCCAGGAGCGTCCAGCCCACGGCGTCGTCGCAGGCCGCCGCGGCGATCACCAACGCCCCCAGGGGGGAGTGCTGCAGGCCCATCTCGATGAGGATCCGCCCCAGGATCGGGATCGCGGTGATCGACATCGCCGTGCCCATGAAGAGGGCGAACGAGCGGATGTCGATCGCCGTGGCCGCCCCCAGGGCGCCCAGCCGCGGCGCCATCAGCCACGCCAGGCCGATGCCGAGGGAAAACGGGGCCACGATTCCCGCCACGCTCACCACCGCCGCCAGCCGCCCCTGCCGGCGGATGTGCGAGAAGTCGAACTCGATGCCGATGAGGAACAGGAGGAGGATCAGCCCCACCTGGCTGAAGGCGGTGAGCGCCGCCTCGAGCCCCCCCACCGCCGCGGCACCGCGCGGAAAGACGAGGGCCGACAACTCCGGCGCCACCGCCCCGAAGGCGGAGGGCCCGAGGAGCAGGCCCGCCGAGATCTCCCCCACCACGCTCGGCTGCCGCAGCCAGCGGGCGATCACCGCCCCGACCCGGGCGGCGAGCATGATCACCACCAGTTGCACCAGCAACGGCCGCAGCGCGTCCTCGCGGCCGGCGGCCAGGAGGGGCACGAGCGCAGGGTGCGGAAAACCGGTCATGGGGGGTATCGTACCCTTGCCACCACCACGCCACCTGGGAACCTGACGATGTTTCGTCGATTTGCTGCGCGCTCGCCCGCTCACCTGCCCGCGCTGGCCACGGCCCTCGTCGCCGTCATCCTGCCGGGCACCATGACTGCCCAACCGCCGGCCACCGACTTCGACAAGGACTACGTCCTCACCGCCACGAGCACCGACCGCGCCTCCGGCGTGGCGCGCGGCAGCGTGGAGGAGCGGGTGTTCCGCTCGACCGGGGTCTTCCCCGGCACGATCCGCCGGATGTGGATCTACACGCCGGCGGCGGTCCACCTGGCCGCGCTCGCCGACGCCACCGGCACCCCGGCCCCGGGCAACCGCGGGGCGGCGGTGATGGTCTTCCAAGATGGCCACGCCTACGTGAGCGAGACGGGTCAGTTCCGCGTGCCGATCGTCCTCGACAACCTCATTCACTCTGGTGCCATGCCGCCGACGGTGGCCATCTTCCTCGACCCCGGCCACGTCGCCGAATCGCTGCCCGGAGAGAAGCCCGGCTGGGAGCCGCGGCCGAGCAACCGGAGCCTCGAATACGACACCCTCTCCGATGCCTACGCGCGGTTCCTGGAGACCGAGATCCTCCCCGAGGTGGCCCGGACCCACCGGCTCACCGACGATCCCACGTGGCGTGGCATCTGCGGGATCTCCTCGGGGGGCATCTGCGCCTTCACCGTGGCCTGGGAGCGGCCCGACCTGTTCCGCAAGGTGGTGAGCCACGTCGGCAGCTTCACCGACATCCGTGGCGGCGACCACTATCCGGCGCTGGTGCGCAAGACGAAGGCCGCCCCCAAGCCGATCCGCGTCAGCCTCCAGGACGGGGAGAACGACCTCGACAACCAGCACGGCCACTGGTGGCTGGGCAACCTGCAGATGCAGAAGGCGCTGGCCTTCGCCAGCTACGACCACCAGTTCATCGGCGGCGTGGGAGGCCACAACGGCAAGCACGGCGGCATGGTCCTGCCGGAGATGCTCACCTGGACGTGGCGCGACTGGCGCGCCGCCGGCCGCTAGCAGCCCGTGGACCAAGTCCCTCCGTGGCCTTTGTCCACACGAAAACCTCCAGTGGGTGCGGCTGCCGTGCAGCCGATTCACGGCGAGCAGTTCCTCCTCCTCCGCGCGGCCGACAGGGGGGTGCGGCCCGGACTCGTGCCGGCGGTGTGGTTCGCGGTCGGCCTGGTGAAGAGCGGCATGGCGCACGGGGCCGGGCGCCGCGTCGAGCGGTGGGCGGCCCGGGGGGCGCTGGCCGCCGGCTGGCTGCTGTTCGCCGTGGCCCACTCCGGGCTGGCACTGGCCGGCACGCTGCCGGCGACCCTCGTGTCGATCGGCCTGGTGGCTGCGGCCCAGGGCCTCATCGAACCGGCGGAACGGGCCCTCGTGGCCCAGCTCGCCCCGCCGGGGCGGGTGGGGGCGGGCTTCGGCTGGTACGCCCTGGTGCAGGGGCTGATGGCGGTGCCGGCCGGCTTGCTGGCGGGCTGGCTGTGGAAG
>RFRL01000318.1 GCA_009924545.1 Planctomycetia bacterium | reverse complement strand
CGGTGCGGATCCGCACCGCGCGGGCCTGGGGCCCCAGGCGGGCGCCGCCGCAGGCCCCGCAGGGCGTGATGCTCATCACCTTCTCGAGCATCCGGCGCATGATGCCGCTCTTGGCGTTGCGCCAGCGGTTGGTGAGGAGGGCGCGGAGCCCCTCGAAACGCGTCTTGGCCCCCCGTTCGCCGCGGCCGCGTTGCCAGCGGATGCGGATCTCCCCCACGCCGGCACCGTCGAGCCAGATCCGCTTCTGCGCGGCGGTCAGTTCACACCACGGGGTGTCGAGGAGCGTCCCCGGCGGGAAGCGGCGCGCGGCCTCGGCATGCGCCGCCACGCCCACGAGCAAGCGCCGCACCCAGCGCGGCATGTCACGGAAGGTGCCCAGGACACCGAGCGCTCCTTTGCGCAACGAGCGCTCCGGGTCGGTGACCAGCTTGGCGGGATCGACGCCGTAGATGTCGCCGAGGCCGTCGCAACTCGGGCACGCCCCCTGGGGACTGTTGAAGCTGAACAGTTGCGGCTCCGGGGTCTCGAAGCTCGTGCCGCAGGCGGCGCAGGCATAGCGGCTGGAGAGCACCAGCTCGGCGTCGGCGTCCACCGCCGGGACCTTGGCCCGCCGGCCGGTCCGGGGGGGTGGCGTTTCGGGGCCGGCCGGTTCGGCGGCGACGATCACCTGCCCGCCGCCGGTCCGGAGGGCGAGCTCCACCGCCTCCGCCAACCGGCTCCGGGTCGCGGTCCCGGGCACGAGCCGGTCGACCACCACTTCGATCGTGTGCTTGACCGCCTTCTCCAGCGGTGGCGGATCCTCGACCCGGCAGATGCGCCCGTCGACCCGGGCCCGCGTGAACCCCTGGCGGACGAGATCGGCGAACAGGTCGCGGTGTTCCCCCTTCGCCGCGCGCACCACCGGTGCCAGCACCATCACGCGCCGGTCGGCCCGGGCGGTGAGGATCCGTTCGACGATGGCATCGCGGGGCTGGGCCTCGAGGATGGCGTCGCACGTGGGGCAGTGGGCGGTGCCGACGCGCGCGAAAAGCACGCGGAGGAAATCATGGATCTCCGTCATCGTCGCCACGGTCGACCGCGGGTTGTGGCCCGCCGACTTTTGCGCGATCGAGATCGACGGTGACAACCCGGTGACGGAATCGACGTCGGGCCGGGGCAGTTGCCCCAGGAACTGCCGGGCGAAAGTGGAGAGGCTCTCGACGTAGCGTCGCTGCCCTTCGGCGTAGAGCGTGTCGAACGCCAGGCTCGACTTCCCCGAACCGCTCACTCCGCACAGGCAGACCAACCTTCCGCGGGGCAGGGCCACGGTGACGTCGCGGAGATTGTGCTCCCGGGCCCCGCGGACGACGATGGGTGGAACGTTCATTGCGGCCGGGGCGGGTGTGGGACGACTTCGTGATTGTAGCGCCCCGCGGCGGCAGGCTGGGCGCGAGGCTGGACAGGCCCCGGGGGGGGGAATACGATCGATCTTCCCCACGCTCCGCTTCGTGCGGGGGGACGGGGCGGTAGCTCAACTGGGAGAGCGCGGCGTTCGCAATGCCGAGGTTGGGAGTTCGATCCTCCTCCGCTCCACTGTTTCTTCCACAGTTCGCACTGAAGACCGCTGAAGTCGATCCGCTGCAGCCCTGGACCACGTCTGCCGGTGACGTCGGTCGAAGTCGATCGACCGGCGGTCTGTGACGCGCCTGTATCCGCCGTCGTGCGGGCCCCCAGGCGGCGACCGACGGACGGGGCCGGGCGGTCGAGCGAGGGGTGGGATGGCACCGACCGCCGATCCGTCCGCGGAACTCATGCTGCGGGTGAAGGCGGACGACGCCGAGGCCTTCGAGGAGCTCGTCGCCCTCTGGCAGGACCGGCTCGTCACCCTCTTTCTCCATCACACCGGCGATCATTCGACCGCCGAGGACCTGGCGCAGGAGGTGTTCCTGAGGGTCTACCGGGCCCGGGCCGGCTACCGGCCGACGGCCCGGTTCTCGACCTGGATCCACACCATCGCCAACAACGTGGCCAGCGACCTGCGGCAACGGGCCTACCGGCGGCTGGAGAAGGGGGTGCCGGTGTCGGCCTCGGCCTCACATGGCGAGATCGGGCTCGACCAACTCGCGGTCGCCGCCAGTGGCCAGCGGCCGGCGCGGCAGGTCGACCGTAGCGAGTTGCGGGACGTGGTCCAGGAGGCGATCGCCAGGCTCGGTGACAACCAGCGCATGGCCCTGCTCCTGGCGAAGTTCGAGCACTGTTCCTATGAAGAGATCGCCGCCGCCATGGGGCTCACCGTCCCGGCGGTGAAGTCGCTCCTGTTCCGCGCCCGCGATCAACTGCGGGTCGCGTTGGAACCCTATCATCGGGAGGGACTGCGATGAGCAGGAACACGGAGACCGGCCTGCCGGTGGGCGGGCACGGGGTCCCAGCCGACGCCGATGCGGCGTCCTCCCCGGCGGAGGCCCTGGGCGGGGTGTGGGAGGCGCTCGACGTGCTCCCACGGTCGGCCGCCTCCCCCACCCTCACCTCCACCACGGTGGAAATGGCGGCGGTCGCCGCGCGCGGAGCGGGTGAGACGCGTGCCCAGCGTACCGGCAGCGGCCGCGGTTGGTGGATCCCGGGGCTGGTGATCCTCGGCGGCCTGGGCTTGGGGCTGGCCGCCGGGCGGAGCACCGCCCCCGATCCCGACATCAGGGCGCTGGAGTACCTGCCCGTGATCCGCCATGTCGCCCCCCTGCGCGAGGCCGGCTCGGTGGGGTTTCTCACCGCCGTCGCCGCGAAGAACTATCCCGCGGTGCGCCGGTTCGGACCGTTCGGTCGCCCCGGCGAGGGCCGGGGCGCGGATCCCCCGGCGGAGGCCGCGCCGCCGGGTGAGCCGGCACCTGCCGAATCCCCCGTGCCACCCGAACTGGAGGCGGCGATCGCCGCCCTGGAGGGCGAACCGCTGGGGCGCGGTGTGTCGGCCGATGTCTTCGCGCGGCGGCGGGCGGAGGTGGAGCTGCTCTCGGCCGACGAGCGCCGGCACCTAGCCGACCGGGTGAGCGAGTTCATGGCGCTGTCGGAGGTGGCCCGGTACGACGTTCTCCAGTTGGCCCGGTTCCTCGCCGACACCAGCGACGACAACGCCGCGGAGCGGAAGCGTCTCCTCGCCGCCGCCGCGGTGTGGCACCAGTACATGGCACTGCGCGATCCCGCCGAGCGCAGCGACGTCGTCGATCTGCCCAGCGAGCAACGGCTCGAATCGCTCGACCGGTTCTATGCACGCGTCCAGTTCCGCGGGCAGCGCGAGTGGGATTCACGCCGTGGCTTCGGTGGCCCGCGCCCCGGGGGCGAAGCACCCGGTCCAGGCGGCGGTGGGG
>RFRL01000317.1 GCA_009924545.1 Planctomycetia bacterium | reverse complement strand
GGAGGCAGCCGTTCCGGCCTCACAACCGGAATAGCCTGCAGAATCGGCCGGGGTCGACCCGATCTGCCGACCGTGGAACAGACCGCCGGGCATCCGCGGAACGAGCCTGCCATGCGCTGTGGACTGGTGCTCGTGCTGCTCGCGGCCTCGCTGACAGCCAGTGCGGCTGTCCGGGGCGACAACGTCAGGATCCGGGAGGCCGGTGAAGCCCAATCCAACACGGGCCAGGGGCGCCCCCTCCGGGCAGGTCGCGCCGTCCCCACGCCTCTGCCTCCGTTTACCGACGGCTCCACCACCGAGGCCGAGCAGGAGGCGCTCCTCCGCGCGGCCATCGACGCCGCGGTGGAGGAACGGCTCGCCGGCATGCCGCGGCCGCGCTACATCCCCGCCACCGACCTGGTCGGTCCGCGGGGCCTGCTCCTCTATGCCGAACCACCGGGGAGCGACGCGTTTCCGTTCGCTCTGGCGATCGGGGGCTTCCTCCAGTTGCGGTGGCTGGAGTTCGCCCGCGGCGCCACCGAGTGGACCAACGCCGCCGGCACCCCGCTCCCCATCCAGAACATCAACGCCTTCTCGCTCAACCGGTACCTCCTCTCCTTCACCGGTCATGTCGTCGACGAGCGACTGCTCTATGCGTTCGCCCTCTTCGGCACCTCCAACGCCGGCATCCAGCAGGGCGTCGTACCGATCGGCATGGTGGGGTGGAAGTTCGGTCCCGGGGCGATCCTCGGCGGGGGCATGACGATCGTGCCCGGCACGCGCGAATGGGTCGATTCGAACGCCTGGACCGTGGGTGTCGACCGGAGCATGGCCAACACCTTCTTCCGGCCCGGCTACAGCCCGGGAGTGGCGGCGCTGGGCGCGCTGTTCGACCGCCACCTCCACTACCAGGCGGGGATCTGGAACGCGATCGACGGGGGCACGGCCGGTGTCATCCGCCGCGGGACCTCGATGGCCTTCGCCGGCAACACCTGGTGGGAGCCGCTCGCCCCCTTCGGCCTCGGCTTCGGCGACATGGAGCATCACGACTCCCCGGCGCTGCGGATCGGCACCAGCGGCGTCTACTCACGCGCCTACGCCCGCATCGTCCCCACCCTCAATCCGGAAAACACGATCGTCCGGCTCTCCGATGGCACGCCCCTCGCCCTCGCGGGTGCCCTCGGGCCCGACACGCAGATCGACAGCTACCGCTACCACCTCTCCACCGTCGACGCCGGCTGGAAGTGGCGTGGCGTGGGCGTCGGTTTCGAGTACTACTTCCGCCTCCTCGACGACTTCGCCGGCACCGGCACCTTCTCCCGGTCGAGCGTCTTCGACCACGGTGGCATGGGCTACGTCGCGTGGTGCTTCCTCCCGCGCCGCGCGGAGGTCTACGGGCGCTCGAGCGCCGTCACCGGACCGTTCGGCACAGGGCAGGAATACGGCGGGGGTTTCAACTGGTACGTCAACGGCTCGCGTCAGGGACGCTTCACCCTCGAGGCCCTGTCGATCGTCCGCAGCCCCGCCCAGGCAATCCTCTACCCGTACCGCGCGGGTGCCACCGGCACGGCGATCCAGACCCAGTTCATGGTCGTTTTCTGAACCAGCACCGTTCCTCACGTTTCCCCCTTCCCGGAGCCGACCGATGCACGCCCCCCTCGCCACCGTCGCCCGCCGCTGCACCGCCTGGGCCGTCTGCCTGGGGGCGCTGGGCGTGGCGACGGTGGTCGCCCTCCGCGCCGTCGAAACCTCCCCACCCGGGCCATTCCCCGACGGCCATCCCCGCTTTGCGGCGACCCTTCCCACCACCGACACGGCCACCACCGTGATCCATGCCTCGGCGACGTCCGCCAGCGGCCGGCCGACCGCGGTGGAGATCGCCGATCGCCTCCTGCCCGCCAGCGGAGACCTTGACTGACATGGCCGCCTCCACCCCGCTGCCGCCACCCACGCAGGGTTGGCGGGCGCTGGCCGCCGATGTCGGTGACGTCGTCCGCCACCCGGTCTTCCAGTACCTTGCCGCCACGGCCGCGGCCCTGGTGCTGCTTTTCGCCCGGGCCCCCGTGGCCGGCGTCCTCCCGGAACTGTTCGCCGAGGACGGGGCGTGGACGAGTAGCCTCCACACCCGCGGTTTCTGGGGGACGGTGTTCCATGGTCGCCGCGGCGCCGACTACCCGGTGTTCGGCAACGTGCTCATCTTGTGGCTGGGCGGGCAGTGGTGCGCCTGGGTACACGACGGCGACCTCGTCCACCTCGCGGGGGCCTGTGCGCGCGTCTCCTACCTCGCCTTCGCGGCGGTGATCTCGCTGCCGGTCCTGCTCCTCCGCCGGCAGTTGCCCGGGATCCGTCTCCCGGCGGTGTGGCTGCTGGCCTGCTTCCTGCCGCTGGGGCTCCACGATCGCAGCCCCTCCGGATTCGAGATCCTCGGCCGTGCCGCCAACGGTGGGTTTCTCTGCCTGTTCCTCGCCTTCGTGCTCGCCTGGCACCGTCTGGCCAACGTCCGCGGCCGGATGGCGGCGCTGGCCACCGATCTCGGTCTGGTCGCCTGCGCCGCCACCAACCCGCTGTGCCACGCGATCCTCCCGGTGACCATCTGGCCGAGCCTGGCGCAGGCCCGCGACCACCACCGCCCCTGGCCCCTCCCGAACGACCGGCTTTTTCCCTGGGGGATCGTGGCGGCCGGGGTGATGCTGGTGGCGGTCGGCCTCCCGGCGCCGCAGGCGAAGCGCTTGCCGGTGACGGCGCCGCCGCTGTCCACGGAAGCGGCGATCGAGATCGGGGTGGCGCGGAGCATGCTCTACCCGGTCGTGTGGCCCGTCTACCGCCACCTGTCGACGGAGCGCACGCTCCTGCTTGCGGTCGTGGTGCTGGTGGCGGGCTGGTCGGTGAGCCTGCCCCGGCACCGCCCCGTGTACCTGGGGGGGCTCCTCGTCATGGCCCTCGCGTCGCTGGCCCTCGTCCTGTTTCGTCCGGAGCTGGGCCAGTGCCTGGGTGGTTACCGCACCACCTTCCCCGACCGCTATTTCTACGCGCAGCATCTGGTATCGCTCCCGCTCGTGGTGCTGTTGGCGGCGGACGCGACCGAGCGGCTGCGCGATCATGCCCCCTGGCGGATGCTCCCCGGAGCACTGGTGATGGCACTGGGGATCGTGGCCATCGTCCGCGAGCCGATCTGGATCGTGCCGACCAACCCCGGGAGCGGCACAGGCCGCAGCAGTTTCACCGTGCGGTTGGCGGAAGCGGTGCGGCAACGGCGGTTCGTCGACGCCGAACTCCGCGCCGATCCCGCGGGCGACTTCCTCGAGGTGCCCAATCCCGAGGGCCGGCCGAAACGTCTGGTGGTCCCCCGGGCGGCGGCCCTCCGG
>RFRL01000316.1 GCA_009924545.1 Planctomycetia bacterium | reverse complement strand
CGACAACGTCGGGATGCCGCTCCAGGTGGGCCAGCGGCAGCCAGTAGTGCCAGCCGGGCAGGGCGTTGTTGGTGCCGAACCAGTTGCCGTAGTCGTCGCGCCACTTGCCCACCTGCGTCATCCCCACCTCGCGCCGGAAGGCGCCCGAGCGTGGGTCGAAGCGGAAGTCGTAGCGGCCAAGCGTGATCCGCTCCCCCGTGCGGACGCACTCCACGTCGCCACCGCTGTCGCCGTTGGCGCCGTGGAACCAGCCGTCGAGGCCGAGGCAAAAGCCGTTGACGAGGTGCTGGGGATTGCCGGCCGTGAAGCCGCGGTACCAGCTCTCGCGCCGGTCGCAGCGGCCGTCGCCATCGTCGTCGCGCGCGAAAAACACCTCGGGCACCCCCGCCACGAACACGCCTCCGTCCCAGCAGGCCAGGCCGGTGACGTGCCGCAGGCCGTCGAGGAACAACGTGCTCGATTCGTACACCCCATCCTCGTCGGCATCCTCGAGGATGCGGATCCGCGACTGCATCAGCCCCAGCCCCGCTCCCTCGCCCGGCACACCGTCCTGCCAGGTGATGGCGCCGTCGTCCGTCGCCTCCCCCTCGGCGAACGGATAGTCGCCCATCTCCGCCACCCACATCCGACCCTGCTCGTCGAAGTCGATCGCCACCGGATCGATCACCGCCGGCTCGGCGGCGGCGAGGGTGATCTCGAGCCCCGGCGGGAGGCGGAGGGCCGCGCGGGCCGCCGCCGGCGGGAGCGGAGGTGGCCCCGGCACACGGAGCAACTCCTCGCGCGCGACGCGCAGGTCGCCGACGACGAGGTCGCCCTCCTCGACCCGCACTTCACCGCGATCGAGGCGCGGCAGCGCCTGGGCATCCCCCGGCTGCCCTTCGCGGAGGACGCGGGTCCAGCCCGGCTGCCACTCCAGGTGGGCCACCGCCGCTTCCGGCGGCACGAACAGCCACACCCCGTAGCCCTCGCCGTTGGAGACGACGATGTCGTCGTGGCCGTCGCCGTTGAGATCGGTACGGACGACCCCCGCGCCCGACCGGGCCAGGGGGGGCAACTCCGGCGCATCTTCAGCGTGTGCTCCGGCGGCCATCGCCGCCACGATCAGTGCCGGGAACATTTTCGCGCGACACACCGGTTTGTACCCTCGATGGCAGGGTGGATCGATCGCGGGTGCAAGGGTCATTCGATCCGCCACAGGTGCCCTGCGGTGCGCACGAGCACCGCATCATCCACGAAGGCGGGGCTGGCCAGCGCCGCCTCCCCGAAATCGCAGCTCCCCAGCTCGCGCCACGCGCGGCCGGCGGCGAAGATGGTGGCCACCCCGGTCTCGCTGATCACGTGGATCCTGCCGGCGGCATGGACGGGGGAGGCGGAGAAATTGCCGCCGACCCGCTGCCGCCAGTGGAGGGTGCCGGTGGTCACGTCGCGGCAGGAGGCGATGCCGTTGTCGGCCATGAGGTAGATCTCGTCCCCCACCACCAGCGGCGAGGGGTTGTGCGGCACGTTGTCGTCGGTCTTCCAGACGACGTGGCTCCCGGTGACGTCGCCTGAGCCGGTGGGGCGGATGGCGAGCAGTTCCGCGGGGCCGTCGTAGCCGGTGCAGACGAAGACGAGGCCGTGGGAGAAGACCGGTCGGGGAACCACCGACCACTTGTTCGGATAGGTCACGCGCCACAGTTCCTCCCCCGTGACCGGGTCGTAGCTCACCACCACGTGGCTGGCGGGGGAGATGATCTGGCGACGGCCCTCGGCGACGATCTCCAGCGGAGTGCAGAAGGAAAACCGCGGGGTCTGCGTCGGGGGGCGGATCGTCTTCCAGGCGACGGTCCCCGAATCGCGGTGGAGGGCGGCGATGAACGGCTCCTCGACGCCGTCGGCGTGGAACACCAGCCGCGGCCCGGAGAAGATCGGCGAGCCGCCGGCACCGTGCTGGGGGTTGTAGCGCAGCCGGTCGTTGGACCACACGACCGTGCCGTCGAAGTCGAGGCAGGCGGTGCCGTCGGGGCCGAAGTGGACGAACAGATGCCGCTCGTCGGCGATCGGCGACGGGCTGGCATGGGAGTTTTTCGTGTGGAGCTTCGCCTCCGGCCCCATGGCCTTGCTGAAAACTTCGTGATCCCAGCGTGTGGCCCCGGTGCCGAGATCGAGGCACAGTACGCGCAGTGACTGCCGGGTGGGTGGATCGCCGTCGGCCGGGACCGCGGTGGTGAGGAAGATCCTGTCGCCGCGGACGATGGGGCTCGACCAACCGTTGCCCGGGATCGGCACCTTCCAGCGGACGTTTTTCTCGAGGTTCCACTCGGCGGGCGGGTTGCAACCCGCGGCGCTCCCCTCACCGCCGGGGCCGCGGAAGTCGGGCCAGTCGCCGGCGGCGGCGCGGGAGCCGATGCCACTTCCCAAGAGCACCACACCCAACAACAGCACAGCACCCAGCAGGCCAGCCCCTGGCAAGCTCACACGCAGGAGCACGGCTCCGTGCCGCACGGCCTCTTCTGCCGCACCCCGAGTCGCTCGGGCGACCATCCCGGTGGCGGCGGCCCGGGCGCGCCGAGCGGCTTGGTGGCACGATTCCGTCCGACGCGACTGGCTCACGGTTCCCACGCAGCGGCTCGTCTCCACGCAGCGGATCTCCCGGAGGTTCGCCGCTCTTCCGGCGGCGGTCGTCGCCATGATACCGCCCGGGGTTCCCGGGTGGCGTGCGCGGCCGGGAACGGGTGCACTCGACGGCGTGGTTTGCCGATAGAAGCGGTAGAGAGCCGATCCTGCGGAGGGTGTCCCATGCCGACCAGGAAAGCCCCGCACCCGGCCGTGCGGATCACGCTGGCCAATGGCTCGACGGTGGTGGCGGGCCGCCACAGTCTGGCGAAGCTCCTGGAGCTGACCTTCAGCAGTCGCCCGCAGCCGGCGACCCGGCGGTCGAGCGAAATCGTCGGCCGACCAGAGGCCTCGTCCATGCCGAACGTGCACGACGAGTCGTCGAGCGTGAGCCGGCGGACGTCCCACGGCGAGATCTTCAATAGGTCCTTCTCGATCCAGTCGTCAAACTTCGTGGTGAACTTCGACGTGTCGAGTTCGACGCGATAGACACGATCCTGGCCGGCACGCCGGACGAAACGCAGCGATCGCCCCGATGATGGCCCGGCGCCGGCGGGCCGCTTGTCTTCCTTGCCGACGATCAGCCGAGCCAGCTTGTTGCCCGACGCGTCGCGGATCTCGACGAGTTGGCCCACGCCGGTCATGCCGACCTTCACCTTTTCCGGATCGGGCTCGATCACGCCGTAGGTCTCGTGATCGCCGGGCGAGTCGCTAACGACGTCGAGCACGGGCCGCTCGATCAGCTCCGTCGCAGCGGCCGCGAGCTGATCCTTGGCGTCGGC
>RFRL01000315.1 GCA_009924545.1 Planctomycetia bacterium | reverse complement strand
ACCTTCGCGGGGTCGATCGCTTCGCAGCTCGGCGTTGGCGGGCCCGGCAACCCCAACGCGCAGTCGGTGCAGGAGAGGATTGCGGCAGCCACCGAGAAGACCGCGAAGAACACCGAAGGCGGCAACTACAACGCCCCGAAGGCAGGGTTCTTCGACTACCTGTTCGGAACTGGAGAAGCCGCGCCGAAGGCAGGCAAGCCAGCCAACCCGGACGAGACCGGCCACGAGCGCCCGCCGGGCTGGAAGGCCGCGCCGGAGATCGACACCTTCGCGTTCCCCATGGCGGCGGCGGGCCCTGCCCCCGGTGCCGGGGCGATGTTCCAGCCGCCGGCGGCCCTGCCCGAGCTCGGCAACCTCCAGGGCGCGCTCGCCTCGACGGCAGCGGCGATCCGCTCCGCTCCGGCCGGGGTGGCCCGCGGAGACCGCGACCTGCTCACCGCGAGCGAGCGGGCCGCCAACGCCAACGAGGATGCCGTGACCCTGCTCCGTCAGATCCACCGCGCGATCGTCCGCGGTGAGGGCGTCCAGTTCGCGTGAGGTGACACGTGCCGCAGATTCCCGACCTGATCGAAGCCGGCGAGAGCGCGGTGGTGACCATGATCACCAACGCCGACGGCAGCGTGGCGGAAGAGCACGAGTTCAAATGGCTCAAGCGCGGCCTGTCGGGACGGTGGCGGCGAAGGCGTTCATTGCCGAGCTGGCCCCGATGTTCAACGGGAAGGGGTATCGCCGCTCGCGGACCGATGCCCGCCCGATCGGCGGCGAGTGGTACGAGCTCTCGGCGAGCTACCTCAACCAATCGGTCCAAATGGAAACCGAGGTTGGCGACACGCCGCTATCGGCGCTCGTACCTGGCAGTTTGGAAATGGACCTCTCCGGGCAGCAGGAGCACGTCACGCAGGCGGCGGCCGACGAGGCGTCAAGCAGCGACGGGCGACCCAAGCAGACGGCGTACAAGCGCGTTTTCGATGCCGCGTGGAACCCGCTCGAGACGCAGGATCCCGACCCGCCCGACATCGCCGGGGCGATCGGTTTCAACGGCCAGCAAGTGGCGGGGTGCGACAAGCTGGCGCCGGCGATGAGCTGGACCGAGACGTGGCACGTGCCTGCGCGTGACATCTTCCGACGACCGCCAGATCAGCGGAAGCGCATCGTGGGCACCGACCAGTTTGAGGTGATCAAGGGCAAGAGCTACCTCGAGGTGATCCGGGCCGCGGTCGGGAAGACGAACCGCGATGATCCGGCCAACGACAAGAGCACGAGCAAGCGGCTGTGGCGCGGGTTCGAGCCCGGCGATGTCCTCTTCATGGGTGCCCGGTTCTCGATCAACAAGGGCGCGACGATGGTGCCCGTCGCGTTCGCATTCTCCGCGCGCGAGACGGTCCGCGACTTCTACGTCGGCGGTGTGCAGGTGACGACGAAGCGCGGCTGGGATCACTTGTGGGTCGAGTACGAAACCAGCAGCCAATCGGCGTCGGTCGTGTCGCTGCCGCTGCGGGTGTGGGTGGCCCGCGTCTATGACGGCATCGACTTCGCCGACCTGGGGCTCGGCAGCGACTGGCCGGAGTTGTGGCTGGAAAATCAGGAGTTCGATGATCCGGCGCTCTTCCTTCAGAAGTTGGCGGCTTCCTGATGGGCTCCGCATTCCCCCCGGCATTCCGCGGAAAACCGTTTCGCCCGAGCGCGGCGGCGTGGAACGCGATCGGCCAAGCGGTGGACCCGGCCAAGCGCGCGGCCGTGGTTGGGGGGCCGGCGCTGCTTTCATCGTTGCCAGCGGTGACGGGGGTCTTCGCCGATCCGACGCCGGCAATGGCCGCTGGGGTCGGTGGCGTCGACCCGCCCGTTTTCGGTGAGGTGCGCTACGTCGGCTGGCAGACCAGCAACGCCGGGTCGCAGATCACGCCCGGCTCGAATACCGACGAGGTTGACTCGCTTGCCAGTCGGTTTCGCAGCCCTGTGGCCATGCCGGCGGTCTACGCCGGCGAGGAAGATCTGTACGACCCGAGCAATCCTGTGCTGATCTGCGTCGACCCCGGTCGCCGCGTCTACGCGGTGTCGGGCCTGGCGTGGGCCCGCGTCCGAATGTGGACTGGCCGCCACCGGTTCGCCCGATTTCCGTACCGGCAATCGTCGTGGCAGACCGAGCCCGGCTGGGCCGAGTCGAGCTACTGGGGCCCGCTGCGCATCCTGGGGTTCGTTGCCACCGACAGCAGCGGTCAGCCGCGATTGAGCGACGGCTACGCGCCTGAGGGCTCCTACCCGCAGTCGCCGTCGTGGCAGTTGGCCCTGGTCCGATTCTGAGGGCGCGGCATGCACTGGGCCTACCCGGAGAGGGATTTCGCCAACAACGACGGCCAGGCCGACAGCCCGCTGTTTCGCGTCGTCCCCGGGCCGCAGTCGGGACGCGCGTCGTTTGACCCCGCGGCGCTCGGCGTGCGGTTCTCGGCGTCGTGGCCGTTGACCGGGCCCAACGCGTTGACGGGGTTCACCACGCTGGCGGGGCCGCGGATCTACCTGCCGACGGGCCACGTGATCGCGGTCGACGCCGAATCCCCGGTGTTGGAATCGCTTGCCCGCGTGAGCTTCGACCGATGGCGGCCGACGGCAGTGCGGGTCAGCATCCTTGAGGGCGACGAGGCGATCGCCACCGATGTGCTTGACCACCGCGCGATCTACGAGCTCGCCAACGTCACCGCAGGCCTGTGGCAGTCGGTCGACGGCGTGGTGCACGCCTACGTGGCTGTGGCCGACGGCTACGCCTTCGGCGCCGGCGGGCTGCTCCTTACGACTCCGATCGGCACCGAGGCCGACATCGACGCCGGCATCGGCGTGGGGTGGTTGAGCGTCCCCGGGCAGGAGCTGCTGAGCCCCGAGTCGATCCACCTCGACCTGCTCCGCGACCCGATCCCGGCCGTGCCGCTGGCGACGCCTGTCGCCGCGCGGAACACGGGAGCGATGGGTTGGCCCGGGCATCCGTGGGAACTGGCCGCGATGGAGCGGCACGCTTCGCTTGTTTCGGCGACGATCGCCGGGCAGGACGCCGAGCCGGGGTTCGTGCGCCACGGCCTCGCGTGGGCCAACGGCTCGCCGCACTCGCACCGGGCGTTCGTGCGGATGGTCCCCAGCAACGCCGGGACGACGAATGACGACAACGTGCGGCTGTCGGCCCTGCGGCTGGTGGGCACGCCAGCCTACGCCTCGCCGGTCGACGTGACGGTGCCGATTCGCACCGGCCCCGGCGCGTGGAACCAGTACCTCCTAAATGGGCTGGCGTCCGCTGCCGTGTCTCGCATGCACGTCTACACGGGCCCGAACATCGCCAATCCTGCGGCGTCGGTCGCAGAGGAAGCGCGGCTGCGTGTTTCGTGGCGCGTGCTCGCGGCAAGCAACTCTCCAACCACTGC
>RFRL01000314.1 GCA_009924545.1 Planctomycetia bacterium | reverse complement strand
CGTCGACCAGGCGGTGGTGCCGGCGGCGATGTCGTGGTCATCGGCCACCACCACCGCACATCCCGACAGCGCCAGTTCACGGGCCAGGGCGGCACCGTTGATGCCAGCCCCGACCACGAGCACCGTCGGCGCGTCGGAAGCGGCCATCGTTCCTCCCCCCGCCGGCCATGGTGCCGGGGCGGCCGCACTATACTCGGTGCCCCGCGGCGGCGGCCTCCCGACGCGGGCCGGGTCGGCGTCGGCCCGGGTTCGGCAGGGAGGCCGGTGGTCCCGTAGCGAAGAGCTCGCCATGGCCAGTCGACCAAGCCCCGCGACCGCGCCCCGGCGCCGCTCATGGCGGTCTGCAGTGCTGGGTGCCCTCGCCACGCTGGCCGGGGGCGCGGCCCTCGCCGGGGACATCGACCGCCCCCTCTCGGGCACCTGGGCGGCGGTGCCGGCCGGCGATCTGGCACGGCGCCTCGCTGCCGAAGCGGGGCTGCCGATCGTCATCGACCGGCGCGTCGATCCCACGCGGCCGGTCAGCCTCGAAGCCGACGACGAACCACTCGCGAGCATCGTGGCGCGCCTGGCCGCGGCGGCGACCGCCAGGGCGGTGGCGCTGCAGGCCACGATCCGCATCCTCCCCGAGGATCGCGCCGCCCTCACCGCGGCGGCAGAGATCCGCCGGCAGCGCGACGTGGCGGCGCTCCCCGCGGCCGTCCGGAGTCGCGCCCTGGCCACGGCACCGTGGTCGTGGAAGGACGGCGCCGTGCCCCGCGCGCTGCTCCATGACGCCGCCACGGAGGCGGGGTTCGCCCTCGACGGCCTCGACCGTCTCCCCCACGACCATTTCCGCGGCCTGACCTTGCCCCCGCTCACGCTCGCCGACCGCCTCGATCTGATCCTCGGTCAGTTCGACCGGCGGGTGGACTGGAGCGGCGTCACGGGAACCTCCGCTGGGGAGGCGACGCGTCTGCCGACCGTGCCGTTGGCGGATGGCCTCGACCCGGCGGGGCGCGACAAACCGCGGCGCTCAGCGCTGGCCCCGCGGCCGCCGGCGGCGGGAATCACCGGCGTGCGGGATCCGGGCCGCGACCGCTTCACCCTTCGCGCCGAGGCACCGCTGGAGGAGCTCCTCGCCGTCGTCGCGCGGCGGACCGGGCTGGCACTCATGCTCGACCCCGAGCGCCTCGTCGCGGCGGGGGTGAAGCCGGCGGCGATCGTGAAGGTCGAGGTTCGCGACGCGACGCGGGCGGAACTGCTCGACGCCATCACCGCACCCCTCGGCGTCACCTGGCGGGTCAGCGGCACGCGACTGGAGGTACCGGCGCCTGAATGACCGGTCGACGGTCGACGCGGGGCGCGCGAGCCGCGGAGAACGGGATTCAGCCGCCGGCAAGACCTTTCAGCCGACCCTCCACGGCAGCCAGGTTTCGCCGCGCGGCGGCGAACGAGGGATCGATCCGCAGCGCTTGGCTGAACGATCTGGCGGCGTTGTCGTACTCCCGCTGCCGGGCCTGGGCGACACCCCGGTTGAACCATGCCCGGGCGTCATCCGGGTCGTGGCGGATGGCCAGTTCGAAATCGGTCTCCGCCTTGTCGGGCTCCCCGGTCACGAGGTAGGCCAGGCCACGGTTGAGGTAGGCGATCATCAGCGTCCGGTCGCGCTGGATGGCGGCCGAGTAGGCGACGATCGCATCCCGGGGACGATCGAGCTCCATGAGCGTCAGGCCGCGCCACAGTTCCGGGATCGGGTCGTCGAATGACAGCCCGGCGGCATCGTCGAAGTCTTCGAGGGCGATGCGGTGCTCCCCGAGGTGGAACCAGGCGAGTCCACGCCGGAAGTGAAGCGGGCCATCGAAGTCGTCGACGCGCAGTCCGGCCGAGTAGGCATCGATCGCCCCCTCGAGCTTCCCGAGGCGCCGCCGCACCATCCCCAGGGCGAGATGGGCCAGGGTGTTCTTGGGGTCGGCCCTGACGGCCTTCGTGAGCACGGACTCGGCTTCGGCGTACTTCTTTTCCTTCTCCAGTTTCTCCGCCTCGGAGAGGAACGGATCGGCCGGCGACGCCTCCGCGGCAGCGGCTTCCCCTTCGGCCTCCGGGAACGGCAACGGTAGCGCCCGCTCACGGCCACCCTGCGCCGGGCCCGGCTGATCGGGGGTCAAGGGGCGGCGCGCCCCGGGATCCGGGGGCAGCGTGGGCAGTTCGGGGAGTGGTCGGCTGAGCGGTCCTTGTCCGCGCGGCGTGGCCGCCTTGGGCTTGCCGCCGCCGAGTGGGTTGAGCTCATCCGCGAAGGGGTCGTCTTCGGGGGCGGTCTTGCCTCCCTGCGGCTGGGCGACCGCCATCCGCGGGCTGGTCACGTTGGCAGCCCCGAGGGCCCCGAGCAGGACGACGGCGGCGGACTGCCATCCGAGACCGACGACCGAGCACGCCGAACCGATCGATTGGGGGAACCAGCAACGACGCATGGGGGTTGGCTTCCTCACGGGCACGAGGCACCAGACGGACAGCGAGCGTCCGCGATGATACCCTCGCCGCAGGGGGTGGATCGACCGTCGCCACCACCCCCGACCAATCCCCCCCGGACCGCTCGGAAATCCGGTACGACCGGAGCGGTCGACGGGAGCGATTTCCGGCCGCCGGTGCCGCCACGGGCCACCGCTGCACCGGCGTCGGGCGGGAGGGTCAGGAGGTCAACAAACCGCCGATCCGCTCCTGGATGCCGTCGCGGATCCGCCCCTTGAACAACAGCGCCGTGCCGGGCAGGTCGACCTGCACCACCAATTCGGTGACCAGGACCTCGAGGTGGCCGCGGATCTGCAGGCCCATCACCCCGAGGAGGAAGCTCAAGCGATCCTCTTCGTCCCAGCGGGCGTCGATGTCGCTGACATTGCCCCCCAGGTCGTCGCGGGCCTTGACCAGGGCCGCATCCAACCGGCGCCGCACCTCGACCGGATCGAGGCTGTGCGGCACCCTCACTTCCAACGTCTTCATCGGCACTCTCCTCCCGTTGTGGCACCGCCGGCGATCGGCGCCGGCCGACCCCCTGGCCGGCCCACGGCGGCGGCCGCCCGGCGGACACGATCCTCGGTCACCCGTCCGAAACGTCCCCCCGAGCATACGGCAGTCCGCAGTCCGATGACGTCCGCCCCCAGGCGGCGGGCCAAGGGCAGTTCGTCGAGCGAGAGGCTGCCGGCCACCGCCACGGCCATGCCCTGCCGGCGGGCCGCCGCGATCCAGTCGGTCACCATCCCGTCGGTCGGTCCGAGCGCTGCGGAGCTCGAGTCGCCCTGCAGGGCACCCGGTTCCCGCGCCGAGCCGGGCGGGCGACCGAGGATGCTGCCGCGCCCCTTCACGGCGGTGTCGATGAGGAGCCAGCGGGCACCCAGCCGCGGCGCCGCCGCGATCACGTCGCGCGGATCGGGCGC
>RFRL01000313.1 GCA_009924545.1 Planctomycetia bacterium | reverse complement strand
CGTTACGCCTTTCGTGCGGGTCGGAACTTACCCGACAAGGAATTTCGCTACCTTAGGACCGTTATAGTTACGGCCGCCGTTCACCGGGGCTTCGGTCGCTAGCTGCACGTTACCGCTGACCAACTTCCTTAACCTTCCGGCACTGGGCAGGCGTCAGCCCCCATACTTCGTCTTACGACTTTGCGGAGACCTGTGTTTTTGGTAAACAGTCGCCTGGGCCTCTTCACTGCAACCTGCTCTCGCAGGCACCCCTTCTCCCGAAGTTACGGGGTCATTTTGCCGAGTTCCTTAGAGAGAGTTATCTCGCGCCCCTTGGTATTCTCTACCTTTCCACCTGTGTCGGTTTAGAGTACGGGTAATTAAAAATTATCGTGGTTAGAGCTTTTCTTGGAAGCCTGACATCACACACTTCGGATTCGTAAATCCTCCGACTCATACCTCAGCTCAGGATGTTCTCTCCATCCCTCTTCACCTCGGATACTTACACCGGTATCCATTATCCGGCTGTGTTAGCCTTCTCCGTCCCTCTTCACTATCTTTAATCAGTACAGGATTATAAACCTGTTGTCCATCGACTACGCTTTTCAGCCTCGCCTTAGGTCCCGACTAACCCTCCGTGGACGAGCCTTGCGGAGGAACCCTTGGAATTTCGGGGCATTGGATTCCCACCAATGTTTGCGCTACTCAAGCCGACATTCTCACTTCCGTTTCGTCCATACCTGCTTACCGCTAGTACTTCTCTCTACAACGGAACGCTCCCCTACCGATTATTTCTAATCCCACAGCTTCGGTACAGAATTTAGCCCCATTCATTTTCGGCGCAGGAGCGCTTGACCAGTGAGCTATTACGCACTCTTTTAAGGATGGCTGCTTCTAGGCAAACCTCCTGGTTGTCTTTGCACTCCCACCTCCTTTATCACTTAATCCTGATTTGGGGACCTTAGCTGGTGGTCTGGGCTGTTTCCCTCTTGACAATGGAGCTTATCCCCCACTGTCTCACTAGTAGTTTTTATATGGGTATTCTGAGTTTGCCTCGATTTGGTACCGCTCTCGCAGCCCGCACCGAAACAGTGCTTTACCCCCCATATACATCCACTACCGCTGCGCCTCAACACATTTCGGGGAGAACCAGCTAGCTCCGGGTTCGATTGGCATTTCACCCCTAACCACAGGTCATCCGCCGATTTTTCAACATCGGTCGGTTCGGACCTCCACTTGGTGTTACCCAAGCTTCATCCTGCCCATGGTTAGATCACCCGGGTTCGGGCCTATACTCACTGACTAATTCGCCCTATTCAGACTCGCTTTCGCTTTGGCTTCGACATTCCCGTCTTAACCCGCCAGTGCCTATAAGTCGCCGGCTCATTCTTCAACAGGCACACGGTCAGTCGTTATAATCGACCTCCCATTGCTTGTAAGCTGATGGTTTCATGTTCTATTTCACTCCCCTCTCGGGGTTCTTTTCACCTTTCCCTCGCGGTACTGTTTCTCTATCGGTCACACAGGAGTATTTAGCCTTACGAGGTGGTCCTCGCTGATTCAGTCGGGATTTCACCTGCCCCAACCTACTCGGGATTCGTCCGCTTCCGCTTCCCCTTCGACTACAGGACTCTCACCCCCTCTGGTGCAGCTTTCAACTGCTTCGTCTGGTTCTACTTCTACTTATTGACGTCCCTCTACCCCAAAATGCTTGCATCTTGGTTTAGGCTCTTTCCCTTTCGCTCGCCGCTACTCCGGAAATCACGTTTGTTTTCTCTTCCTACAGCTACTAAGATGTTTCAGTTCGCTGCGTTCGCCCTATTACCCTATGTATTTAGATAATAGTATTTGGGTTCCCCCATTCGGATACCATCGGATCACTGCTTGCTGCCAACTCCCCGATGCTTTTCGTCGGTAACCACGTCCTTCTTCGCCTCTGTGTGCCTAGGTATCCACCATCAGCCCTTAATCACTTGACCTCTCTTTCGCTTTATTGGTAAATCCTACTATTGTCTGTATCTCCTATACCCTATCAATAACTTACGTTATCCATAAAATACAGCACATACTTCCTACCTACCTTTTCCCTATTTAATTGTCATGTTCCCCACTGGATACTAATCCAGCATTCTTCCTAATCCCTTAGAATCGATGCTGAATCGTTCACTACCGCTGGGCCATCCTGGACTCGAACCAGGGACCTCACCCTTATCAGGGGTGCGCTCTAACCACCTGAGCTAATAGCCCCTAGACCCTAGCCTGAAGAATACCATACTCGAAACCCTCGACCTTGAGATGACCAACTGATAGCTTACATTCATTCGTACACTATCTGTCATCGGTCTCCCTTAAAGGAGGTGATCCAGCCACACCTTCCGGTACGGCTACCTTGTTACGACTTCACCCCAGTCATCAGCCCTGCCTTCGGCATCCTCCCCCTCTCTTCGGGCGTGGCCAACTCCCATGGTGTGACGGGCGGTGTGTACAAGGCCCGGGAACGTATTCACCGCCGTATGCTGACCGGCGATTACTAGCGATTCCGACTTCATGCAGGCGAGTTGCAGCCTGCAATCTGAACTGAGCCACGGTTTATGGGATTCGCTTACGTTCGCACGCTCGCTCCCCTCTGTCCGTAGCATTGTAGTACGTGTGTAGCCCAGGACGTATGGGCCATGCTGACTTGACGTCATCCTTACCTTCCTCCGGTTTGTCACCGGCAGTCTCCCTAAAGTGCCCAACTTAATGATGGCAACTAGGAACAAGGGTTGCGCTCGTTGCGGGACTTAACCCAACATCTCACGACACGAGCTGACGACAGCCATGCAGCACCTGTGTTCTGGTTCCCTAAGGCACCCATACCTCTCGGTATAGTCCCAGACATGTCAAGCCCTGGTAAGGTTCTTCGCGTTGCATCGAATTAAACCACATACTCCACCGCTTGTGCGGGCCCCCGTCAATTCCTTTGAGTTTCACTCTTGCAAGCGTACTCCCCAGGCGGGCAACTTAACGCGTTAGCTTCGGCACTGACCGGGTCGATACGGCCAACACCTAGTTGCCATCGTTTACAGCTAGGACTACAGGGGTATCTAATCCCTTTCGCTCCCCTAGCTTTCGTCCATGAGTGTCAGTCTCAGCCCAGTCACGCGCTTTCGCCGCTGGTGTTCTTCCCGATATCTACGCATTTCACCGCTACACCGGGAATTCCCGTGACCCCTACTGTACTCTAGTCCATCAGTTTCCTATGCCCTCACAGAGTTAAGCCCCGCTCTTTAACATAAGACTTGATTGACCACCTGCAGACGCTTTACGCCCAATCATTCCGGATAACGCTCGCATCCTCCGTATTACCGCGGCTGCTGGCACGGAGTTAGCCGATGCTGATTCCTCTGCTACCGTCATTATCTTCACAGAGAAAAGAAGTTTACAATCCACAGACCGTCT
>RFRL01000312.1 GCA_009924545.1 Planctomycetia bacterium | reverse complement strand
GAGGCGATCGGCCTCGTTGATCACGAACAGGCAGACCGCGCGGTGGCCGCGTCGGGGGGCCAGCGGCACAACCTCGTGCTCCGGCACGCTCCAGGTGGCTGCCTGCGCCGGGTCGACGGGCACCATCGCGCCGTCAGCCGGCACGGCGGCGGCCATCGGGGGATTCGCCATGGGTTTCCTCGTGCGGGGTGACCGGGTGGTGGCCGGGGGGGGAGATGCCGCACAGGTTGCGGCGCCGGGCGTCGGTCAGTGCCGTGGAGCTCGAGGCCTCCTCGGCGACGTGGTACAGCGGACAGTCCTTCACCTCCTCGAAGGCATGGGCCAGGTACTCGGCGATCACCAGGAGCGTGGTGAAGAGGAAGAAGAACATCACCGCGATCTGCAGCGAGAGGGTGGTCCAGCCCTCCACCACGCGGTCCTTCCCCAGGTTCACCGCCACCACCCAGGCCATGCAGGCGACGTTGAGGAGGCTGGCGATCCCCCCCAGCCAGCTCACCAGGCGGAGCGGCGCCGGCGAATGGCACACGAGCATCGACACCGCCTCTCCGACCGTGCCCAGCCAGGGGCGGAGGCGGGCCGGGGCGGTGGGCTCGTAGTCGAGGGTCTCGGTGCGGAAGCCGACCGAGCACCCCAAGAGCCGCAGGTGGACCGTCTTCTGGCGGAGGCGCGACAGGGCGTTGAGGGCGCGGCGGTTGAAGAGCCGCATCGTGGCGGCGCCGCGGACGAGGTGGAAGCCGGTCATCCGGTGGAACACGGAGTGGAACAGCCGCCAGGCGAGCCGCCGCGGCCCCGAGCGGCCGCGCCGCCCCGTGGTGCCGATGACGATGTCGGCGCCCCGGTTGGCGAGGGCCACGAGGTCGGGGATCCGCCCCGGGGGATCGGTGGCCACCGCCATCACCACGGTGAGGTCGCCGAGGGCCGAATCGAGCCCGGCGGTGACGGCGATGTCGGGACCGAAGCGGCGCGAGAGGCGCAGCACCCGCACGCACTCGTGGCGCGCGAGGACGGCGGCGCATTCCGCGGCGCTGGCATCGGTGGAGCCGTCGTCCACGAGGATCAGTTCGTGGTCGCCGGCGATGCGGCCGAGGACGGCGAGCGTCTCGGCGACGAACGAGGCCAGCCGGTCGGCATCGTTCTCCACGATGGCGACGACGGAAAGGAAGCTGGCCAGGGGGCGGGTCATGCGGCCCTCCGCGACGGTGGTGCATCGGCCTGGGGGATGGCGTCGAGCATGTCGAAGACGTTGTCGATCTTCGCGGCGAGCACGCACGACAGCCCGCGGAGGCCGACGTCGTGCTCGAAGAGGATCGGGCGACCGTCGTCCTTGTCGTTGGCGGGGAGCACGGTCTTGATCTCCCACAGGCTGTCCACCTGGCGGCAGTCGGCCAGGGCGGGCATGTAGCGGACGGCGTCGCGGAGCATGAGGGGGAACCGGGTGCGCGGCGCGGTGGCGGCGAGGTAGCGGTGACCGTCGAGGATCCCGGCGGGCCCGTCGGTCCAACTGGTGTGGGGCGTGTAGCGCACGTGGCTGAAGGAGTGGAGTCCGCGGGAGGGGAACGGCATCACCGAGAAGAACGGCCCGCACATCACCGTGACGCCCAGGTGCACAAGCGCCTCAGGCATCTCCACCAGGGCCATCTCGGCCACTTCGTGGCGCAGCGGGATCGGGGCCACGCCGGCGGCGGCGAGGAGCGTGTTGAGCCGGGCGTAGGTGCAGTTGAAGACGCGGTCGACCCACAGGTCGTGGTCGCCGGCGGGGCCGCGCGCCGTGACCACCAGCCCGCCGCGTGGGTGCGGCGCGATGTGCGTCACTTCGGTGGTGAGCCGCACCCCGACCCCCGCCGCCGCCAGGCGCCGCCGGCACGCCCGGCGCAGCTTCGTGGCATCGAAGGCGAACTCCTCGACGGCGAACACCGCCTCGACGAGAGCGGGATCGAAAAGCCGCGCCAGGTGCGCCGGGGCCGGGGCCACCGGGGCGCCGATCCGGCGGCAGAAGCCGACGAAATGCCGGGCCGTGACGTGCGAATGGCGCGCGGCGATGGCGTAGATCTTCGTGAACGAGGTGTCGATGCAGTCGGGGAACTCGGCGACGAAGCGCGGGAGGTTGGCCCGCGAGCGGAGCCCGGTGAGGAGGCTGCGTGGATAGTGGTAGCCACCGTGGACGCGGGCCTGGTTGGCCAGCGACGCGCGACGGAGGAGGTCGTCTTCCCGCTCCACGAGCTCGACCTGCATGCCGCCGCGGGCCAGCCACTCGGCGAGCATGCACCCGTAGAAGCCTCCTCCCACGACGGCGGCGGTTCGCGCGGTGTGCATGCTCGGCACCGAGGGAGGGAAGGGAAGGTCAGCGGGTGTGGTGCGGGGTGCCGGCGCCCGCCGAGCGGACGACGCCACCGCCGCGCCGGGCGGCCACCGCGCGCTCCACGGCGGCCCGGGGGAGGAGCACCTCGGTCGGGAAGGCGGGGTGTGCCGGGATGCCGACGAAGGGCCCGTCCGGCGCGGCGGCGCGGTCGGCGGTGCGGTACACCCCTGCGGCGACCGCACGGGCGGCATTGCGCGCGAAGCAACCGTCGTCATCGACGATGAACTGCGAGTCGGAAACCTTCCACGGGGGCTCGCGGCAAGCGGCCAGGAGGGCGAGGGCGTGGAGGGCCGCCAGGGGGAGATGGCGGAGACGCGGCCGGCCGGCGAGGCGCGTGGCGACGTCGGTGGCGAAGGCGGCCACCAGCGGCAGGCCGACGAGGTACTGGGCGTAGTAGTAGCGATCGGGAAACGTGGTCCGGTAGCCGTGCAGGCAGTCGGCCAACTCGCGGCGGCAGAGGACGAGGGTCAGCGAGGTGACGGCGAGGAGGGCCAGGCCGCCGGCGTAGAGGAGCCGGTGCCGGGGGAGGCCGTAGCGCCACGTGAGCCCCAGGGTGAGCGCCGCGAAGAGCAGGGTGCGGTCGGTGTTGAGCCAGCGGTAGATCGGCCAGGTGAGCGAGTAGAAGAGGCTGCGGGCGAGGCCCATTTCCACTCCCTGGGCCAGCGCCAGGGCCGGGGCGGTGGGAGCGGGACTGCCCCGGTTGGGTGCCGGGATGCCGTTGCAGGCGAGGGTGGCGAGGGCGAGTGCGGCGAGGCTCCACAGGGCGGGGTCGGCGCGCAGGTGGCGCCAGGTGTCGGCGCGGTGGCCGGGGCCGGCGCGCCACGTGCGGGCGAGGAACGGCCAGGCGGCGGCGGGGATGACGATCGTGCAGAGTGGATTGGTGGCGACGCAGGCGAGGAGCCCGAGATCGAGGAGGATGGTCTTCAGGGGCGACCGCCGCCCGTGGGGCGTGACGCGCACCCAGACCAGGAGGAACGCCACGGGCAGCGCCGCGAAGCCGATGTTCAGGCCGCGGCCGAGGATCTCGTAGCCCGACCACGACCCGGAGTGGATTCCCAGGGGCATGAAGACGCCGAGGAGCCAGACGGCGAGGATCGCCT
>RFRL01000311.1 GCA_009924545.1 Planctomycetia bacterium | reverse complement strand
TCGAGCACCGCGCCGGCCGCCGTGACCGTGGCCACGATGTCGGCATCGCCGTGGGCGGCGGAGAAGAACAGGGCCTCGTACTGGCTGCAGGGGAGATACACCCCGTGGTCGATCATTCCCCAGAAATACCGGCCGTAGGCCCCGGTGTCGCTCTGGCTCGCGGTGCGCCACCCGGTGACCGGCACCACATCGGGACCGCGCTGGAAGAACACCGTGAGCATGCTCCCCTTCCGCGCGATCCACACCGGCACGCCGGCCCGTGCGGCGGCGTCGCGCAGGCCCTGTTCGAGGAACGCCCCGTGCCGCTCGAGGCGTTCGTAAGGGGGATGGTCGCGCAGTTCCTCGAGCGTGGCAGTGCCCGCGGCGACCGCGAGCGGATTGCCCGAGAGCGTCCCCGCCTGGAACACCTTCCCCGCCGGGAGCACGTGGTCCATGAGGTCGGCGCGACCGCCGTAGGCTGCCAGCGGGAGGCCGCCACCGACGATCTTGCCGAGGATCGTCAGGTCGGGGTTCACGCCGAGGATCTGCTGGGCACCGCCGAGCGCCAACCGGAAACCGGTCATCACCTCGTCGAACACGAGCAGCGCCCCGTGCGCCGTGGTGAGGCGGCGGAGGGTGGCGAGGAACTCCGCCGTGGGCACCACCAGCCCCATGTTGCCCACCACCGGCTCGAGGAGCACCGCGGCGATACTCGACCCGCGGGCGGCGAACAACTCCTCCACGGCCTGGGGATCGTTGTATTCGAGCACCACGGTATCGCGGGCGGTGCCGGCGGTGACCCCCGGTGAATCGGGCACGCCGAGCGTGGCCGCCGACGACCCGGCCGCCACCAGCAGGCTGTCGGCATGGCCGTGGTAGTTGCCGGCGAACTTCACGATCACCTCGCGGCCGGTGCTGCCCCGCGCGAGGCGCACCGCGCTCATCGCCGCCTCGGTGCCGCTGCTCACCAGGCGCACCTTCTCCACGCTCGGCACGCAGTCGATGATCAACTGGGCCAGTCGGCTCTCCGCTTCGGTCGGGGCCCCGAAGCTCGTGCCCTGGTCGAGGGCCGCGCCGATCGCGGCCACCACCCGCGGATGGCGGTGGCCGAGGATCATCGGACCCCACGAGCCGATGTAGTCGAGGTACCGGTGACCGTCGATGTCGGTGAGCCACTGCCCGTCGGCCCGGGCGAAGAAGATCGGCTCGCCCCCCACGCCACCGAAGGCCCGCGCCGGTGAATTGACACCGCCGGGGATCACCTGTTTCGCGCGGGCGAACGCCGCATGGCTCCGCGGCAGGGGAAGGTGCGGGCCGGGCGCGGGAACGGTCGGGGTGGAAGCCATCGGCGGCGGGGTTCCTGGGAGGACGCGACGGTCGCGTGAGGGTCAGGGATGTGGCGGGGTGACGGGCGTCTCGAGGAGCCGACGTGTCTCGGCAACGAGCGGCCGGCAATGCTCACGATCCTGGTAGATGCGGATCACCCCGTCGAGCACGTCGCGTCGCCGCATCTCCAGCGTCTGCCGGGCCACGGCGGTCGACTGGGCGGCCTGGGTGGCGAGGCGGGCCGCCTCGGCGAGTTTGTCGCGGATCGTGGCCAAGTCTTGCTGGCGGTCGCGCTCCACGTCGGGCTTGAGCTCCTGGAGCGTGCGGCGCGCGAGGAGGAGCCACTGCATGTCGTCGGTGAGTTTCGTGGAGCGGGCCGACAGGGCGGTACGGAGCAGGTCGGCGTTGATCGTGAGGATCGCCTCGAGGTCGGCCGCACACGCCGCCCGATCGCTGTCGCGCCGTTCGATGGCCGCCTTGTACTCGCGCTTCAGGCGCGGGGGATTCGCCTCCAGGTCGAGCTTCAACCGCTTCTCGAGCGAGTCGAGGAGGAGCGAGAGCCGCTTCTCGTCGACCTCGCCGATCCGTGGGTCGTCGGGAAACCGGGTCACGAAGGCGTCGATGTCGCGCCGCGCGTCGCGGGGGTCGGTCTCGGGGTCGGTGACCACGCGGAGGATTCGGGCGTGGAGCTGATCGGCCGTCGCGGGGCGGAACAACTGCCAGAAGCCGTAGCCCGTCGCCGCGGTGAGGACCAGCGCCGCCGACCAGCGCCACAGCCCCTGGAGCATCTCGCTCCGCCGCTGCCGCCGCCGGGCGACGCGCTCCAGGTCTTCGACGGTGGTGAAGCGGTTGCGCCGGACCGGCACAGGTGCGGCGCCGGGGTCGGCCTCCGCGGCGTCTTGACGGCCGGCGGTGGGAGTCCCGGGACCGGGGTGAGTCTTGTCGCGGCGCACGCGGAGCGTGACGGGAGGGGCGCCGGGCACGCCGGCCAAACCGGGCACGTCGGGACGCGACGGGGCGGTGCGCCCGCCGACCTGCGATTCGTGCATGATCGTGGTGTGGCTGTCGGCGTCGGCGGCGTCGCCGGGAAGCTGGAGGGTGGGCTTGCCGAGCACGAGTTGCTCGTTGCGCGTGTCGCCATCGGTCGCAGCGGGCTTCGGCGGCCCGGGCGGTGGGGGGGCTGCCGATGAGGATTCGGGCCCACTGGCGACCTCCACCACCTCGATTGCCGACAGCAGGCGCCCCAGCGCCAGGGCGCTGGCCGGTCGGGCGGCCGGATCCTTGGCCAGCAACCGGTCGATCAGCTCCTCCAGCAGCGGAGGCACGTCGGGCACCGCCGAGCCGACGCGCTGCGGCTTCTCGTGCCGCTGGCGGTGGATCACCACCGTGGGCTGGTCGCCCCGGAACGGCGGCCGGCCGGTGAGCATGGCGAACATCACCAGGCCCAGCGCGTAGAGATCGGTACGGTGATCGACAGGACGCCCCGAGGCCTGCTCCGGCGACATGTATTCTGCGGTGCCGATGATCGAGCCGTGCGAGGTGTGGGTGCCGCTGGCGAACAGCTTGGCGATGCCGAAGTCGGCGAGCTTGATGGCCTCCAGGCTGCCGGCAGAGTCGGGCACGAGGAGATTGGCCGGCTTGATGTCGCGGTGGACCACGCCATGGTCGTGGGCCACCTTGAGGGCCCGCGCCACCGCCAGCGCCGCGGTGACCGTCTCCCGCCAGGTGAAGCGTTGCCCCTCGCGGAGGAGGTGCTCGAGGCTGCGCCCGCGCACCAGCTCCATCGCGAAATAGGGTTGGCCATCCTCCTCACCGAAGGCCAGGAGCTGGACGATGCCCGGATGGCGGAGGTTCTTCAGCGTGTCGATCTCGGCGTGGAAGCGCCGCCGCAGCCCCGCG
Source organism: Planctomycetia bacterium (assembly GCA_009924545.1). GTDB lineage: Bacteria > Planctomycetota > Planctomycetia > Pirellulales > UBA1268 > F1-20-MAGs016. Next base: position 262 of record RFRL01000311.1, on the reverse strand, counting down.
TCGTCGGCGAGGTGCGCGGCGAGGACCTTCACCGCCACCGTCTTGCCGGTGCCGCGATCGATCGCCTCGTATACCGCCCCCATGCCGCCCCTGCCGAGGCGCGACGTGACGGTGTAGGGACCCAGTTGCGTCGGTTCCATCACAGAAGTGTATCCGGCAGATCGGTCGGCCGACGGCGCCCCGGGCCGTCCCGTGATCGCTGGCCGCGCGCATCGCGTGGGGTAGAACAGCGACTCGAGCCCGCACCCCCGGAGCCCCCCCC
>RFRL01000032.1 GCA_009924545.1 Planctomycetia bacterium | reverse complement strand
GGCGAATTCGGGTGCACCGCCTGCCACCTCCCGCCGGAGGCGGCTGCCGGTCGCCTGGCGCCGAAGCCGGGACCCGATCTGACGGGGGCGGGGAGCCGGCTGGCTCCCGAATGGATCGCCACATTCCTCGCCGATCCCGCCGCCGCCGTCCCCGGCACGACGATGCCCCACGCGCTGGCCGCCGTACCCGACGACACGCGCGGCGCGGTGATCGCTTCCCTCGTGGCCTACCTCGGCACGCTCCGGCAAGAGGTTCCGCTCCCCAAGCCGAGCGGCCTCAATCCGATTCCCTCCGACTTCTGGGAGCGCGGCACGGCCACGACCGGCCGCACGCTCTACCACCGCGTCGGCTGCGTGGCCTGCCACGCTCCCCTCGCCGGGCACGCCGGCCAGGGCGGCCCCACGACCCGCGAGCGCGTCGCCGCCGATCTCGCTGACGCCGGCCTCGATGACGCCGATCGCGCGGCGGCCGGTCTGCCGGCACTCGAGCGGGCGTTCGCGTCGGTGCCCCTGGAGCAGGTGGCGCGGAAGTATTCGCGGCGGAGCCTGACCGAGTTTCTCCTCGTGCCCCTCCATGCCCGGCCGGCCGGGCGGATGCCCGACATGAAGCTCAAGGCGATCGAAGCCGCCGACATCGCCGCCGCCCTCCTCGACGCCTTTGATGGTCGGTCATCCGCTGCCGCGCCGGCGAGCGCGGCGGCCGTTCCCGGTGATGCCACACCTCCCGATGCCGATCTCGTCGCGCGCGGCCGGCTGGCGTTCGTGGAGCAGCGCTGCGTTGCCTGCCACACGACAGGCGAAACGTACGCCTCCGCCGTCCACCCGGCGCCCCCACTGGCCGCGCTCGATCCCGGCGCGGCGCGGTCGTGCATCGCCGCATCGGCTCCCGGAGCCGCGCTCCCCGCGACCGGGACCACCGGCACGGCGCCTGTGCACTACCCCCTCGATGCCTCCCAGCAGGCGGCACTCGGGGCCGCGCTTCGCACCCCGCCCGCGGCTGCCGCGCTGGCCGCACCCGACGACACCCTCGTGCGCTTCAACTGCGTGGCCTGCCACGAGCGCGACGGCCGCGGCGGCGTGGGGACGGGGCGGACGGCGTTCTTCGAGACGGTGGGGCACGTCGACCTCGGCGACGAGGGACGCCTGCCGCCGCGGCTCACCGGCGTGGGGGCGCGCCTCCAGCCCAAGTGGCTGGCGAAGGTCCTCGACGGGTCCGGCACGATCCGCCCCTTCATGCTCGCGCGGATGCCGATCCATCCGGCCGCGGCGCTGGCATCACTGCCGGCAGCTCTGCGCGCAGCCGACCGCATGGCGCCCGCGGCCGCGCTGCCCGGCGTTTCGGCCGACGAGCACGGCGCCGTGCTCGCCGCCGCCGCGCGGATCCTCGACACCGGGTGCATCCAGTGCCACACCCTCGGCGAGCACGGCCTCCCGGGGGTGGTGGGGGTGAACCTCGCCGGGGTGACGCAGCGCGTCGAACCCGACTGGTTCCGGCGCCTGCTCCTGGAGCCGCAGGCGGTCCGCCCCCTGACGAAGATGCCCGCCTTTTTCGGCGTTACGGCGCCGCGTGACATCCTCGACGGCGACGCCGAGCGTCAGATCGCGGCGGTGTGGCACTGGCTCGCCGAGAAGACGCCGGCGCCGCTCCCGGCGCGGATCCTCGCGGCGGCCGCCAGCGACTTCGAACTCGCGCCGGCCGACCGCCCGATCGTGTTCCGCACGTTCATGACCCGGGCCGGCACGCACGCCATCGCGGTCGGCTTCCCGGCCGGCGTCCACCTCGCCTTCGACGCCGAACACTGCCTCGTGGCGGAGGCCTGGCGCGGCCGGTTCCTCGACGCCCGCGGCACCTGGATCCTCGCCAAGTCGGCCCCCCCCACCGATCCGCTCGGGGACCGGGCCCTCCCCATCGACACCGGGCCACCCGTCGCCCGGCTCCCCGCCGACGACGCCCCGTGGCCGCGGGCGACGAGTGCCACGTTCGCCGGCTACGCCCTCGACGCCGCCGGGGTGCCCACGTTCCGCTGGACGATCGACGGCGACATCGTCGGCGAGCGTTTCTCACCCGCCGGGACGGGGCTCGTGCGCCGGATCAGTGTCGTGGCCGCGGCGCCGCACACCCGACCGTTGCTCTTCCGTCTGGCCGTCGGCCCCGACCTCGAGCCGCGCGGCGGCGATCCCGGGCAGGTCGCCGTGACGAGCGCCGACGGCCTCGTGATCAGCGTGCCCGCGACGGCCGGCGCGCGAATCCGCACGGAGAGCACCGGCGCGACGAAACCAGCGCGCGAGTGGCTCCTGCCGCTGCCGAGCGATGGCGCGGCCGTGGAGGTGAACTACCGATGGTGAGCAAAGGCATTCCGGTGCTGGCCGCCCTCGCCGCGATCATGACTGCCGGGCTACCGGCGGCGACCCTCGACGACGAGGCGCGCTACTACCCGATCATCACCATCGCGGCCCCCGAGGCGATCCGCGAGTCGCGCGACACCGGCTGGAAGCCGCCGCCGGGGGGCCCGGTGCTCGAGGTGAGCGGCATCGCCATCCCGGACGACCCGCGGGCGCCCGCGCCCCTCGCCGTGGCGACGCGCAAGGGGGAGATCTGGCTGCTCGACGGGGCTGGGGGAGGTTCCGTTGGCCCAGCCGGCCCCGGTCGTACCGATCCGGTCACCTACCGTCTGTTCGCCACCGGGCTCCACGAGCCGCTCGGCCTCCTGTGGCGCGACGGCGCGTTCCTCGCCGCGCAGCGCAGCGAATTGACCCGGATCGCCGACACCGACGGCGACGGCACCGCCGACGATTTCGCCACGCTCGCCAAGGGCTGGGGGGTGACCGGCCACTACCACGAATATGCCTACGGCCCGAAGACCGATGGCACGGGTCGGCTCTGGCTCACGCTCAACACCGGCCTCAACCTCCAGGAGCAGCACCTCGCCGCCACCGTCCGCAACGAGACGCTCGGCTACGCCCAGGGGCGGTGGCGCGGGTGGGCACTGGTCGTCGGCGACGACGGCGCCCTGGAACCGGTGTGCTGCGGCCTGCGCAGCCCGTCGGGGCTGGGCGCGAACGCGGCCGGCGACATGTTCTGCACCGACCAGCAGGGCAACTGGATCGCGGCCGGAAGCCTCGTCCATCTGCGCCGCGGGGGCTTCTTCGGCCACCCCGAAAGCCTCGCCTCGGCCGATCTGCCCGGCTCGCCGCTGCCGACGATCCGGACCGACGGCAGCCCCAACCTCGGCCCGATCACCGAGGGGCTCCCCTGGCCGGAGGCGGTGCGGCGCATGCCGTTTCTCCGGCCGCCGGCGGTGTGGTTGCCCTACCGCAAGGCGGGGCAGTCGGCCACCGACGTGTGCCTCGATGCCAGCGGCGGCCGGTTCGGGCCGTTCGCCGGGCAGCTGTTCGTGGGGGAGTTCACGCAGGCGGCGATCCACCGCGTGTTCCTCGAGAAGGTCGACGGGGAGTACCAGGGGGCGGTGTTCCCTTTCCGCGCCGGCTTCGCCTCGGCGGTGCTGCGCCTGGCGCAGGCTGCCGACGGCAGCCTCTTCGCCGGCCTCACCAACCGGGGCTGGAGCAGCCTCGGGCCGGCGGCCTACGGCCTCGAGCGCGTGGCGTGGAGCGGCGTGACGCCGTTCGAGATCCGCGCCATCCGTGCCTTGGCCGACGGGTTCGAGCTCGAGTTCACGCTCCCGGTCGATCCCGCCACCGCGGCGCGCCCCGAGGCCTACGCCCTGTCGAGCTACACCTACCTCTACCACTCGAAATACGGCAGCGACGAGACCGACGCGCAGCCCCTGCCCGTGCGTGCCGCCACCGTCTCCGTCGACGGCCTCCGCGCGCGCTTGCAGGTGGAGGGGCTGCGGCCGCTCTCCGTCCACGAGTTCGACGCCGCGGGGGTGCGAAGCGCCACCGGCGCCCCCCTCCTCCACCCGCAGGCGTATTACACACTCAACCGGATCCCGAGCGGAGACTGAGCCTGCCGCTCACCCCACCGTCCGCCCCGCGGCAACCCCCGTGAGGAGCGGCGGGCGCCGATCGCGTCACGGCGCGGGGGCGGTTGCGGTGAGCCACAGATCGATCACCTGCTCCGGACCGCAGGCGGCCGTCGCCAGCGGCACCGCTGCGGGAGCGCCATCGGGCCGGGCCACGATCCGCACCGGTCCGGAGAAGGGTTCGCGGCAGACCACTTGGAGCGTCACCTTCTTCGCCGCATCCCCCTCGGCCGGCGACGCGACGGGCACGTGTTCGCCCGCGGCCGGCACACCGTCGCAGGTGATGGAAAGCGTCGTGGAAAACCCGTGACGGCGGTCGATCGCCACCTCGATCGTGATCGGCTTCCCCACCGTGCCGGTCACCGCATCGGCGGCCACGGTGAGCCCGACGCCCGGGACCGGCGGCGCGAGCGCCGCCCGGAAGGCGTGCCAGGGGGAAGCCTCGTCGCGGCGGTCGCTGACGACCAGTTGGTAGTCGCCGTCGGCGGGCGCTTTCCAGGTGAAACGCTCGTCGGGGGTGTCGTGGACGAACAGCCGGCGGCCAGCGGCGTCGTGGATCGCCACGACGATATCGGCGGCGGAGCCGATGCTCCGCGCGGCGCACTCGACCTCGAGCGCCACCCCCTTGATCGCCGCGAAGCGCACCCCAAGCGCCTCACCCGGTCGCTCCAGACAACCGCTCGCAACGACCGGCGATGTCACGCGGGGCGTGTCCAGCGGCCACGGGCCGGCCTCGGTGACCGGACCGTCGTTCACGGGCAGCTCCACCACTCCTGCCGCCCCGGGCAGCCACGCGGTGCGCACCGGGCGTCCGGCGGCCCCGGGGCCCACGGACGACAAATGGATGTCGCCGGGGGGCAGGTCGAGGCCGCGGGGCTCGAGCGCTCCTGCCGCCGCCCCCTCCGGCACGCAGCGGGTGAGCACCGGCCCCGTGGCCAGCATGAGCCGGTAGACGAAAGCCTCGCCACCGGCCAGGCCGATCGTGCTGTCGGGAGTGGCGGGCAGACCGAACACGCGCACCACCACCGGCCCGTCGCGGTCGGCGACATGCACCAGTCGCGGGTCGAGGCCGACGGCATCGAGGTTGCGTGCGATGAGCGATCCGCGCTCGTCGAGGAGATCGAGCCCCGGATCGAACGGACTGGCGAGGCGCTCGTTTGCATCGACCGACGCCACCAGGCGCTGTCCGCGCACGAGATCGACACGGAAGCAGTCGGCCTCGCCCGCTTTGTCGAGCATGCCGTCGATGACCACCGGCGGCGCCTCGGCCAGCGCGGAGCGCGGCGCGTCGTTCGGCTCCGTCTCGGGGACCGAGGGCAGCGGATCGACGACGAAGCGGCGCACCGCGGTGGCGCCCGTGGCGTCGTGGAAGCGCACGCGGTGGAGGCCCATCGCCGTGTCGTCGGGCACCGTGACCCGGAACACGCCACGCTGCGGGGTGCAGGTCCACTCCACCTGCCCGCGGTCGGTCCAGACGGAGACCGGCCAGACCGGAAACGTGCCGCTGACCACGACGAGCCCGGCCGTCCCGGGCGCTCCCCCCGCGGGGAACAGGCGCCGCGCCTCGGGCGTTGCCGCGGCCCCCGGCCCGCCCCAACACCCGGCCCACGCGACGACCACACCCACCACCACACCGCGGCGATGTCCCACACGGTGCCCCCACGACGAAAAAAAGTTTTTTTCCCGCATCCGGTTCGTTGCCATCCTCACGCCTTTCTTGAAGGGCGAGCATACGGCTGGTAGCGGATGGTGGTCGGCATCACGACACCCGATCCGGGGATGGCCGTAGGCCTCGGTCGCCACTTGTCCGACCAACTCCCAGCCGGCACGTTACCTGCACGGAGTCGTCACGGCACGGGGCTGCGACCCGGCCCGGCTCCAAGCACGGAATCCGAACGAAGACTGATATACCCCGTTCTCTTCCAGCGCGGGCTCCACCCCGCTTGCCACGACGAAAGGACCCTGCCATGGCGAATCCCAACTCGAATCGGACACCGGGACGGTCGGCCGAGCGAACCCGGCGCCGGCGCCGGGCCCGGCTGGGATGCGAGAGTCTCGAGCCCCGCCTCGCCCTGACCGGCGACACGATCGCCGCGGCGGCCAACATGGGCCAACTCGTCTCCACGCTCTCCGCCAGCGACAGCATCAGCCCGTCAAACGACATCGACATGTACCGATTCACGGTGGAGGCGGGCCAACGGGTGTCGTTCGACATCGATCGCCCCTCCGGGAGCCGCCTCGACTCGTTCATCCGCCTGTTCAATTCGGCCGGAACCGAACTGCGGTCCAACGACGACGGGCCCACCCCCGGTGAATCCTCCAGCCTCGAATCGTACCTCGATCACACGTTCACCACCGGCGGCACCTACTACTTGGGCGTGACGAACTACCTCAACACCCGGTACAGCGCCACCACGGGGAACGGCCGTACCTCGACGTCGCTCGCCTCGGGGACCGGCGGCTACACGCTGACGCTCACCAACATCAACACCGATCCCGACGACCAGATCGCCGAGGCGATTCCGCTCGGCACCATCTCGCAACTGCGCTTCAACTGGTCCACGATCGACAACCCGACCGATGTCGACATGTATCGCTTCGACGTCACGGCCGATCGGCGCCGGGTGCGGTTCGACATCGATCGCCAGAATCCGCAGCTCGACTCGGTGCTCCGCATCTTCAACGCCTCGGGCACGCAACTCGCGTTCAACGACGACGGCCCCAATCCAGCCGAGGGCGCGTCGACGGAATCGTTCATCGAATACGACTTTCCCGCCGCGGGCACCTATTACGTCGGCGTGTCCGGGTTTTCGAACACCGGTTACAGCCCGGTGTCCGGGCACAGTGACACGCGGGGCTCGACGGGCGACTACATGCTCCTCGTCTCGCCGGTCGACACCGACCCGGACGATGCGATCGACCAGGCCATCGTCCTCGGCTCGATCACGGCGTCGCGGTCGGTGACCGGCGACATCACCCCGGCCCTCGACGTCGACATGTATGCATTCACCGTGACTGCCGGGCAGCGGATCGCCTTCGACATCGATCGACCGGCGGGGAGCGGTCTCGACTCCTACCTGCGCTGGTTCGATGCCCGCGGCAATGAACTGGCCTCCAACGACGACGGTCCCACACCGGGCGAGGCGGCCTCGACCGAGTCCTACCTGGAGTTCACCTTCCCGACCGCGGGCACCTTCTACCTGGGTGTGTCGGGCTTCGGTAACGCGCGCTACAACGCCCTCGACGGCACCGGGGACTCCGTCGGGAGCACCGGTGGTTACACCCTGTCGCTCGCCCCCGTCGATCCCGATCCCGATGACGCCATTCCGCAAGCCCTCGCGCTCGGTGCCCTCACCCAGGTGCGGTCGCGGTCGGGCACCATCGACGCCCCCGGCACCGACGTCGACATGTACTCCTTCACCGTCGCCGCCGGTCAGCGGATCGGGTTCGACATCGACCGCTCCGGGATGGGCACGCTCGACTCCGTCCTCCGGCTGTTCGACTCCTCCGGCCGCGAGCTGCGGGCCAACGACGACGGGCCGACGCCGGGCGAGGCACCGTCGTCCGAGTCGTATCTCGAGTACATGTTCACCGACGCCGGGACCTACTTCGTCGGCGTGTCGGGTTTCGGGAACTCCAGCTATTCCCCGACCGACGGCAGTGGCGACCAGATGGCCAGCAGCGGTGGCTACACGCTCATCGCCTCGCCGCTCAACGCCGCCAACGACGACCCCGATGACCAGATCTCCGAAGCGGTCGTCCTCGGGGCGCTGGTCGCTGCCCGGTCCACCGACGGCGGCATCGCCATGCCCACCGACGTCGACATGTTTGCCTTCACCGTGACGGCGGGGCAGCGGGTGATGATCGACGTCGATACGCCGGCCGCGGCAGGCTTCGACGGACTTCTCCGCCTGTTCGACGCCACAGGCACCCAACTCGCCTTCAACGACGACGGCCCCAATCCCGGCGAGCCCGGGGGCAACGACACTGAGCCGTATCTCGATTTCCGGTTCCCCACGGCGGGCACCTACTACGTCGCCGTCTCCGGTTTCGGCAACGCCGCGTACAACCCCCTTTCCGGTGCCGGCGACACCGACGGATCCACCGGGTCGTACACCTTGATCCTCACCCCGGCCGCGATGATGGCTGGCGACCCCGACGACCAGATCAGTGAGGCACCGTCGCTGGGAGCCCTCGCCTCCGGACTGTCGCGGGCGGGTTCCATCGACATGGCGATCGACGTCGACATGCTCGCCTTCACCGTCAACGCCGGGCAGACGTTCACCTTCGACATCGACCGGCCCGCGGGTGGTCGACTCGACTCCGTGATCCGGATCTTCAACGCCTCGGGCACGGAGGTGGCGTCCAATGATGACGGCCCGAACCCGATGGAGCCGATGACCGTCGAATCGTTCCTCCAGTTCACGTTCCCGGCTGCGGGCACCTATTACCTCGGCATTTCCGGATTCAGCAACGTGGCCTACGACGCCGTCTCCGGCGCCGGCGACGCTCCGGGCAGCACGGGGGATTACACGCTCGTCATCGGTGCTCCGGTCAACGATCCCGACGACACCATCAGCGAGGCGACGTCGCTGGGGGCGATCGGTGCGTCGCGCTCGGTGGGCGGTGCGGTGACCGACGTGCTCGACGTCGACCTGTTCTCGTTCACGGTCGCCGCCGGGCAGCGCGTGTCCTTCGACATCGACCGGCCCGTGGGGAGCACGCTCGATTCCTACCTGAGGTTGTTCGACTCCGCCGGGATGCCGATCGCCTCCAACGACAACGGTCCGGCCACGGGCGAGACCGCCAGCAACGAGGCGTTCCTGCAGTTCTCGTTCGTCGGGGCCGGCACCTACTACGTCGGCGTCTCCGGTAGTCCGAACACGTCGTACAACGCCGTGAACGGGACGGGCGACATGGCCGGCAGCACCGGCGGCTACACCTTGCTGATCACGTCGCTGACCGCGGCCGACCCCGACCCCGACGACCAGATTTCGGAGGCCGTGGCACTGGGCACGATCGGCGTGACCGAGTCCAGGTCGGTCTCCAACATGATCGCCAATGCCACCGACGTCGATCTCTTCTCCTTCACGGTGGTGGCCGGCCAAAAGCTCTCCTTCGACATCGATCGCCCGGCCGGCGGGGGTCTCGACTCCTACCTCCGTCTGTTCGACTCCACGGGGACCGTCCTCGCCTTCAATGACGACGGGCCCACGCCAGGCGAGGGCTATTCGGTCGAGTCGTACGTCGAATGCACGTTCGCCACGCCGGGCACCTACTTCATCGGCGTGTCCGGGTTCCGCAACATCGCCTACGACCCGGTCACCGGTGGCGGGGATGTCAGCGGCACGATGGGGGCCTACACGCTGGTGATCGGCTCCACGGCACCCCTGCCGACGGTCGGCTTCAACATCACCCTCACGTTCAGCGGTCTGTCCGCCAGCCAGCAGGCGATTTTCAACCAGGCTGCCGCGCGTTGGTCGCAGATCATCACCGGCGACCTCCCGGACGTGACGGTCAACGGGCGGCTGATCGACGACGTGCTCATCGACGCCTCGGCGGTGGCGATCGACGGACCGAGTGGCATCCTCGGTCAGGCGGGGCCGCTCACCTTCCGGTTCGGGTCACAGTTGCCGTCGACCGGGATCATGCAGTTCGACAGCGCGGATCTCACCACGCTGGAGGCCAATGGCAAACTCCTGCCCGTGATCCTCCATGAGATGGGCCACGTGCTCGGGATCGGCACGATCTGGAGCGGCCGCGGATTCCTCACCGGGGCCGGCACCACCAATCCGCGCTTCACCGGCCCACAGGCCACGGCGGCCTACAACGCGATCTTCGGTCGCAGCGACACGTCGGTGCCGGTCGAAGGCCTGCCGTCGGGCCCCGGCTCCCGCGACAGCCACTGGCGCGAGTCGGTGTTCGGCCCGGAGTTGATGTCGCCATTCATCAGCTTCAACGACACCTCGTCGCCGATCAGCCGGGTGACGGTGGCGTCACTCGCCGACCTGAGCTACTCGGTCAACATCAATGCCGCAGATCGTTTCACACCCCCGAGTGGCGCCACCGGGTTCCTGACGATCGGTGGCGGCACGGGCGGGGGGAGCGGATCGAGTGGCTCGATGGCGTCGCTCCGCAGTTCGGCGTTCGCCGGTCTGGCGGAGGAAACGCAATCGGGACGTGCGACGGCGGCGGCCGTTGGCCCGCAGACGGGGAACAGCCTCTTCGCAGCGCTGGGAACCACGGCGACGGAGCCGGCGGGGGGCACGCTCCCCGGCAACGCCTTCGCCCGCCTGCGACGACCGGTCACCCGTCGGGGTTGACCGGTTGCCGGCGGATCACCCGAGCAGTTCCGTGATCGGCGTCGGGTCGGCGACGAGGAACGCCGGGCGCCCGGCGGGGGTGATGAAGTGCATCCCGGGATCGATGCCGAGCTTCGTGTAGACGGTGGACACGAAGTTCTCCGGCGACAGCACGCGCTCGCAGGCGGCGTGGCCGAGCCGGTCGGTGGCCCCCACCACGACGCCGCCGGGGGTGCCGCCGCCGGCGAAGAGGATCGACATGGCGCTCGACCAGTGGTCGCGGCCGGCTTTGGTTTGCCCGGGGAGGACCGAGAGCTTCGGCGTCCGTCCGAACTCGCCGAGGACGATCACCATCGTGGTCTCGAGGAGGCCACGCTGGTCGAGGTCGGTGATCAGCGTGGCCACGGTGCGATCGAAGGCGGGGAGCCGCTTGGCGAGGGCCCCGAAGATGTCGGAATGGTGGTCCCAACCACCGTCGTTGATCGTCACGAACGGGACCCCCGCCTCCACGAGCCGGCGGGCCAACAGGGCCCGCTGCCCGAGGCCGTCGCGGCCGTAGGCCTCACGGACCGCGTCGGGCTCGGTGCCGATTTCGAAGGCGCGCTGCGCCTCCGGCGTGGTCACCAAGCGCTCCCCCTGGGCGTAGTAGTCGTCGAGGACGCGCACCGGATCGGCGGCCGCCGGATCGGCGTGGCGCGGGAGCCGGTCGACGAGACGGCGCAGATCCTGGCGGGCGGTGAAGCGCCCGGCTTCGATCCCCGCCGGGAGGGCGAGGTCGCGGACGCGGAACCCCTTTGCGTTGGGGTCGTCGGCGATCACGAACGGGGCGTGCCGCGCGCCGAGGAAGCTCGGGCCCCCGGAGCGCGTCATGCTCGGCATCGAGAAGTAGGCCGGCATGCCGTGCGGCGCGGTGCGCTCGTGGGCCACCACCGACCCCATGCTCGGATGGAAGCTGACGAACGCGCCACAGCCCACCGGGATCCGTGGCGGGGCGCCGGTCATCATGTAGTGGTTGCCGGCACCGTGGTTGCCCTGGTCGTGGCACACGGAGCGCACGAGGGCGTAGCGATCGGCGATCTTCGCCAGCTCCGGCAGGTGCTCGCAGATCATCGTGCCGGGCACGGCGGTGGGGATCGCGGAAAACTCGCCGCGCGTCTCGGCCGGGGCCTCCGGCTTGGGGTCGAACATCTCCAGATGCGTGGGCCCGCCGTCGAGCCAGATGAGGATGCAGGCCCGGGCCCGTTTGCCGGGGAGCGGAGCGGGGTTGGCCACCTCACCGGCCCGCACCAGACCGAACAGCCCCGCCAGCGATCCGCCGGCGAGACCCCCGAGCCCCAGCCGCAGGCCGGTCCGCCGGGTCACCGGCAGGTCCGCCGCCATCGGCCACCGTGGTCTGCCGCCCATCGCTCCACCTCCCTTCCGCGTCACCGCGCCGCGTGCCACCGGTCAGTCCTCGTACACGAATTCCGCCGAGTTCACCAGAGCCCAGAGGATGTCCTCGATCACCTGGCGCCGCGACCGGTCGGGCCGGGCGAACTCCGCTTCCAGCGCGGTCCGCTCGGCACTCGTCGGAAACCGGGCGTAGGCCGCCAGATACAACTCCTCGATGACCGCGGCGGGGGGCAGGTCGCCGGCGGCCAACCGGGCCGCGGTTCCCGAATCATCGGCGATCTTGCCGGCGATCTGCGGGCCGTTGAGCAAGTGGAGGACCTGCACGACGGTGGCGTCGGGGTCGCGCTGGCAGGGGGGATCCTGGTTGGGATCAGGCCGCCCGAAAACGTCGAGGAACGTGGAGCCGCTGCGGTGGGTCCACAACTGCACGGCCCGCGAACCGGGAGCCGCCCCGGGATAACTGCTGGGCACGCCGGTGAGGTCGTCGATCGCGTCGGCGAGCACCTCGGCGCGGAGGCGGCGGCGCAGCCGGCGGGAGAAGTTGCGGTGATCACCGGCATTCGTTCCTTCGGGCGTGCTCGACGCCCCGTAGACGTTCGCTGCCATGATCGTGGCGATGAGCCGCTTGGTGTCCATGCCGACCCGTCGGTACTCCTCCGCCAGGGCATCGAGGAGCGCGGGATTCACCGGCGGGTTGGTGGCGCGGAGATCATCGACCGGATCGACGATCCCCACCCCCATGAGGTCGGCCCACACGCGGTTGGCGGCGGCGCGGTGGAAGAACGGATTGTCGGGCCGCGTCATCCAGTCGGCGAGGGCCACCCGGGGGTCGGCCCCGGCGGGGATCGCCAGCGGCTCCCCCAGCAGCGGCCGCGGCGGCAGCACCTGTCCGGTGAGTGGATGGCGCACCTCCCCCTGGGCCGCCACCGTGACGAACTCCTCCCCACCGGAGATCGGCGGGGAGAGCCCGGTGCCGCGGTAGCCGACGCGCGCGAAGAACGCCGCCAGGGAATAGAAGTCGTCCTGACCGTAGCGCTCGAAGGGGTGCTGGTGGCACTTGGCGCACTCCAGCCGCGTTCCCAAGAACAACTGGCTGACCATCGTCACGATCTCGTCGGGGCTGCGCCGGTCGCGGAACATCGTCGTCGCGCCGTCGCGGAACGTGCTCCCGCGGGCGGTCACCAGCGTCCGGACGAACTGGTCGTGGGGCAGGTTGCGGCGGAAGGCGTCGCGGAGGAAGGCATCGAGCGCCAGCGTCGCCTTGATGCCCACGCGGTAGGGATTCGGGCGGAGCAGGTCGGCCCACTTGTTGGCCTGGAAGTCGGCATACTCGCCCCGCTCCAGGAGCGCGGCGACGAGCCGCTGGCGTTTGTCGGGCCGGTCGTCGGCGAGGAAGGCGCGCGCCTCGGCCGCCGTCGGCACCCGGCCGATGACGTCGAGATGCGCCCGGCGCAGGAAAGTGGCATCGGCACACGGAGGGCTGGGGAGGATGCCGAGGTGCCGGAGCCGGGCATGGACGAGGTCGTCGATGAAGTTGGCCCGGGGCAGCGCCGCCCACACCGCCGGATCGACCGGGTCGGGCCGGGCCACGCCGCTGTCCCAGGTGGCGATGAGCCCCATGTAGCGGGCCATCACCGTGGCCTCCCCCGGCAGCCTTCCTCCCGTGGCCGTGCCCGCGGCCGTCACCGCGACCACCACCGGCTCGCTCGACTGCCACACGCAGGAGGCGGTCACGTCGCGGGTGGAGCCGTCGCTGAAACGGGCGCTGGCGGTGAGTGCCACCGTCTCGCCGGCCGCCAGCAGGCGCGGTGCGGGACCGATCGACAGGCCGGCCAGACGCGGATCGTCGGGGCCGGCCCGCGGCGCGCCGGCGGCGATCCACGCCACGAGGCGGCGATGGTCGTCGCTCTCCTCCTCGATCCGCCGTCCGCCACCGTGCGGCTCGGCCGCCGTCGCCTTGAGCAGGAGCAGGCTCCGCGCCGGGGAGGCGAAGTCGACGCGCCGGCCGCGCGCCCCCGACACGATCGACCGGTGGTCGCCGTCGGGATCGAAGCCGAATAGCGACAGGGCGAACCCGTTTTTGCCCCCCGCCTTGCCATGGCAGCCGCCGGCGTTGCATCCGCGGGCGGTGAGGATCGGCTGGATATCGGTTTCGAAGAGGAGGCGCTCGTCGGCCGGCCCGGCCGCTGCCCTGCCGGCGCCGGGCGCCAGCAGGGCGAGGCACACGGTCGCGCCCCACACGGCGATGGTGCCCGCTCCACGCACTGCCAGCCTCCGCCACAATCGCCCGAGAGCCTCCCGACGGCCGCCCCAGGGGCCCGCATCCCCCGGGAGTGGAATGAAGGATACCCCCACCCGACCTCCAGGGCCAACGGCGGCCCGCCACGGCCGGAACCTCCACGCGGACGCCACGGCGTTTGCCGGGCTGGTCAGAGATAGCGCCGGCGGACGACGTTGGCCTTCCACCGGCCCCCGTCCGCCACGCGCACGAGGTCGTCCTCCGTGAACGCCTCGCCCTGTTCGAGCACCACGCGCCGCACCACTTCCTTGATGTCGGCCCCGGTGGCGCCGTCGAGCACTTCGGCCACCCGGAGCGGGTCGATCCCGGCGCCGAGGGGACCGAGGTAGCGGGCGAGTAACCGGGCCCGCAGTGGGGCGTCAGGGGGGGGGAGCGTGACGACGACGTCGAAACGGCTGGCACGCTGCGCTGCCGGGTCGAGCGATTTCGGGTCGTTGGTGGTGGCGACGGTGAGGATGTCCTCGCGCTGGTGCACGCCGTCGAGGGCGGCGAGGAAGTCGGCGAGCGTGGCGTTGTTGCCACTGGCATCCCGGTGGGTGAGCACGAGATCGATGTCGTCGAGCACGACCACCGTCGGCCCGAAGGCCTCGGTCTCGGCGAACAGCTCGGCGACGGCGTGCCGCATCGAATTGGCATCGGCCAGGATCGTGGTGAAGCGCCCGGCGAGCTCCGCGGCGATGACGCGGACGAGATGCGTCTTGCCCACGCCGGGCGGGCCCGCCACGAGCAGGCCCCGGCTGGTGCCCAGCCCGAGGCGGCGCATCAACTCCCGGCGGTGACCGGCGGCGGCGAGGAAGATGTCGATCTCGCGCCACACGTCGTCGGGGAGGATCAGGCCCCCGCGCTGCGCCTCGATGGAGGGCGCCACGCCGAGGCGCACGCTGCCGTCGCACAGCGACGCCTCGAGCACGCGGCCGCGGAGCGGATTCTCGCCGGTCTTGAGCCGGTCGCGGAACGACTCGAGCACGGCCTCGGCAGCGGGCTTGTCGGCGGCGGTGGAAAGGATGGCGAACTCACGGCTCCAGTGCCGGTCGTCGACCACGATGCACAGCGGGACACCGGAGAGTGTGCCGGCCGGGAACAGCACCACCATCCGGCTGGGCACCGAAACCTTCTCCCCGGGGCCGAGGTCGAGCTGGCCCCAGGTGGGTGGCTGCCCCTCGCCGAGCGAGCCCACCACGACCCGCTCCGCATGCCGCGTCATCTCGGTGCCGAGGAGGCTGCCGAGGAGCGCCAGGGCGGTGCCGGGGCCGTTGAACTTCGTGCTCGCCAGGCCGACGGTGTCGACGCCGAGGTGCCGGCTGGCGAACTGGGTGGGAGACGCTGCCGCGGTGGGCGCGTTACCGAGGAGCTCGCCGAGCGTGCGCAGCGCCTCGCGCGTCTCGTCGCTGGCGGCGGCGAGGATGGCTTCGAGCGAAGCCGCGGGAGTGGTAGCGGGTGGCTGTGGCGGTGAGACGCTCATGGGCGCTGTCCGGGGTGAACGCTGACCATACCCCCCGGCAGGAGCCACAACAATCGGCGTGTTCCGCACCGGCCGCCGGCCCGGGAGGCGTCGGCGCGACCACCACGATCGACGCAAGCCCTGCGCCGTGCTCCGTGGTGCGCGGGTCAGTTGGCCGGCACGCCCCAGACCGCGTCCATGAGCGCGGCGATCTCCGGCTCGGTCTCGAGCAGCTCCGCCCGGTTGAAGGGATGGAAGTCGTTGCTCCCGAACCAGGCTTCCGTCATCTCGGCGAAGAACTCCTTGTGGTCGGTGAGGGCGTAGTGCCGCGTCCGCGATCCATCGTACAGGAGCGTGCGCTCGCCGCGGCCCCCCGCCACGAACCGCTCGAAGGCGGCGCGGATCCGCGGTTCGTCGAAGCCGAGGACGCGGTCGTGGTAGGCGTGGGCCAGTTCGTGGAGCAGCACCCAGGGCTGCTCACGGATGTTCCGCGGGGTGGCCACGTCGGCGGCCACCGGGAGGTGCACGCAGCGGGCCAGGTCCGCCGGGTAGCCGTGCCCCGTGAGCCACTCGGCACCAGGGTGGTACTGCATGCTCCGCAGGTCGCCACAGCGCACGTCGAGCACGATCGGCACCGCACGCAGGTCGGCCAGCCGGGCGGCCGGCACCACGGTACGGATGTCGGCGAGCTTCGCGGCGATGCAGCGCAGGGCCTCGGCCCCGATCGCGGCGTCGACCCCTCCCGCGAGGAGCCGGTCGTCGACGCGAAGTGTCCAGCCCTCGATGACGCGCAGCGACCGGGACGCGGGCTGCGGCGGGGCCGGGGTCGGTTCCCGGTCGGCGCCCGCCGCCCAGCCGGCACACCACGCGACCGCGATCGCCACCAACGACGAAAACGGCCGCGGCGCCCGCGATCCAGGCGGTGTCCGCGCCGACCGGAAGACCTCGTCCATGTGAGCACTCCATGAGAAAGGAAGGGTACCGGTCGCCGCGGCCACACCGCCCGATCATGAGTATTCCGTGGGGGCGAACCGCCGTCGATGCCGAGGCGTACACTGACCCCATGGAAATTTTCATGGACGACAGCATCGAGAAGGAACTGCGGCGGCTCGCCGACGAGCAGGGCCGCGACCTTGACGAGGTCGTGGAGATGGCCTT
Organism: Planctomycetia bacterium; assembly: GCA_009924545.1. Classification (GTDB taxonomy): domain Bacteria; phylum Planctomycetota; class Planctomycetia; order Pirellulales; family UBA1268; genus F1-20-MAGs016. The sequence goes on along the minus strand of RFRL01000032.1, from coordinate 10,535 downwards.
GCGCTACTACATCGTCAGCGAGGCGTTCGCCGCCCACGACCCCACGGGCCCGGGTGCTGACACGACGGCCGCGGTCCCGGATGCAGACGGCGATGCGGTGTTCGACGCCGACGCGGTCTTCGGTCGCCTGCCACCGCGTCCTTCCGAGGTGGACGATTCGTGCGCCGACGGTCCGCTCGCCGAGTTCGATCTCGATGGCTTCGGTGACATGCCCCCTGCTGCCGACTCCGACACGGTCATCGTCGGCTCGGCCGATTGAGTTTCGCTCGCGCCCCTCACGGCGCGACAGGCACCAGCGTGATCTGGCGGATGTCACAGGCCGCCTGCCGGGCGATCGCCCGGGGTTGCACGCGCAGCAGGTGCGGGCCGGGAGTGGTGATCGTCACCCGCCCAGGCTCGCGCTGGCGGAACTCCTGGAAGCCGCCCGTCTCCTCCACGGCGAACTCCATCTCCGCGGCGGTGGGTGTGCCGGGGTCGACCTGGATCACCATGGTGCTGCCCCCCTGCCCCGTTCCACAGCCCTGGAGGAGTTGCACGGAGAAGGTTCCGGGTCGGGGCACGGAAAACGTCCATTCGGCGGCATCACCCGGTCGCGTCCAGTAGCCGAGCGTCTGCTTCTTCTCGGCCGGCTCCCAGCGGAGCATCGTGCCGCGGACGGTGGCATCGCGGGCGTGGAGCAGCACCGTGTCGTCCGCTGCCTGCACCGGGGGCGTGCCCTCGCACGCGGGCAGGAGGCACACCGCCTTGAGGTTCATGAAGGCGTTGCCCACCGGCGTCGTGCACCGCACCTGCACGGGAAGCGGCCCCGCCCGCTCCACGGCCACGGTTCCCAGCGACAGGGTGCCGTAGCGGTACCAACTGCCGGTCGAGTCGAGTTGCCCCGCGACCCGCTGGTCGCCGACCGCCACCTCGACGCCGGCACCAGCAGGCCCGGCGTTGGCGTAGCTGAGGCGCACCTCGTAACGCCCCCAGCGCGTGGCGGGGAACGTCCACGCCACGCTATCGGTCGGGTCGGTCCAGAAACCGATCCGATGGTTGCCGGGATGGCTCTCCAGCCGGGCCCGGCGCCCGGTCACCGTGGCATCGAGCGCCGACAGTCCGATGCGGCCGTCGTCGAACTGCGTCGATGCCTCGAGTGTCTCGATCGCAAGCGCTCCCGGGCCGCACTTCCCGCACAGGACCTCCACCAGGCTGCCGTCGGCGGCGACCTCCACGGGCAGATCGGTCGTCCGCCCCGCGGCCACCACGCCGGCGGCGACAACTTGCGGAAACCCGGTGGGCACGCCGAACCTGCCCGAGGCTGGCGGTGCAGTCACATGGAAGATCGCTCGGCCGAGCGTGCCGGTCGGCGGGTCGACCGTCCCCCACGGCATCACGAGGCGTGCGGCCGCGCCCGCCGCGACCTGAGCGGTGGGCTGGCCAGAGGCAATGCCCGTGAGCCCGCCGACAAGGACCAAGACCAGCAAGGGGAAGCGCAGCAGCGACCGCATGACGGACAGCTCCGCAGGTAAAACCATGCCGGGACGTGCCGGCAGTGTAAATCACCCTCAGGGCACCGGGCGCCGGGTGCCGCTTGATCACGGCCCTCGCCCGGCGCCGCCGGGGCGGTGACCGGGCGCCGGACTCCCGGCGCGGCTCAGCGCGGGGCGCGCCCCGGCCGTCCGCCGCGCAGCCAGCGCTGCAGACACCCGTGCGACGCCACGTCCACACGCGGCAGCGGCATGCTGTCGGACGGGAAATCGTCGATGCGCGGAAAGGGGTCACCGGCCGTCGCCTCCGGCGGGGGCACGATGATCGGCGCGTCGCGGGCGTCGGGTAGCGGTGGGAGCGCGGCGCGGGCCGCGGGCGTGATGTCGTCCTGCGGGAGGCGGATGACCGCGGCGGGAGGCCGCGGCAGCCCCGGATCGACCGGTGGCGGCGCGGACCGCGCCAGGCTCGCCTCGAGGGCCGAGAGCCGGCGGGAGAGCCCCTCCAGTTGCTCCTGGAGGCGGGCCGACTGTTCCAGATCGGTCTGGAGACGGTCGAGCTCCGCAGCGAACAGGTCGAGGCTCTCGAGAAGCGACGGCTCGGCCGGCGGCACCGGCGGTGGTTCGGCGGCCCGGGCCTTGGCGGCGCCGGTCGCCAGGGCGAGTGCCACCAGCGCACGACCACACGCCGGGACGATCGCGATCCGCATCATGCCTCCGCCCCCCGCGCCCGGGCCGGCTGATCGGACCGGCCGATCGTGTGCAGCCAGCCCGTCGCCCGACTTGGTGAGTTATCGTCACGGCCGCGTGGACACGGTGACCTGCCCTCCGCCGCCGCGTGACGAACCCGCGATCCCACCTGCCGACGCAGCCGGCATTCTCACCGCCGGCGACAGGCTCGACGGGGGCCGCAGGCCATCAGCCGGCCGGCCGGAGATGGAACGGGTTGCTGATCACCCACAGCAGGCGCTCGTCGGCCACGTCGAGCCAGACCTCCACGCGCAGCGGCCCCGTGGCGGTCGCCGGGACGTCCCAGCCGAGCCGCGCGCCGTCGGCTTCGTGGACGACCGCCCCGCCCTGGACCACCCGCCAGTGCCCCGGCAGCGGCGCCCGCGCTTCGAGCCGCCGCCCCGGGCCGGCCGGCACCTGGCTCCCCAGCTCGTGGCGGCCGTTGGCGTCCACCAGCGCGCAGTCGAACCCGGTGGCGGGCGCGATCCAGTCGAACGCCACGAACGCCCGCCCGGCCTCCAGGGCGGCGAAGATCCCGTCGCGTGACAGCTCCTCCGCCAGCACGTGCGTGCCGACGTGCCGCAGGCTGCATTCGTAGGGATCGAGTTGGAGGCGGAACAGTTCGGCGCCGGGCCGCGCCCCCTCCGGCACCGGCAGCAACCCGCGGACGAGCGCCGCATCGAGCACCACGAGCTCCTCGTCGAGCGCGTCGCAGACCCGCACCCGGCCGTCGTCGGCGAGGCGGGCGACCAGGCCGATGTTGCGGTGGGCGTCGTTGGCCGAGACACCGGTGTGGGCGGCCACGGCGCCGAGCTCGTCCCACCGGCGCAGGTAGAGCGTCGGCTCGTCTTGGAGTGCCGAAAACGCCTCCTGCGGGTGGGCCTTCACCAGCGGTGCCACCTGGAGCAGCCAGAGGGGATTCTTCAGCGCCGCGAACAGCCGCTGCTCATCCTTGGCGTCGGCATGGGTGTTGTAGATCTCGCAGCCGGTGAGCCCGTCGAGCTGCCAGTCGAGCCGCTCTTCCAGATGGGAGAGGAACGCCAGCCCGCCCCGCTGGCGCACGCGCCGGACGAGGTCCTGCGGCGAAAGGCTGGCGTGCTCCGGGACCGGCACCCGGGGGAAGAGCAGCAACCCCTGCGTCTCCGCCCCCGGCACGAGGAGCACGCCGTCGTGGAGGCCGGCGTGGCCGTCGGCCACGAAGTCGTACTCCGCGGTGGGATGCTCGGTGAACAACACCGCATCGGTGCCCGCCGCCCGCGCGGCCGCCACGATCTCCGCCACACTCCCCCGGCTGTCGTGCGACAGGAGCGAATGGACGTGGAGGTTCACCCGGTATTCGCTCAGCGCCCCCGTGCGCGGCAGCGTCTGCCGGGCCGCGGCCAGGTCGGCCCGCGCCGCGGCGACGCGTGCCAAACGCCCGGCCTCGAGCCGGTCGAGCGCGTCGGCCCCGTGGAGCAGGCGGCCGGAAAGACCGGTCACTGACCCGATCGCGATCACCGTCGCCGCCAGCCGCCGCCCTGTGCGTTTCGTCATCGCTCGTTCCCCTCCGTCCCGGGCGCTGTCCGCCGCCGGGCATCCGATTGGAACCTGCGGTCCACCTCCCTGACCACGAGTGCCAGGAAACCGAGGGGGAAGAGCCGCTTGAACAGCCAGACAAGCCGGGCCCGGGCCGGGAGGAACACGTACAGGCGTCGCGCCGCGACCGCGCGCACCGCCGCCTCGGCCACCGCTTCGGCCGACAGTCCGGAGGCGTCGGCGACGCCCAGCGCCACGCGCCGGTGCCACTCTTCGGCGAAGCGGCCCCCAGCGATGAGGCCGGTGTGGAAGAACGACGGACAAAGGACGGTGACCCCGACCCCGTGGGGCCGCAGTTCGGTCCACAGGGTTTCCGACAGGGCGACGACCCCTGCCTTGGTGACGTTGTACGCGGCCATCCCGGGGGCGGCGCCGATGGCGGCCAGCGAGGCGACGTTGACGATGTGGGGCCGACCGGGGTTGGCCTTGAGCCAGTCGACGCAGGCATGGCAGCCGTGGATCGTGACGCACGCCACGCGCTGCTCTGCGTCCGAGGTGTCCCACGACCTTCCGGAAGGCTCCTGCACCGTGAGCAGCACCGCCTCCAGCTGCTCCACCACCCGCGCGCGCTTGGCGAGCCGCTCCCGCAGTGCCTCCCATTCCGCCGGCAGCGCCACATCGAGCCGCTCCACGCGCCCGCGGCCACCGGCGGCCTCGACCAGGGCGCAGGTCTCGGCCGCGGCAGCGGTGTCGATGTCGCACAGCGCGATCTCCCACCCATCGGTCGCCAGGCGCACCGCCAGCGCCCGCCCCAGCCCACTGCCCGCCCCGGTGACGATCGCGGTCATTTGCGCTCCCGTCACGACCCCGCCTCCGCCGCGGTCGCCCGGTCGAGGAACACCTCCACCTGCTGGCCGACGAACAACCGCGGCAGCCCAGTGGGATCGAACTCGTAGATCACCTGCAGGACGCGCGTGTCGACCCGTTCGGTGGTGTCCCCGGTGAGCGACTTCTTCGGGACCACGAACGGCTCGACGCGGACGAACTGGAGGGGATAGCGCTGCTGGAGATTGCCGCGCGGCATCGCCACCGCGGGGGCGTGCTCATCGAAGGCGGCGATGTCGTACTCGTCGATGTCGACGCGCACATGGAGCCGCTCCACGTCGCCGAGCATCACCAGCGGCCGGCCCGACGCCACCGCCACGAACTCCCCGGGGCGCACGTTCACTTGGAGCACCTGGCCGTTCACGAGCGCCCGGACGGTGAGCCGTTCGATCTCGCTCTCGATGCGCTGCACCTCCGCCTCCGCCTCCGCGATCCGGGCCCGCGTCACGTCGCGGTCATACTGCCAGGATCCCGCCTCGAGGAGGTCGAGGTTGGCCTGGGCCCGGTCGAGGGCGGCGCGGGCGGCAGCGGCGGCGTCCTTCTTCGCCACGAAGCCCTCCTCGGTGATCACCTTCTGGGCGAAAATCTCCCGGGCCCGCGCGAGGGCGTCGTCCGTCTGATCCACGAGTGCCCGGGCCTCGGCGACCTGGGCCACGAGCACGGGCAACTGCTCCTGCCGCGGCTCCGCCTCCTGCCGCGTCAGCTCGCTCCGGCTGCGGTCGAGGGCGGCGCGCTTCACCGCGAGGATCCCGCGCAGTTCGCGGTCGTCGAGGCGGAACAATGCCGTGCCGGGCGCCACCGGTTCCCCGACGGTGACGAGGACCTCGACCACGATCCCGCTGAGCGTGGAGCCGACGGCGATGTTTTCCGTGCGCGCCTCGACGACGCCCGCCGCGGCAAGGGAGCGCCGGAACGGGTTCCGCGCCGGCTCCACCGGGGGCGGCGGGTCGCCGATCACGATCCGCGTCGTCCACACGAACCACGCCGCGAAACCGAGCAGCCCGATCCCGAGCACGGGCAGCCCGACCTGGGTGAGGATATCGGCGAGGGTGCGCCGCCGCTCCACGCGCCGCGATGGGGGGTTGGTCGGAGCCGAGGATGCCGTGTCGTCCATGCGCTTCACGCTCCACGCAGCCGCCCGGCCACGTCGCCGGCCGAGAATTGTTTCATGGCCGGCCCTCGCCGGCGCCCGATCCCCGCGTCACCGCCACGATCCGGCCATCCTCCATCTCGGCGATCCGGTCGGCGAAAGAGTAGATCCGGGCATCGTGGGTGACGACGATCACGGCCCGGTCGGGCTGCACGGCGACGGCGCCGATCAACTCCATGGTGATCCGGCCGTTTTCCGCATCAAGGGCGCTGGTCGGCTCGTCGCACACCAACAGCCGCGGGGCATGCACCAGCGCCCGGGCGATGGCCACCCGCTGCTGCTGCCCCCCCGACAGTTCACTGGGCAGGTTCGTGAGGCGTTCGCCGAGACCGAGGCGCTCGAGCACCTCGGCCGCACGGGCCACCGCCGCCGAGCGCCGCCAGCCGGCGATGAGCAGCGGCACGGCGGCATTCTCCGCCGCGGTGAGCGCCGGGAGGAGGTTGAACGACTGGAACACGAACCCCACCTCGTCGCGCCGGAAGCGGGTCTTTCGGCTGCCGCTCATCGCCACCAGGTCGTGCCCCAGCACCCGGACGCTGCCCGCGGTGGGTTCGAGCGTCCCGGCGACGATCGACACGAGCGTCGTCTTGCCGCAGCCGCTCGGCCCCACGAGCATGAGCAGTTCGCCGTGGGCGACGTCGAGATCGACACCGCGGAGGGCGAGGGTGGCGGTCTCGCCGCTGCCGAAGCGCTTCGTCACGCCGCGCACGCGCACCGCCGCGGCAGTGCTCTCGGGGCTCATGGGACCGGCGGAGGTCGTCACCACGGTGTCTGGTACCTCAGCCCCGGAAGACGATCGCGGGATCGACGAACAGCACGCGGCGGATCGACAGCAGGCTTGCCACGAGCACGATCACGAGCACGGCCACGGCCGTGATGGCAGGGACCTGCCACGGCATGTGGAACGCCAGGCGCACCAGACCCCTGGTGCAGAGGCCGAACAGGGCCGCCAACCCCACCCCCACGCCATAGCCCACGAGCCCCACCTGGAGGGCCTGGGAGAGGACCATCGCCAGGATCGTGCCGTTGCCCGCGCCCATCGCCTTGAGGGCGCCGTACTGGCGGATGTTCTCCACGGTGAACAGGTAGAACGTCTGGCCGGCGATGGCGGTGCCGACGAGGAACCCGAGGAACACGGTGATGCCGAAATTGAGTGGGATCCCGCTCTTGGCCAGATAGTAGCCGATCGTCTTGCGGATGAACTGCTCCTGGGTCAGGGCCTGGAGTCCCGTGGCGGCCTCGATCCGCCGGCACACTTCCTCGGCCGCCACCCCCGGTGCGGGCTCGGCGAGGACGAACGACAGCACCTTCCGCTCGCGTGGCGCGAACACCACCGCCTGGCTGTAGCGGGTGTAGACGATGGGGAAGCTCTGGAACGTGCGGCTGGCACGCGTGATCCCCACGAGGACCGCGCGGTGGTCGTTCACTTCGAAGGTCCGGCCGAGGCGGAACGGCTCCCCCGGCCAGATGCGCCGGTAGCCGGCGTCGTCCATGATCACGGCGTCGGGCGTGCGCAGATCGGCGAGCGAACCCATGAGGAGGCGCGTCGGCCCGCCCACGAGCGTGGCGTCGTCGATCCCCAGGAGGATCATCTGCTCGAAGTGTCCCTCCTCGAGCCGGGACCGGACGATCCCCTTGTAGAAGCGCACCGCCCAGTCGACGCCCGGCACCGCCTTGACGCGGAACAGCTCCGTGTCGGCCAGGGGCTTGATGTCGTCGACGTACTGCACCGTGCGATCCATCACCCACATGCCAGGACCGGCCGTGTCGCGGATTTGGCTGATGGTGAGGAGCATCAGCCCGCAGAACACCCCGGCCTGCTGGGCGATGAGCAGGGCCGCGAACATCACGCCGAAGACGATCCCCAGGTACTTGACCCGGTTGCCCGTCAGCATTTTCCAAGCGACCCACAGCATGCCGGCAGTCTCCAGCGCCGCCCGCCCGATCTCAACCGGCGTCGCCAACGGGCGGGGCCGCCGCGGCCGCGCCGCGCAGCACCCACCAACCGGCGACCAGTTGCACCACCAGGGTCGCGCCACCGGCCCGGGGGAGGCCGCTGAGGGCGTACATCGCCCCGAAGAGGAGGCTGGCCAGCGCCGCCGCCAGCTTCGTGCCCACCTGGAACAAGCCGAAGGTGGCGCCGAACCGCCCTGCGGGGGCGAGCACCGCCACGATCGCCCGGACGACGCTCTGCACCCCACCGAGCACCAGCGCCAAAAGCACCGCCAACCAGGTGAGCTGCGCCGGCGACCCCACGAACCACCCCAGCACGCACACCGCCACCCAACCCGCCACGCACAGCGTGAGCACCCCCTGGCGGCTCCACGCTGTCGACGCCCACCCCATGACGAGGGCCCCGGGAAGTGCGACGAACTGCACGATGAGGACGAGGCGGACGACGGCCGCCGGCTCCATGTGGAATTCCTCGATGGCGAGGCTCGAGAACTGCTGGATCGCCGTCTGCACGGCGCCCGTGACCAGCGCCGCTCCGGTCAGGACGCGGCCGAGGACGCCGCCTCCCTGGAACAGCGACCGGGCGAACCCGATCAATTCCGCCACCGACGTCCCCTCCGCCGGGGCCGACCGCGCGTCACCGAGCGGCGTGACGAAGGCGGGTAGCGAGAACAGCAGCCACCAGCCCCCCATCACCACGAACGACGCCCGCAGGGCACCAACCGTGGAAAGACCGAACCGTTCCCGGGCCCCGACCAACGCCGTGGCGGCGAGCAACGCCACGGCGCCACCCGCATACCCCGCCGCGAACCCCGCCGCCGAGAGCCGGTCGGCTGCCGCCCCTCCGGCCAAGCGCGGAAGGAGGCTCCCAGTGAAGATCTGCGCCATGTCGAAGCCGATGCACGCCACGACGACGGCGGCGGCGACGAGGATCCGGGCCTGGGGGGGCACGCCGGCCAGGAGCAGGCATCCGGCGACCCCCACCACCACGCTTTCGGTCACGGCACGCTGGTGGCTGCGGGTGCGATCGGCGCGTGCCGAGAGCCACGGTGCGAGCAGCGCCGAAACGATCGCCGCCACCGCCCCGATCCACGCCCACACCACGCCGCCCGGCACACCCCACACCCGATCGGCGAACACGATCCGGTCGGCGTAGGTGACGACCAGCGTGATGAGGATCGTGGAAAAGGCGCTCGCCGCCCAGTCGAGCAGCACCCAGGCGGTCGCCGGCCACCAATCCCCGCGCAGCCCGCTGGGAGAAACCCCGCGCAGCCCGCTGGGAGAAACCCCGCGCAGCCCGCCGGGAGTAACCCCGCGCAGCCCGCCGGCCTCCGGCGGACCGTTCTCGCTGGTCGTGCCCGTGTCGGTCACCGATCGCGTTCCTTTCCGTCTTCCTTTCCGTCGCCCCGCGCCCGATCGCCCCCCACGCGGCGGTTACATTAGCACGAATGCCGTTTTTCCACCGCCCACCGCCCGTGCGCTATCCCGTCGCGCTCGCCATCGGGGCGGCCGTGCTCCTCGGGCGCTGGCTCCTCGATCCGCTCCTCGGACTGCGGCAGCCCTACATGGGTTGCCTCGTGGCCACGTTCATCGCCACGCGGCGCTGCGGACTGGGCCCTGGGCTCCTGACGCTCGTGCTGACCTTCGTCATTTCCGACCGGTTCTTCGTCCTGCCGGAAAGCAGCGTGTGGAGTGGCGACCCTTCGCGGGTGGCGGCCAGCCTCATCACCCTGGGGTTCGCCGTCGTCATGTGCTGGATCGTCGCCGGTGAACGCACGGCCCGCGACAGCGCCGAGGCGGAGGCCAACGCCGCCCACGAGCGCCAGCAACGACTCGAGCAGGAGATCTCGCGCAGCCGCTCCCTCGAGGCCGACCTGCGGGTCAGCCGCGAGGAGTTCCGCACGCTCGCCACCCGGGCCCCGGTGGGCATCATGGCCGCCGATCCCCGCGGGCTGTGCACGTTCGCCAACGAGAAGTGGCAGGAGCTCACCGGATTGTCGTCGGCCGAGACGCTCGGACACTCCTGGAGCCGGGCCATCCATCCCGACGACCTCGCGACCACGATGGCCAAGTGGAACGCGTCGGTGACGGCGCGCGAGCCGTACGTCAACGAGCTGCGCATCCTCCACACCGACGGCTCGGTGCACCCCGTGCTGGCCGCCGCCCTGCCGATCCACGACGCCTCCGGCAGCGTGGCGGGCTTCATCGGCACGGTCATGGATCTCACCGATCGCCACCTCCGTGAGGAGATGCTGCGGAGGTTGATCGACACCCAGGAGCGCGAAAAGCAGTCGCTGTGCCACGAGTTCCACGACGGGCTCATCCAATACGCCGTCGGCTCACGGATGCTCCTCGAGGCCTATCTCCGCGACCACCCCGACGTCCCGCAGCGCGACGTGCTGGAAACGGTGATCGGCCACCTCGCCCGCGGGATCGATGACGGGCGGCTGCTGATCCGCGGGATCCGCACGGCCGTCCTCGACGACCTCGGACTCGAGGCCGCACTCGACGACCTCGTCGATCAGTCGGCGGCCGCCGGCGTCGCCGTGGCGATGGCGCTGCCCACCGCCATCGGGCCCCTGCCGCCGACGCTGGAGACCACGATCTACCGCGTGGTGCAGGAGTCGCTGGCCAACGTGCGGCGGCACAGCGGGGCCGCCGCCGCCCGGGTGACCCTCGCCCGCGACGGCGACCGGCTCTCCGTGGAAATCGCCGACGAGGGCTGCGGCTTCGACCCGGCCGCCGCACGGCACCGCGGCTTCGGCCTCACCGGGATGGTCGAGCGCGTCCGGCTGGCGGGGGGCGAATGCCGGATCGACAGCGCCCCCGGGCGCGGC
>RFRL01000310.1 GCA_009924545.1 Planctomycetia bacterium | reverse complement strand
CTGCCGGCTGCCTACCACGCCGCTGGAGTACGGGAGCATGCCCGGGGGCCGGAGGTGCTCTTCACGATCCAGCGCTTCGAGCCCGCGGGCTGGGTGATCGACGCCGGCCCGGGGAGCGCGGACCGCTCCTGCCGTTTTCCCACCAATGATTGCGAGCTGGATCTCGGCCCGCCTATCATTGCACCCGGCAGGCTGCACATCCCATGTTCAATCACGTCGAGTGGTCCCGGTATCTGTCGCAGGCTTACCACACCCTGGCGTCGGCCAGGCGGGACATGGCCGACGGCGACTTCGCCTGGGCCTGCTTCAAGTCGCAGCAAGCCGCCGAGATGGCCGCGAAGGGTTTCGTCCGCGCCTGCGGTGGACTCGCGACCGGCCATTCGGTCGTTTCGCTTCTGGCGGCGGCGCTCGCCGATCCGCCGGAAGAGCTCGCCCGCTGCGCCCGCGAGCTCGACAAGGTGTACATCCCCACCCGCTACCCCGACGTCTACGACTCCGGCAGCCCGCACGAATACTTCGACGCTCGGGACGCAGCTGCCCACGTGGAGTGCGCGGCGGGGATCGTCGTCCACCTGGAAGGGGAGGTACCGCGTGACACAACCGGTGCCTGAGGCCGACTGGCGGCGATCGCCGAGCCTGTCGCTCGACTGGCGGCTGGGGCGGGCGCGGGAATACCTCGGCCGGCTGCCCCTGGCGCGCGTTCGCGGGCTCGTGTTCGGATCGGTCGCACGCCGCGCGTTCGGCATCGGCAGCGACACCGATCTGCTCGTGATCAGCGACGACCTCCCGGACGCGATCCCGCACAGGATCGGCCTGCTCGGTGACCACCGCGACGGTCTCGGTGAGATCGACCCCGTGGGCTGGACCGAGGCCGAATGGCACCGCCGGCTCGCCGCAGGCGACCCGTTTGCGATGCTCGTGGCCCACGAAGGCGTCGCCGTGGAGCGCGTGGATCCTGGGATCGCACAGCGGGAAAACCGGGAACCGGCGGGCCAGTAAACGAAGGAGGGGAGCAGGCCCGCGAGGCAGCCTGCTCCCCTCGAGTCGTGAATCGGGCACGCACGCCCTGCCTCAGGCGACTTTCGCTTTCAGCCGACGCCGCTCAAGGAGGCCCAGGGCGCCGGTCACGAGCGCGAGCACCGAGCCCAGGCCGGCCGGGTCGATCTCCGGAACGCCAGAACCTGCGAGACGAAAACCGATGGCGAAGTTCTCGTCCGACGGGCCGGCCGCGCTCCTGACGGAGGACGACAAGTTGAACGCGCTGTTGATCCAGTAGCCGCCCCGAACCCCACGAGACGAGCCGATAAGCGCTTCATTCCATTCCCAGACGTTCCCGCCCATATCAAATGCTCCGTAGACACTCGGGCCACCATTCGTGCCCACCGTCGTCACGTTGCCGTCTTGATTGTTCCAATCGGCAGTTCGGTTGAAGTTCGCGAAGTTGCCGGTGCTCCCCGCCGAGCCGATCCCGGTCGAGCCCGACGTCACCGCCGTGGGAGCCGTGTCGCTCTGCGTCGCGTAGTCCCAGTAACCGGCGTTCGTGCCGCTGCCCTTGTAGTAGGCCGCCTTGTACCACTGGTCCTCCGTCGGGATGTAGTACTGCGCGCCGGAGTTGCGGGTAAACGCAGTACCGCTGGTCGCGGTGGCCAACGTGTACGCACCGGTGTTCTGCGGAGCGGTGGCCGACGAATCCGTGCTCCCGTAGTTGCTTCCGCCGTTCTGCAGCCAGTTGGCCACCCGCGCGGCGTCAAACCAGCTCACATAGTTCACCGGCTTGTCGCCCATGTTCGTCCGGGCGGCGTACTTGCTGCCGGGAGAGTTGCCGCTTGTGAAACTGATCCCGCCCCGGGCGTTGCTGCCCATACTGGCACTGTAGATGTCCTGCGGGTTCAAGCCGTCTGGGTCCACGGCGTTGAGGAACTCCACGTACTGCGAGTTCGTCCACTCGTACTTCATGATCCGAAACTCGTCGGCCACGGCGCCGGCGGGGTTGGGATCACCTGTCGTGTCGGCGGCGTTCCCCGGATCCCCGACCGTCACCCAGTCGATCGTGACGGCGTGGGCGGCCGTCGCCGACAGGGCGACGACAAGCGCGGCGGCAGCGTGTGAAGCGAAGCACGTTCATCGGAGGTTCTCCAGTGGCAAAAGGGTGAGCGCACAGCACGCACCCGCCACGACGAACCACCGGCCGCAGACGCAATCACCGCGAAGGCTGACCCCGGGAATCTCACCCCAGGATCATCCAAGCACCACCGGCAGAGGCCACGGGAGCCGCCTGCAAATGCAGGTCACCCCCGGGAAAACAGGCCGGTCAGATTGCCGTCGGCAGCCGAGGCCGGCGCGACGGGCGGGTGCTTGCAGGAGCGGTGCCTGGACTGGTTCAAGGGCGTCGAATGACACCCGACAAAGTGAGTTCCCCCTTTTCTTGGAAACCCTTACAGCCAACCCGAAAAAAATCATCGGACGCTCACAATCTCCCGGGGCCGATGGAGCCGGCTGCGAGCCCGGCGATTCCGCCAGTCCCACGCTGCCGGTGCAATCCTATGGGAACGTCCGTACACTGTCTCCGGGCTGCGTTGCAGGGCGTGAGCCATGGCCACGATCTCCTCGATCCGCACCAAACTCCTCGCGCGGTGTCCCGAGCCGCAGGCCACGCTCAGCGCCACGGTGTTCGTCGCGTCGCACGACCACCTATTCCACCGGGCCGAATCCCGCCCCGTTTTTCCGGTTCCGCGCCGGCTACCCTACGACAAGACCGCGCGGCGGTCACTCCATGAGGTAGAGCGTCAGCGCCTCATCCAGCCGCCGCATCCATTCCGGGGAAGCGGCTGTGATGAACTCGACGAGCCGCTGCTTTGCCACCTGCCGCAGGCCTGGCAGCACGGCGAACGAGGCCGCACCCGGGTACCCGGGAACGTGCAGCCGCAGCGGCCAGATCTCCCCTGGGGCAGTCGACAGCGGCACGACGACGACGCTGTCGAGGACCTCGTTCTGGATGGAGTTGGAGATGACCAGTCCGGGGCGGGTCTTGCCGAATTCCGGCGGACGGGTGGCGCCGAGGTTCACCCAGTAGATCGAGCCTCGCTTCATTGGGCATCCCGCTGGTCGGACGGCGCGGTGGGCAGGTCGGCCCGTTCCCACTCGCCAAGCCACTCCCGCTCATCCGGGTGGGCCTCGACGAAGGCGCGATACGCGACCGACGCCTCGCGGAGCCGTTGCTGCTCGAGGTTCTTGCGCAGCACGCTGCGTACATAGGCCGTCACGCTCTGCCCCGGCGCCTTGGCCTTCTCGATCTGGTCGAGCAGCTCTCCATCCAGCTTGACGGTAGTTGCTTTCATACGCCGAATCTACTCCCCAAGCATGTTTCAGACAACCGATGCCCATGCCGCCCCCAGTCGCGCTGGCGATCGCCGCCCTCGGACCGCCCCACGTGCTCGTCAAAGGGGGCCACCTCGACGGCGCGGCGGTCGACGT
>RFRL01000309.1 GCA_009924545.1 Planctomycetia bacterium | reverse complement strand
AATCCTTCCATTCCGCACACCGCTGTTGCGCCTCATCGCTCATCCTTCACCTCCTCGTGTAAGCCTGATGGTTATCTGCACCTGTTCACCGATTGATATTTTGTCGAACACAGACTCGACCACTTCTTTTGCGTACGCAATCGCATCCCGGTAATCGCCGATAATCGCGTAATCAAAACTTGAGTCGAGATGCGGACTTATTTGCCACACTTCCGTATCGGCATTAGGCGGATGCGTCGAAGCTTGGTCTGTCTCGCTCATCCCTCACCTCCTCGTGTTGATTTCACCCGCGACCGCCGCGGGCTCACTCTCCTTTTTGCGGTTGCATCCGGCAAGGCTTCGGGGGATTCGCGCTCGGCATAGGCACGGCCCCGTTGATTTGGATCATCAACCAATGCTTGGAATCACCACCACGGACTGCCAGCGTGAACTGGATCTCTCCGCCAGGAAGCTTGGGGTGTCCAGTCTCGAGAAGTAACTGCTGGATTTTGTCGGCGATGTCCCGCTTGAGCCTATCGAAAAACATATCGTGATCAGCCACGTTTTACCTCCTTGCCGCCGCGCGGCTGTTGTGCGTCCAAGTACCGGCACAAATCTCGACGCGCTTTCTCAAACTCCGTCCTTGCTTCCTCAAGTTTGTCCGCCGCAGCCACAAGCGCCTCGACCAACCGCTCCCGCTCTGGATCGTCGCTCACAGCGTCACCTCCTTCGCCTATTGGCTGCAATGCTTTCCGTTGGCGATCTTCGACACCACGGCCTTGGATAGCCCCGTCCTGGCTGCCACCTGCTGCTGCGTCATCCCTTGAGCCAGCAGCTGCTTCACGCGATCGACGTTTGCAAGCGTTCGCGTCACAGCCCCACCTCCACCTCGTCCGCCAGTTGCGCCAACTGCTCCCGCTCGATCGCCTCCACCATCTGCACCAACGCCGTCGCCGCCTCCTGGATCGGTCTCCACTCCATCCAGTCGTCGCTCGTCAGCGGAGCGAAGAACGTGATCATGGAGTAGATCGCGTGGTACGCGATTGCGTCCCGGCCTCGCCATCCGCCTGGAGGATCGGGGATGCGGCCGATCCACTCGGAAAAAGCCCGGTGCCGTTGGTTGATGTCGAGGTTCTCCCATTTCGGCATTTGCGGACCCGCCAGCATGCCGTGCATGTCGCGCGGCCAGTTGGCCGGGATCACCGACGGTCGGCGCGGAGTTCTCTCGGCCGGCGGCTCCGCTGGTATTGGTGGCGGGGGAGCTTTTGGTTCGCGAACCACGAACGGCTTGCCGTTCGTCGGGAGGTGCAGGCCGCACCGCCGCTCTTCGCCGCCATCCGCCGGGCCCCAGCGCCCAACCTCTTCGCATCCTCGCTCGGAGCACTTCACAGGCCAACTCCTTTCGGGTCCATCGGCATAATCACCGCCGCCGTTCGCCCCTGACGCAGCACCACCGCGGTGCTCTCGTTCGCGGCCTTGATCTGCACAGGCTGCGCCGGGTCAAGCCGCGACACGACCTGGGTCACGAATCCAGGATCAAGCACCACGGTCACCTCATCGCACGTCGTCGCCAACTCGCACTCCACTGCCGCCACGCCCCTGGCAGACGACGCAGACGCCAACCGCAACGAATCGCCGAACGTGAACCGCACGCCCTTCGACACGTCGTCGGTGACGATCGCCGCCTGCCGCACGGCGCGCAGGAGCGGATCTGGCATCGCCGTGCATGTCACCCCGGAATCGGGAAACGCATCGCGCCACTTCGGGAACTTTGCCTCCAACAGCCGCCCGGTGATCCGCACGCGGTCGAACGCGACGACGATGTTGCTCGGCGTCCGCGACAGCGACACCACGTCGACCTCGCCCTCGCACGCTGCCGCAATCGCCGTCATGGTGTGGGCCGGGACGATTGCCAGCCCGTGGCCGACTCCGCTTTCGCACTCAACCGACGCCAGCATGCGACCGTCTGTCGCCACAAAGTGGACCGCCTTGTCGGCGACCTCAAGGAGCACGCCCGTGAGGCTCCAGCGGCCCGACTCGGTGTCGGCAGCAAAAACGGTGCGGGCGATCGCCGTTCGCAGCTCGGCGGCGGGCAGCACCGTCATGGCGGTCGCTTCGCCAGCCTCGGCGGCGGGGAACTCCTGCGGATCCTCCGTCGAAATCGTCCACGATCCGCGGCCAGCGCGGATCTTCGCGCACTTCGTTCCAGCGGCGATCTCCACCTGCGTGCCGCGCGGCACCTCGCGGACGATCGCCGACAGGCGAGCGTGCGGCAACAGCAGCGTCTCGTGATCCGGCACGGCGACATCGACCGATATCCTCCGGTCAAGGTCGGTGCCGGTGAGCGCGCCGCCCTGGAGCAGCACGTTGCGGAGCACCGGCTTCCGAGACCGCTCGCCGGGAACGGCTCTTCCGACGACGGACAGGGCCCGGTGGAGCGTGTCGCGGTCGAACTGCATCGTCATGGGGCCTCCTTGCGCAGGGCTTCCATGGCCGCCATCCGCGCGGCCTCGTTGTCGAAGTCGTCGTCCACACCACGCAGCTCGACGCGTGGCACCGGCGCCGCGGTGGCGGCAGCCTGGCCAGCGGCAGCACGCTCTTGGGCCGCCTGCCGGCGCTCCTCGGCGAAGCGGCGCTGCTGCGCTTCGGTCTTCCGGGCCCTGGCCACCTCGTCGTCGGTCATCGGACGGCCGCCAGGACGGCCGCCAAACTCGGGCCTCGGGATTCGGACTGCGGCCGTGGCACCGAACGGCTCCCGGTGAGTGCCGCCGCGGTCCTGGCACCGCGTGAGCCAGTTGGCGACGAACCGCCGCCAGTTCGACCGGCGAGCCTGGGCAGGGTGCCCCAGCAGCCACTGCTGGGCCTTGGCGAGCTCAACCGCGAGGTCGGCTGCTGGGTACGCCTGCCGCCACGCTTGGCGGTCCTCGTCGGTGATCCCCTGCCAGCCTCCGGCCGGATCCCAAATGATTCCGCCAGCCGGAGCCGCCGCCGAGCGTTTCCGCCGCCGAGGCGGATCGCTCGGTGGAGAAGAACACGAAGTGTTCTTCTTCTCTTCATATGAAGGTGAAGGTGAAGGTGAAGGTGAAGGTGGATGGGATCCGTTTGCGATCCGTTTGCGATCCGATTCGGATCCGTTTGCGATCCGTTTGCGATCCGATTCACTTCCGCCCCACCTCGCCCTGTTTGCCCGCTCGGCCGCCTCGGATCGACGCCGGCGCAACTCCAGCGCCTTCTCGCGGTGCTCCTCCAGCCTGCGGTTGCGGCGCTGGCCGTCGGTGTCGACGGGGAACTTGGGCTCAAGGAGGGCCCACACGTTACCGACGCCAGGCGACAGCCGCTCCAGCCCGGCCAGATCGGCCGGCAAGCCGAACCTGTCCCACTGGAGGAAGAGCAGGGTGGTGTAGTGTCCGCGCTCCTCGGCGGTCCACCCGATGGTGGAGGTGAGGTAGTCCCGCACGTAGAGCGGCATGAAGATGTCTACGCGCTCGTCAGCCATCGGTGGCTCCTCCAGTGCGATCCATCGCGATCGACCATTCCCAGGCGGCCCGGCTGCGGTGCGTG
>RFRL01000308.1 GCA_009924545.1 Planctomycetia bacterium | reverse complement strand
GTATTTATACGGTCTGTATAAGCCCCGGCGGCTGCCGTATATGACGCTCGCGGGGTGTGGAACGAATCGGCTCCAAGTCTCCTGCCCGCCTCGGGTTGGGCCGAGGCTCCGGTCACCTCCGCGGCTCGTTAACCAGCGCGTCGTGCAGTATATCGCACTGCCCTTTGGGGCGACGGGTCGCCCGGTTGGCGACACGTCAGGCGACGATTCCGGACCCCCCTACCCCTCGACCTCCGTGCTCCGATCCACGCTCGTCCTCCCCACAGCCCCTCCGCTACCAACCGGCGGTGGGGCTTGTGTTTTCGCCGACGACGCCGCCCGGGTCGGCGACCGCGCTTGCCCCGGCCCGGCCTCAGACCCGCTCTCGGGCGCGCAGAGTCGGTCGGCCGGGCTCTGTACCCCCCGGCCGCCCCTGTTGAGCACGTGTGTGTAGATCATCGTCGTCTTCACGTCGTTGTGGCCGAGCAGCTCCTGGACGGTGCGGATGTCGTAGCCATCGAGGAGCAGATGCGTCGCAAACGAATGCCGGAGGGTGTGGCAACTCGCTCGCTTCATGATCCCCGCCGCCCGCGCGGCTTCGTGCATGCTTCGCTGGATCATCGATTCGTGGATGTGATGACGGAAGATGCCACCGGTCTCGCGATCGCGGTAACACCGAGCCGCCGGAAAGACCCACTGCCAGGCCCAGGCGCGCCCGGCTTCGGGGTATTTCCGGTCGAGGGCCTCCGGCAACCGCACGCGGCCCCTCCCCTGGGAATCCTCCTCGGCATGGTGCAGCCGCCACGCTGCCAGATGGCGGGAAAGCGGTTCGACAAGCGCCGTCGGAAGGACGGTGATCCGGTCCTTGTTGCCCTTCGCCTCCCGGATGAGCAACTCCCGTCGCTTGAAATCGACATCCTTGACGCGGAGGCGCAGCGCCTCCATCAATCGCATGGCGGCGCCGTACAGGAGCATTGCCACCATCCACGGCTCCCCCTGGAAGTGCTGCATCACCCGCGCGACTTCATCGTGATTGAGCACCACCGGGAGCCGCCGCGGACGCCGCGCACGCACCACGCCCTCGATCCGGTCGAGCGGCCGATCCAACACGGCGTCGTAGAGAAACAGCAGTGCCGCGAGCGCCTGGTTCTGCGTCGAGGCCGATACGTTCCCGCGCTGCCAGATCGGTGAGGAAGGCATTCACCTCCCGTTCCCCCATCGAGACCGGATGCCTCTTGCCGTGGTGCAGGATGAACCGTCGCACCCAGTGGGAGTGGCAGGCTGTGGACAACCAGCCTGCCGCACCTCAGGGATGAGGTGCCGGGAGCGCAGCTCCCGTGAAAACCGGAGGTTTTCGTGTGGACAACGGCCACGGAGGGACTTTGTCCACGGGCTGATAGAGGCGCTCCGTGCTCCGCGCCAGATGCCGTACCCGCGCGGCATCGTGGACGCGATCGAGCAAACGCGGCCCCTGACCGGGCCCATCGCGACGCGCGGCCACTCCTGACCTCGGTCCAGTGCCACGAGCCGACGGTTCCATCGCGAAGCCTCCACAGCCCCGCGAGAAGTATACAGCTGTACATTCTTTGCACAATGCACCCGCCGCCTTCCCCCTACCCAGCTCCGCGCCCGCGGCAGCGGTCGCTGCAGTAGCGCACCTGGTCCCAGCACGCGGCCCACTTTTTGCGCCACTGGAAGGGCCGGCCACAGGCAGCGCAGATCTTTTCCGGCCGCGGTGCGCCGCGGGGGCGGTCGCCGGCATGACCCGCCCCACCGCGGCGGCGGGTCATGCCGGCGCGCCCGCCGGGGCCCGCACGAGCGATGGCCGCGGCCCGCCGCGGTCGCCGGCGATCGCCAGCACGGCCTCGACGAGCATCACGCCGGCGAGCACGAGCAACACCAGGCCCGCCCACGGGACCGGGTCGGCAGGAGCGACAAGGCCTTCGGGACCGCGGAACTTCGGCAGCGTCATCGTCGCCAGGGCCCAGGTGCTCATCACATACATGAACAGCGTCGGCACCCCCGTCACCAGCCACACCCACGCCTCGCGCCGCGTGCGCCACAGCCAGACGGTGATGCCCAGGAGCGTGAGCGCCGCCAGGAGCTGGTTACTCGCGCCGAACAGGCTCCAGAAGGTCTTCCAGGCCGGTACGGGATTGCCGGCGGCGTCGAGCTGGGGACGGAGGAGGAAGAACAGCGGCACACCCGCCGTGAGCCCGGTGCCGAGCCAGGCCCCCGCGCGACCGGAGAGGCCGGTCAACTCCTGGATGATGTACCGGCCGAGGCGAGTGCAGACGTCGAGCGTGTCGTAGACGAAGGTGGTGAAGGCCATGAGGGCGAAACTCACCCCCAGCGCCGTCGGCACGCCGACGATCTCCAGGAACCGCCCCATGCCCAGCGCGTAGATGAAGTTCGGCGGCTGGGCGGCGCGGGCGTCGCCGGCGGGGAGGATCATCACGCAGGCCAGGCTGACGATCGCCACCATCGCCTCGAGGAGCATCGTGCCGTAGCCGATCGGCCGGGCGTCGGTCTCACGGCGGAGTTGCTTGCTCGTCGTGCCCGAGGCGATCAGCGAGTGGAAGCCGGAGCAGGCCCCGCAGGCGATCGTGATGAAGAGCATCGGAACCACGCTGCCGGCCTTCGTCGTCCACTGGGTGAAGGCGGGATAGCGCACCGCCGCGTCGCCCGCCACGAGCCGGTCGCCGAGCACGAGTCCCAGCGCCGCCCCGGCGAGGGCCACGTAGAGGAAGCAGCCACCGAGGTGGCCGCGCGGCTGGAGGAGGAGCCACATCGGCACCATCGCCGCCACGAGGCAGTAGGCCAGGAGGAGCACACCCCAGAGCTTCTGGGCGTTGGCGTCGGTCGTGCCGAGCACCGCGGCCAGGTCGAAGGGCACGCGCTGCCCGCCCCAGATCGCCACGCCGACCAGCGGCAGGAAGAGCGCCGTGGCCAGCCACAGCGGCATCTTCATCCGCCGCAGGCAGACGCCCATCACCATCGGGAGCACGAGATACATCAGGCTCGACGAGGCGATGCCGCCGCCGGAGACGGTCTCGCCGCTCTCCAGCACCTGCCGACCGACGAAGCTCGACGCGGTGATGTCGGTGAAGGCGACGATGATGTAGACCAGCGCGATCCACACGAACGACAGGAAGAGCACGTAGCTGCGCCGGCTCATGTGGTCGCGCACCACCTCGGCGATCGAACGGGCCTTGTGGCGGACGCTCGCCACCAGCGCCGCGAAGTCGTGGACGCCGCCGATGAAGATGCTGCCGAGGAGGATCCAGGCCAGGGCCGGTGCCCACCCGAAGGCCACGCCGGCGAGGATCGGCCCCACGATCGGCCCCGCGGCGGCGATCGCCGAGAAGTGCTGGCCGAGGAGGAGGCTCGGCGCGATCGGTTCGTAGTCGACGTCGTCGCGGAGGGCGACGGCGGGGGTGGTGGCCGCGCCGTCGAGACGGAACAGCCGCCCGAGCAGCCCGCCGTACACCCGGTAGGCCACCGTGAGGAGGAGGGCGCTGGGGAGGAGGATGACAAGCAGGCTCATGGCCGGCCCCCTGGGAGCG
>RFRL01000307.1 GCA_009924545.1 Planctomycetia bacterium | reverse complement strand
CCTGCCCTCCGTCCCCGGCCCGCCGCCAGCAGCTCGGCGATCTGCACGGCGTTCGTGGCGGCCCCCTTGCGGAGATTGTCCGACACGCACCACAGCGCGATCCCCGACGGGCTCGACGTATCTTCGCGGATCCGCCCCACGAACACCTCGTCGCGGCCGTCACACTCCCGCGGCAGCGGATACGCGCGCGCCTCGAGGTCGTCGCGCACGACGATCCCGGGTGCCGCGGCGAGGAGGCGGCGCGCCTCGGCGGCCGAGAGCTTCCGCTCCGTCTCGATGAGGATCGACTCGCTGTGGCAGTTGCCCACCGGCACGCGCACGCACGTGGCACAGACGCCGATCGATTCGTCGCCGAGGATCTTCCGCGTCTCGTGCACCATCTTCAGTTCTTCGCTCGTCGATCCGCCGGCCTTGGGGGAGCCGATCTGCGGTATGAGGTTGGCGGCGATCGGATGGGGGAACACGTCGCGCTGCTCGGCCGCCCCCGCGAGCCATGCCGCGGTGGCCCCGCGGAGCTCGGAGGTGGCGGCCAGACCGGCACCGCTCACGGCCTGATAGGTGCTCACCACCACGCGGCGCACGCGGGCCGCGTCGTGGAGCGGCTTCATCACCATCACCATTTGCGTGGTGGAGCAGTTGGGGCTGGAAATCAGCCCGCGATGCCCTTCCAGCGCCGCGGGGTTCACCTCCGGGATGACCAGCGGGACGTCGGGCCGCATGCGGAACTGGCCACTCTCGTCGACGACGACCGTGCCCCGCTCCACGGCCCAGGGGACGAACTCGGCCGCCACCTCGTCGGGGGTGCTACCGATCGCGATCTGCACACCGTGGAACGAGTCGGGCGTGAGCTCCTCCACCGGGAGGCTCGTGCCGCCGACGTCGAGCGTCCGGCCGGCCGACCGGGCCGAGGCGAGGAGCTTGATGCACCGCGCTGGGAAGCGCCGCTCGACGAGCTGGTGGAGGATGATCCGGCCCACGGCACCCGTGGCACCGACGACGGCGATGGTGTCGATCACGAAACACTCCTCACACGTTGGGGGGGGCGGTCCGTCGCGGCATGGCGGGCCGACCGCCGGCGGAACACCCGCGCCGGCACGAAGGCGACGTTGGCGGTGATCATGGCCAGGGCGAACTCCATCATCCCCATCGACAGACCGATGCCAAGATGCACCGCCACGGCCATCCCCAGGGCCAGTCGCCGCGTCAGCCGGGGCCAGACGAGGGCTGGGTAAAAAACCTCCCAGAACACCGTGCCCAGCGTGAGGGCGTTGACGAGGAGCGGATGCCGGGCCAACCAGGTGAGGTCGAGGGTCCGGTACTGACCGTTGGCCACCGCGCCCCATAGCGCGGTCCCCTCCCACCAACTCGCCCCGAGGAGCTTGGCGCAGCCGGAGAAGCCGTAGACGACGCACAGATGGACCTGGATCAGCCGCAGCGCGATGTTGGCCCGCACGGACGGCGCCGCGACCGCCCGCGGCCACAACCGGGCATCGAGCGACCACACCGCCCCGGCCGGCCCCACCGCCAACGGCACCAGGAGGATCCCCAGCGCGTCGTCCAAACCGAAGACGTTGAGAGGCGCCCGGTTGACGCTGCTGATGAGGCCCAGCGCCGACACGACCGCCGCCAGCGGCGTGCCCAGGCCCACCGCGAGGCACACGGCCGCCACGAGCGCCACCAGCGCCAGCAACCACACGGCCAGCGGGCTACCGGCGGCGAAGTACCAACTCCACTGCCATGGCTGATCGTTGACCCGCCACACATCGGCCGGTGGCACCCAGGCCTGGTCGCCAAAGAAGGCGGCCGCGTCCGCCAACCATACGAGGTTCGACCACGCGAGGATGCATCCAGCGCCAATCCGCACCACTGCCAGGGGCAGCGGGTCGGCCGGTGTGAACCAGAACCGGTTCCACGCCGCGACCCACTCGCCGGCCCATCCCGGCGGCGCGGCCGTCGCGGGGTCGGCCCCGACCGGCCCCCAGGGGCCGCGGATCACGTCGGGGGTCGGCGGTTGAGTGCTGCGTTTCATCGCCCCGCCCGCTGCTGCCAGGCATAGCTGCCCAGGGGAACGACGACGTTTCCCCCTGCCCCACCCGCCGGCGGCGCACCGGGGAGAAACTCCTCGGGGCCCGGCAAGTGGTGCTCCACGAGGTCGATCTCCACGAGTTCGCCGCCGTGGCGGGCGAGCAGTTGGCCTGCCACTCCCTGCACCAGTGGAAGCCAGTCAGCCCGGGCCTGCTGCCGGACGTCGGCCGGGGCGTCGGGCAGCGGCACGAGGGCGGCGATCTTTTCGCTCACCATGAAGCGCCGGTGGTAGAGGAGCCGCGGCCTGTCGGCAGCGGCATCGGGCAGGTTCCCCAGCACCGTCGAGCCATCCGCCCGCGTCAGGCGATAGCGGAGCGAATGGCCGGGCCCGGGGTTGGGCGCGAAGAAGCGGTAGCCATGGCCGAGCGCCAGGGCCCCCACCATGGGACGCAGCGGCTGGATCAACGCCGTCGCCAGGGCACTCGCCGGCGGTGGACCGGCCAACGGCGGCACGATGACGGCCGCCAGGTAGACCAACAGCCCCAGCGACGCCGCCACGCGGGCAGGCCGGCTCCAGGCGGCGGACTCGACGGACGCGGAGGACATCGTGACTCGTTTCCGGAGGGGATCGACGCGGGGGCCAACCCGACTGTAGTTCACGAAACGGCGCCACAGAAACCGGACAACCAGACCGGCGGACGACCGACAAAAAAACTCCCGCGCGGCACGGGGCCGCGCGGGAGCTTGGATCGACACGACCGACCGGGAACCGTGAGTCAGCGCAGGGCTGCGGTGGCCTCGGCCGCCGCCGTCCGCTGGGCCGGATCGATCTCCAACTCGACGGTACTGCCGCCGATCAGGTCGATCGTCTTCGACGCCACCTGCTCCCGACCGCCGACGAGGGTGGCGACGCGGATCTCGTAGTTCCGCCACGCCTGACCGTCCTTGAGCTGGTCGGTCTCGAACACGCGCACGTCACCCTGCGACACCGTCACGTTGCCCGCCAGCCACACCTTGGCATCGGCCGGAACGCGGAGCGTGAGGCTGGTCTTCTTCGCCGTCCGGGCCGTGGCGACGGTGAAGTCGAGGTTGGAACGGCCACCGGCGGCCAGCGCGGCGACCTTCGTCTCCTCCCGCGGCTCCCCGTCACGCTTGGTGACGACCTTGACGACGAAGTCGTATTCCCGACCCGCCGCCAGGCCACGCGACATGTAGCGGCGCAGGCTGCCCGTCGCCGCGGTCTTGGCACCGTTGACGAACACCTCGGCGTCGGCAGGCAGGCGGACCACGAGCATGGCACCGTCGGCCGGCACGGCCGGCTCCACCGACGAGCTGTCGATGATCGGGGCCGACGAGTTGGGGACGCTCTCGATGACCGAGCCGCTGCCGTAGGCCGGGCTCTCGCTGATGATCTGCTCACCACCGATCACCGAACCGGCCGGGTAGCTCGAGTAGCCGGAGGTGTAAACCGCGGCGGGACCGTAGCCGCCGTACGAGCCGTACGAGCCGTACGAACCACCGCCACCCGACGAGCCGCCGTAGCT
>RFRL01000306.1 GCA_009924545.1 Planctomycetia bacterium | reverse complement strand
TCGAGCGTTTCAAGACCGGCACCCCCTGCCGCCTCGCCGCCGGGGGCATCGACTTTTCCCGCCTGGAGATCCAGCCCGGCGACGACGTGCCGCAGCCGTTCTCGTTCCTCACCGACACGCTCGACCAGGACCAACTCCCCTGCTGGATCACGCGCACCACGCCGGCGATCCACGACCTCATCCGCCGCAACCTCCACCGGGCGCCGATGTACACCGGCCAGATCGGCGCGCGCGGCCCGCGCTACTGCCCGAGTATCGAGGACAAGGTGGTGCGCTTCGCCGAGCGCGACGCCCACCAGTTGTTCCTCGAGCCGGAGGGGCGGCAGACGCGCGAGATCTACGTCAACGGCATCTCCACGAGCCTCCCGCGCGACGTGCAGGACGAGTTGATCAAGCTGGTCCCGGGGCTCGAGCGGGCGCGGATCATGCGCTATGGCTACGCCGTGGAATACGACTACTGCCCCCCCGACCAGCTCCGGCCGAGCCTGGAGAGCAAGCCGGTGGCAGGGCTGTATCTCGCCGGCCAGATCAACGGCACCACCGGCTACGAGGAGGCGGCGGCGCAGGGGCTCGTCGCCGGCGCCAACGCCGCCCTCGGCCTGGCGGGGCGCGGGCCGCTCCCCCTGCGCCGCGAGGAGGCCTACATCGGCGTCCTCGTCGACGACCTCGTGACGCGTGGCGTGGACGAGCCCTACCGGATGTTCACCAGCCGCGCCGAGCATCGCATCGCCCTGCGCCACGACAATGCCGACCGGCGGCTTTCGCCCCTGGGGATCGAGCTGGGATTGGTCGCCCCCGAGCGGGCGGCGCGGCTGGAGGGGAAGCTGGCGGCGCTGGCCGCCGTCACGGCCATGCTCTCCACCCACCGCTTCGGCGGCGTGACGCTGGCCGACCTCCTCAAGCGCCCCGAGACGGGCTGGGGCGACTGCGTCGCGGCACTTCCCGCCCTGGCCGCCGTGCCCGCGGCGATCGCCACGCAGGTGGTCACCGACATCCGCTACGCCGGCTACGTGGCCCTGGAGCGCGCCCAGGTGGAGCGGCGCCGGCGTTTCGGCGACCGGCCGATCCCCACCGGCCTCGACTACGCCGCCGTGCGCCACCTGCGCGCCGAGGCGCGCGAGCAACTGGAGCGCGTCCGTCCGCAGACGCTCGAGCAAGCGGGGCGGGTGAGCGGGATCACGCCGGCCGATCTGGCCGTGGTGCTGGTGCACCTCGACGGCCGGGCCTGACGGGGGAGCCGGCATGCGCATCGTCCACATCACCGCCGGCGCCGGGGGGCGGATCTGCGGCTCCTGCCTCCACGACAACGCCCTCGTGCGCGCCCTGCGCGGCCGCGGCCGCGACGCGATCCTCCTCCCCGCCTACGTCCCCACCACCACCGACGAGGAGAACGTCGCCGAGGCGACGGTGGTGATGGGTGGGGTGAACGTCTGGCTCCAGGAGCACGTGCCCCTCTTCCGCCACACCCCCGCCTTCCTCGACCGGTTCCTCGACTCGCGCCGGCTCCTCGCCTGGCTCTCCGGCCGCACGGGTGGCACCAAGGCAGCCGACCTGGGGGGGCTCACGGCCTCGTCGCTGGAGGGGGAGGTGGGCCACCAGCGCAAGGAGGTGGAGAAGCTCGCCCGGTTCCTCGCGGCGGGCGGGGTCCACGGTGGCCGGCCCGACGTCGTCCACCTTTCCAACGTCCTCCTCCTCGGCCTCGCCCGGCGGATCCGCCAGGCCACCGGCGCGGCGCTGGTGTGCAGCCTTTCCGGCGAGGACATCTTCATCGAGCAGATCCCCGCGCCGCACTACGACCGCATCCGGCGTTTGCTCCGGGAGCGCGCCGCCGACGTCGACGCCTTCGTGGCCCTCAACGGCTTTTATGCCGACTTCATGGCCGACTACCTCGCCGTGCCGCGGGAGCGCATCAGCGAGGTGCCACACGGCGTCGACCCGACCGGCTTTCCCGCCGCGCCCCCCGACCTCGCGGCGCGGCGTGCCGGCCGCCCGGGGTTCGTGATCGGGTATCTCGCTCGGGCCTGCCCTGAGAAGGGGCTCGACGTCCTCATCCGGGCCGTCGCTCTCCTGACGGCGACCCACGACGTGCGTCTCGTGGCCGCTGGGGCGACGATCGACGCGGAGCAGCCCTACCTCGACCGCTGCCGCCGCCTCGCCGCAGAGGTGGGGATCGGCGACCGCTTCGAATGGCGTGGGCAGGTCGATCGGCCGGGGAAGCTCGCGCTGCTGGAGGAGGTCGACCTGTTCGCGATGCCGACGGTCCATGCGGAAGCGAAGGGGATCCCGGTGCTCGAGGCGTTCACCGCCGGCCTGCCGGTGGTCGCCCCGCGCCACGGTGCATTCCCCGAGTATCTCGGCACCGACCTGGCGGCCGCCCGCGGCCTGCTCCACGCCCCGGGCGACGCGCGCGACCTCCATGCCATGCTCCTCCTGCTCGCCGACGACCCGGCGCTGGCAGCGCGGCTGGGCGCCGCCGCCCACGCCTTCGCCCGTGCGCACCACACGCCGGCAGCGATGGCGGCCGGCCACGAGGCGCTCTACGAGCGGCTGCGGTGACGGCAGGCAGTGCGGCGCTGCGGCGCGGCGCTGCGGCGCGGCGCGGCGGTTGATTCGGAACGCCGTCCCGGCGACAACGGAACCCTCAGCACCCGCCTGCCGCGCCTTCCATGCTCCCCACGCCACCGGTCGCCGCCGCCGCTGCCACGACCGCCACCCCGTGGCGGGCGGTCCTGGTGAGCGTCGGGTTCCTGGCCCTCCAAGTGCTCCTCCTCGACCGCCTCGTGGGGGAGGAGTTGCTGTCGATCCCCGTCGGCTTCGGCGACGGGCGTTGGCTCCGCAAGGACGTCCTGCTGGCGGTGGTGGCGGCCGCGATCGTGTTGTTCGTCCACGCGCGGGGTCACCTGGAGGCGTATCGCGACCTCGCCCTGTCCGCGCCGCGGTTGCTGGTGGAGGGCGTTGCGTTCCTGGCACTGTTCGGCTTCCTCCTGGCGATGAAGGAGGGGGTGCCACAGGCATTCGGCGGTCCCGACGCCGCGCGGTTGGTGGCGGGCACGCTCGTGGTGGCCTGGCTGGCGGCGCTCGTCCCGTGGCTTCCCGCCGGGATCGGCGCCGAACGGGCGGCCGGCGGGGCCGCGCTGGCCGCGGCCTTGGTGATCGGGAGCATCCAGCTCGGCGAAACCGTCGCCGAGACGTTCTGGTACCTGACCGGGAATTCCACGGTGTGGCTGGTCGAACGACTCATCACCCCGTTCGCCGGGGGTCCCGTGGTCAGGCCCACACCCCTGGAAATCGGCACCGAGAAGTTTCAGGTCTTCATCGGTGCCGGCTGCAGTGGCTACCAGGGGATCACCCTGATCACGGTGCTCTTCGCGGGCTACCTGTGGTGGTTCCGCCGGCTGCACCGCTTCCCCCAGACGCTGCTCCTCTTTCCGCTGGGGATCGGTCTGATCTTCCTCTCCAATGCCGTGCGCATCGCGGCCCTGATCCTCGTCGGCATCTGGATCGATCCGCAGATCGCCGTCGACGGGTTCCACTCGCAGGCGGGCTGGATCATGTTCCTCATCGTCGGGCT
>RFRL01000305.1 GCA_009924545.1 Planctomycetia bacterium | reverse complement strand
TCCGGCGGATCCTTTGGCGCGGGCGGCAGCAAGGATGTCGGCAGTCGAGGGGCGCCCACCGGGGGCCTTGGCTGCCGCCGGGGGAGCCGAGGAATCGGCCGCGGCGGGCTTCGGCTCTGGCTTCGGCACCACCTTCAGGCAGGACGGATCGATGTCGTACCAGCCGATGTTGTTGAACTGGTCGAACTCCACCAGACAACGGCCATTCATGTTGACGGTTTTCACCTGGCCCGTCGCCGCGGCGAAGCGGGCCAGTTCAGGCACCGCGCCATCGACGACCACGTAGCGATCGGTCCATTCCGACTTCAGCCGCTCAATCCGGGCGAACATGGCGGGATCCGGGAACCGGGTGGGAGGCGGGAAAACCCCATGAATCTGCCCGATCGCACCCCCGACTGCAAGCCGGGCCCGGGATCGGTCAGCCGGCTCGCCGGTCAAGCCGTGACGGGGCTGATCCCGGCGGCGCCTCCACGGCCTTCGCCCGATAGGGGGCCGGCACCGGAGTGGAGCGTGGCCCCCTCCACCACCACCAAGCCAGCGGGGCCGATGCGGTAGGTCCAGACCACCGTGTGGGGCGACCTGGATGGGCGCGGTTCGTCAGCACCGGCCGCCACCACGCTCCATCGCTCGTCGCGCAGGTAGGTCGAGCCCAGGCCAGGCCAGGCCGCGGTGAGGCGACAGGCGACGTGGAACCGCACGGCGGCGGGATCATCGGCATCGATGGTCACCGCCAGGGAACAGTGTCCCAAGCCCGCATGACCGACCCCGAGAATAGCCGTCGGTGCCGCCGCCGGCCCCAGGGTGGACAGGTCGGTGATCGCGGGCGACGCGGGCCGGCGCGGGTCGACAGGGTGAGTGATCGAGTCCTCCACCGAGTGCCACAGGGTGTGCCGCTGCGGCTGATCGGCGGGCCCGGTCCGGTCGGGCTCCTTGCAGGGCCCCGCGAAGGGGACCGTGACGACGTGCTGCCACCTGTCCCCGGCCCAGGAGAAATCCACCCGGGTGCTGCCGGCCGCGAGGCGCAGGGGCGCCCGCCGCGGGGAGCCTGCCACACGGTCCGCCGCGGTCGCCGGAGGTGAGTCGCCAGGCATGGAGAACGTCCACTCGAGCCGGGGGTGGAATCGTCCCCGACGGGCAGCCGGGTTGATCGCGGGGGCCGTGACACCGCCGGCGGATCGCCGCAGGCTACAGTCAGGGCGCGGGCTCCGACAGCCCGCCCCCGGCGCCACACGGTGCCGCGGCCCACGGTCCCCGGAAACGCGCAGCGATGGAACCGCGCCGCTCGCTCGGCTGGCCGATCCTCCTCGGCGTGGTGCTCGTCGGTTCGATCCTGGCGCTCGGCGTCGGCTGGGTGCTGGTGAGCATCGCCGCCGCCCTCGGTTCGAAGAATGCCGCGTTCTACTGGGCGATCCTCGGGGTCGGGGTGGCACTCTTGGTGCTGGTGCTGGTGGGGGTGATCGTGTACGCGTTCCTCACGGTGAAGGCCATCGCGCTGTCGCAGCGGCAGAGCAACTTCATCGACAGCGTGACCCACGAACTGAAGAGCCCGTTGGCCTCGCTCAAGCTCTACCTCCAGACCCTCACCCGGAGGACGGTGCCCGCCGAGCAGCAGGCCGACTTCCACCGCTTCATGCTCGAAGACGTGGAACGGCTCGACACGCTCATCGACCATCTCCTCGACGCCGCCAAGACGCTCCAGCGGCGGGGTACGCGCGGTGGCAACGCCACCGCCCTCGAGCCGGTGTTGACGCAGGCCCGCGATGCGGTCGCCAAGCGGTACGGGGTCGCGGTCGGGCAGATCCGCATCGGTGGGTTGACGGATGGGGAGCCGCTGCCGGGCGATCTGGCCGTGCGCGGACGGGCCGCCGATCTGGAGATCCTGTTCCGCAATCTCATCGACAACGCGGTGAAGTACTCGCTCCCCGATCCCGACGTGACGATCGAGGCGGGGGCGGCCCCCGGCGGCACCGTCGTGGTGCGGGTCGCCGACAACGGGCCCGGCATTCCCGGCCAGGAGCGGCGCAACGTCTTCCGGCGGTTCGTCCGTTTGGGCAGCGAACTGGAGCGCTCGACGCCGGGGACGGGGCTGGGACTGTCGCTCGTGCAGTCGATCGTCAGCCGGCTCCGCGGCCGCGTGCTCGTCAAGGACAGGGGGCCGGCGGCCGGCACGCTCATGGAGGTGCGGCTGCCCGCCAGCCGGGGCTGAGATGCCCCGCGGGGTGGCAGTTCCGCCCGCCCCACGCGGCGCTGGCCGACGTTTCCCGCCGTGGGCCGGGTCAATGCTTGCAGCGCCGACCGCGGTGCCGTATTCGTGCATCCCATGCGACCATCAACTGCCGCCCCTGCCGCCGCTCCCCCTGACCGGGTTGCGGCCCGCCGAGCACTGGTCAGCGTGTTCGACAAGACCGGCCTCGACCGGCTGGCCCGCGGGTTGGCCGCCGCCGGCGTCGAGGTGGTGAGCACCGGGGGCACCGCGCGGGCCCTTGCCGGACAGGGGCTGGCGGTCACCGACGTGGCCGCCGTCACCGGGTTTCCCGAGATCCTCGACGGCCGCGTGAAGACCCTCCATCCGCGGATCTTCGCCGGCATCCTCGGCCGCTTCGACCGCGACGGCGACGTCGCCACGCTGGCGGAGCACGGCATCGGTCGGTTCGACCTGGTGATCGTCAATCTCTACCCCTTCGCCAGCGTCGCCGGCCGGCCCGATGCCCGCCCCGACGAGGCGATCGAACTGATCGACATCGGCGGACCGAGCCTCGTCCGCGCCGCGGCGAAGAACCATGCCTTCACCGCGGTGGTCACCGACCCCGACCAGTACGATGATCTCCTCGGGGCGATCGCCTCCGGTGGGACGACCCTCGCCCAGCGCCGGCTCCTGGCCGCACGGGCCTTTGAGCAGACCGCCGCGTACGACGCCCTGATCGCCGCATGGATGGCGGGGCACGCGGGGCTGGTCACGCCGGCTGTCGTGCCGCCGACGGCGCCGCCCTCCGACGAGGAGCCCCCCCTGCCAGCGCGGCTGACGCTCGAACTGGAGCGGCGAATGCCGCTGCGCTACGGCGAGAATCCCCACCAGGCCGCCACCCTCTTCGCCCCGGTGGGGAGCCACGCGGGGCTGGCCGGTCTCCGGCAGCTGCACGGCAAGGAGCTCTCCTACAACAACTTCCTCGACCTCGATGCCGCGACGCGCCTGGCCGGGCTGGTGACGACACCCATGGCCGTCGTCATCAAGCACACCAACCCCTGCGGCGCGGCCACGGCCGACACGCTCGCCGGGGCGCTCGAACAGGCGCTGGCCGCCGATCCGGTGAGTGCCTACGGATCGATCATCGCGGTCAACCGCCCACTCGATCCCGACACGGCCGCGATCCTCACCCGCCCGGGACTGTTCGTCGAGGCGATCGCCGCCCCGGGATTCACCCCCGGGGCCATCGAGCGACTCACCACCGTCCCCAGCTGGAAGAGCTCCGTGCGCCTGGTGGAGGTGCCCGCCGATGACCCGTGGGAGCCCACCGCCGGGTTGGAGTTGCGGTCGATCGCCGGCGGGGTGCTCGCCCAGCGCCCCGACGACCGCTGCGACGACCCGGCCGCGTGGCGCGTGGTGACGCGGGTCGTGCCC
>RFRL01000304.1 GCA_009924545.1 Planctomycetia bacterium | reverse complement strand
GTCCCGCAGGGTGATCGGGAAGCCGAACCACGAGGGATCGGCTTGGGCCGGCCACTTGGGAAGGACGATGTGCTCCTGCAGGGATTCGAAGCGATCTAGGTAAAAGCGAGCATTTTCTCGACGGGCCGCGATGAACGACGCTAGCTTGTCGAATTGTGCGCAGCCAAGGGCAGCCTGCATCTCACTTACTTTGAGGTTGTACCCGAGGTTGGAGTAGATGTACTTGTGATCGTATCCGTAGGGCAGGTCACCAAGTTGCCAGTCGAATCGCATTCCACAGGTGTTGTTCACGCCGGGGTCGCACCAACAGTCGCGACCCCAATCACGGATTGAGAGGCAGGTGCGGCGAATCCCGGCATCATTGACCACAACCATGCCGCCTTCTCCCATCGTCATGTGATGAGCTGGGTAGAAGGAGATCGACGACATCGTGCCGAAGGTACCGACGAGACGGCCGTTCCAGGTGGCGCCCAAGGCGTCGCAACCGTCTTCCAGAACCCACAAGTCGTGGCGTTTGGCGACATCCATGATGGCGTCCATGTTGCATGGAATACCGACGGTGTGGGGAACGAAAATGCAGCGAGTGCGAGGGCCAACGGCGGCGTCGAGTTGTGAAACGTCAATGTCGTATTCACCGGGCTGGCAATCGACGAAGACCGGCACGAGGCCGTGCTGCACGATCGGCGTCAGGGTTGTCGGAAAAGTCACGGCTGGAGTGATGACCTCGTCACCAGGAACGAGGTGCCCCTTGATTTGCGGACTGCACAGCGTGGCAATCATCAACAGGTTTGCCGAGGACCCAGAGTTGACAAGTAATGCACCCTGGGCGGAAAAGAATCCTTTCATTGTCTCTTCAAACTTCTTCGCGAACGGGCCGGCCGTCAGCCAGTATTGAAGAATGCTCTCAACGCCGTGTTTCATTTCCTCGGCATCATAGACCCGCCCGGCATAAGCGACCTTGGTCTTCCCGGGGATGAAGGGCCGGCGTTGGTGCGCCACCGCGAAGTGCTCTTCGACGAGTTCGAAGATCGCTTTTTCGATATCCTCCTTGGTGCGCGGGGGAGCAGTAGTAAGGTGTGTCATCGCGATTCCGTGGGGGCTGGGAGGGGGGGTAGGGACCTGTATCCGACGGTCAGATGTGTAGCTGTCGACAGGACGCCTGCCGGAAGCAAACGGCGCGCATCAAGGATTGGTTTCCCACTCAGGGCAGAGTCCATTGTCGCCAGCGCCGCGTACTCCGACCAGCGGGTGGCGATGATTACTCCGTCAGCTTCCTCAGCGGCGGTAGCCCAGTCAGAGACGAGTTCGATCACCCCGTCGCCGAGCGCCGCGAGTGCTTGGGGGCCGGCAACCGGGTCGTGGGCGAGGACCCGTGCACCGCAGCCCTCCAGGTGCCGCGCCATGCGAAGCGATGCTGACTCGCGTACGTCGTCGGTCTCGGGCTTGAAGGCGAGGCCGAGAAGAAGAATCGTCTTGCCCCGCAAGTCGCCACCGAGCGCCTCAAAGAACGGACGCAGGACGGCGATAGGTTGGGCGGCGTTCACGTCGAGGACGGCTTGGAGAACCCGCGGTTCGACCCCAACACGGCAGGCGAGCGTGCGCATCGCCTCGACATCCTTCGGAAAGCAGCTGCCGCCGAAGCCACATCCGGGGATCAGATACGAGAGGATCGCCGGCGTGGTGCGAGTTCCGGTTTGATCGCGGGGATTCCAACGCTTGTCCAATCCAACGCCGTTGACAACGTCGAGAAAGTCTATCCCGCCGAGGGCGGCGGCTACGTTCGCCAGTTCGTTCACGGCTGAAATCTGAAGCGCCAAGAGGCAATTATTCGCGTATTTGATCATTTCCGCGGTCCGCGTGTTTACAGCGAGCTTTTCGCAGTTCCACGGGGCGTAAACCCGCTCCAGCAAGGCCCGCGTTCCCACGTCCTCGTGGCCAATGACAATCCGGTCGGGCTGCATGAAATCGGTGACGGCCTCCCCTTCGCGCAGAAACTCCGGATTCATACCCAATCCGAAGTGGTCGGTCACCCGCTTTCCCGAAACTTCCTCGAGAAGCTGTCGAACAAATGTGTCCGTCGTGCCGGGAACAACTGTGCTCTTCACGACCACGGCGGCAAAACGATGTCGATGGGCGAGCCACCCGCCAACCATCCGGGCCGCCGCATCGATCTGTGCCAGGTCGATCGCCCCGTCCTTGCTCGGCGTGCCAACGCACAGTAGGACGACATCAGCGTCGCCGATAGCGTCGCTCGTCGCGACCCGGGCCTCAAGGCGACCGGCCTTGACCGCTGCGGAGAGGAGATCCGCGAGACCACGCTCATGGATCGTCGGGATTCCCCGATTGATGTTTTCGACGACAGTGGTGCGGAGATCGAGAACGCGCACGGAATGCCCCTTGGCTGCCAAGCACGTGCCGCTGACGAGGCCGACGTATCCCGTGCCAACGACGGTGATCGACAGGTCTTCAGCCATGGAATTCGGCTCCTGGTACAGCGGCACTGCTGTAATAGGCAAACATCCTCGCGAGCCCCTCGTCAAGCCCGACTCGCGGAAGGTAGTTCAGGAGCCGCCGCGCCTTGTTGAGGTCGGGACAGCGGCGCTGGGGATTGTCGCGCAGGTAATCGGGATCGTCACTCACTTGCTTGACGACTCGGAGCTCACGACCGGAGATGGCGATCACGAGCCGGGCTAGCTCTTCCATGGAAATCTCCGGTCGATCGGTGCCGATATTGAACGCCTCTCCGTCATGATCAGACAACAAGACCAAAAGATAACCGGTTATCGCATCCGATATGTAACAAAACGTGCGCGTCGCATGGCCGTCGGAGAGCAGGACGATGTTTCGCCCGGCAAGAACGTCCCGGAAGAAGTCGGGGAGTACCCGCCTGTCTTCAAGAGCCAAGCCAGGTCCGTAGTTGTTGAACGGGCGCGCGACTTTTACCGGGATTCCGTGAACGCGGTGAAAATTCACGCACAAGGTCTCCCCATATCTTTTCGATTCGTCGTAACAGGCCCGAGGACCCGTGCAACTGACAAACCCGCGGTAGTCTTCTGCCGTGGGAATACAGTCGGCCGAGGGATCACCGTAGATCTCACTGCTCGAGAAGAACAGCAAGCTCTGCGGGCGGTGTCGCAGCGAGTGATCGAGTAGATTTCTCAGGCCGGTGACGTTGGCGTCCATCGTTTCGATGGGGTATTTGCGGTAAAAAGTTGGCGACGCGACGGAGGCGGCGTGGATGATGAAATCCGCGGATGGGAAGGAGTTTGTCGCGATAATGTCGACTTTCTCGACAACGACATCGTCGCGAGCGGAGGCCGCCGCAAGCCACGGAGGGATGCCACGGATATAATTGTCAAGCGCCATCAGTCGGCATGGCCGCGCGATGCGGCCGCTATCGTTGAGGGCGGCGAAGAAGTGGACGAACTGTGAGCCCAGGAACCCTGCCGCGCCGGTGAGCAAGACCGTGCGGCCGGCGAAGCGCTCGACACGGGAGCCGAGGTTGGCTATGACCTCGGCCGAGTCGCGGAGGATGTGGCGATCGAGAACGTCTTGGATTTCAGAGTGTGTCACCACATTTTCCACGGTGCCCGGCCCGTGTTCCAAAGGTTGTTGAGGAGCATGTACTCCT
>RFRL01000303.1 GCA_009924545.1 Planctomycetia bacterium | reverse complement strand
CCGCCGGGCGCCCGGCGGTTGAGCCGGCCGGCGCCGTGCGGCGCGGCGGCGGATGTTCGTCCCTACGGCGCGGCGGGCGGACGGCGGAAGGTGGCGCCGTCGATGCCGTTGGTCTTCATGAGGCGGTAGAGCGTGCCGCGCGGCAGCCTGGCCTCGCGGGCCGCGGCGGTGACGTCGCCGAGATGCCGGGCGAGCAGGTCGGTGAGGTACTGCCGCTCGAAACGGGCCACGTGCTCGGCCCGCTGGGCGAAGAACCCCACCGCCGCCCCCTCGGCTTCGTGGCCCCGGCCAGCGGCGGCCACGATCTCGTCGGGGAGATCCTCGACCCCGGCGCGCGGTCCCCGCGCCATGGCCACCGCCCGGCGGATGACATTCTGCAGCTCCCGCACGTTGCCCGGCCAGGCATATCCCCGGAGCACCTGGTACGCGTCGGCGGTGAGCCCGAGGGGGGCACGGCCCATCTCCTGGGCCGCGCGGTTGGCGAAGGCCTCGGCAAGGAGCCCGATGTCGTCACCGCGCTGCCGCAGGGGGGGCAGATCGATCCGCACGACGTTGATCCGGTAGAAGAGGTCGCGGCGGAATTCGCCGCGCTCGACCATCGCGTCGATGAAGCGCGAGGTGGCGGCGACGACGCGGACGACGACGGCGTTTTCCTGGCGCGCACCGACGCGGCGCACGCGGCGTTCCTGGAGAACGCGGAGGAGTTTCGCCTGCAGCGGCAGCGGTAACTCGCCGATCTCGTCGAGAAACAGCGTGCCGCCGTCGGCAAACTCCACGAGGCCGATCCGCTTGGCGTCGGCTCCGGTGAAGGCGCCCCGTTCGTGGCCGAACAACTCGCTCTCCAACAGGGCATCGGGAATCGCCCCGCAATCGACCGGCACGAACGGCCCGGCCGCCCGACGGCTACGGCGGTGGATCGCCCGGGCGACGAGCTCCTTGCCGGTACCGGTCTCCCCGGTGACGAGCACGTCCACGGCGCTGGCCGCGATCCGCTCGATGACCGAGTACACCTGCTGCATCGGTGGACTCTCGCCGAGGAAGCCCTCGAAGGAATACGGTCGCTCCACCGCCCGCCGCAGGACCGCCTCGTCCGCCTGGCGGCGCGCCGCGTCGAGCAGGCGCACCAGGGCACTCTCGAGATCGGATTCGACCCCTGCCATGTCGAGATAGTCACCGGCACCGGCCCGGAGACATCTCCGCGCGGTGTCGACGCTGGGGTGGGCATCGATGACCACGACCGGGAGTTGGGGATCGGCGGAGCGCACGGCGGCGAGGAGTGCTTCGGCAGCTGCTCCGTGGCGGGCGGCGATGACGCCCAAATCCCATGAGTCGCGCGCGAGCGTGGCCAGCGCCCCCGACGCGCTCGACTCGATGCGCAGCTCCAGCGGCTGGAGGCGGGCCACGAGCCGGGCGTAGGGCAAGCGCCGGGTGGCCACGGCACCGATGCCGTTCGCAGGCCCACCGGTGTCGGTGTCGAGAGCCGGGGTCCCAGCGGCGCTCGCGGGCCACTCCCCTGTGGTCCCGGGGGGCGCGGCCGTCCCCAACGGATCGATGATGATGATGCGGGGCTGACGCATGGGCGGATCAGGGAAAGGTCCGCCGTCCGCTGGCCGGAAGGTCCGGTCCGGCCCCGTACGGCGGCGCCCGGCACCAACCGGCCGCCGCGGTCCGCCGTCCACGGTGGTCCGTTCAGGACTCTCGGGGGAGTATGGCGCCGTCCCGCCGGCGGGTGCAAATGGGGACGGCAGCCGAGCGGATCGGAGGAAGGGCGTTTGGTACATTCGGGGGCTTCCGCCGACCGCCATGGTCGCCGGCTGCCGTCGCCAGGAGGATTCCGCGTGCCCCTCGACCCCTACTCGGCCTGTCCCGGCGGTTCCGGCAAGAAGCTGAAGTTCTGCTGCAGCGATCTGATGGCGGAGTTGGAGCAGATCGACCGTCTCGTGGAGGGGGACCAACTCGCCGCCGCCCGTGAGCAGGTCCGCAGCCTCGACGCCGCCCACCCCGGCCGGGCCTGCCTCCTGGCGGCGCGGGCGCGGCTCGATCTGGCGGGCCGGGATTTCGCCGGGGCGGCCACGGCCAGCCGTGCGTATCTCGAGGCGTTTCCCGACAACCCCCTGGCCCTGGGCTATGCGGCGATCGCCGCCGCCATCGGCGGCTCGACCCAGGAGGCCGCCACGCTCTTCGACCGGGCCCGCGAGGCTGCCGGCAAGGAAGTGCCCACCGACCTCATCCGGATCGCGGCCACGCTCGTGCAGGCGGCCGCGCAGTCGGGCCACCCGGGCTTCGCCCAGGGAATCGTCGACTGGATGGAGGATTCCCAACTGGGCAGCGCCGAAGACCGGCGCATGCTGGCGGTGGTGGTGGGCTCGTCGGGCGTTCCGCCCGCGCTCCGCGCCCGGATGCCGCTGGTCGAGACGCCATCCGACTCCCCCTGGCGCTTCGAGTTCGACTCCGCCGTGAAAGCCGCCAAGGCATGGCGGCTCACCAAGGCGCTCACCACCTTCCGCAGCCTGCGCGGCGTGGCGGGCACCGATCCCGGCGTGTTCACCAACATCGCCGTCCTCTGCGAGGCCCTGGCCCGGCCCTTCGAGGCCGCCGAGGCCTGGGCCCAGGTGGCGCGACTCTCGGCGGCCGACGAGGACACGGCCATCGAGGCCACCGGTCGGGCCATGGCCCTGGAGACCGAAGCCAACCCCGAACGGTCGCCGGTGGTGCGCCTGGAGCGGTGGACCGCTCCGCTGCCACCGGAGTCGGCGGCCGACATGGACCTGCTCGAGGACCGCATTCGCCACGACGGTCACTGTGAGCCGGCCGCCGTCGACCGGTCGGAATGGGTCTCGCGTGGTGCCGTTCCGCCGCGGTCGGTGTGGCGCGTGTTCGACGCCACTGCGGGTGCCGGCACACCCTCGCGCCTCCTCGCCACGCTCCTCCTCTTCGGCCGGCAGACCGACCGCGAGGCGGAAGCGGTCCTCCAGGGTTTCGCTCCCGACCTGGTGGAAGCCGGTGGTGTGGTCACCGCCCTGCTGAACTGCCCGTTCACTCCTACGGTGCCGGGCGGGCAACCGCTGCCCGCGGTCAGTCCGACCAACTGGCTCGTCGCGTCGCAATACCGGCTGGCCCCACCGACCACGGTGCCCACAGCCACTCCGGCCGGTGCCCCGACGGTATTCGAGACCCTCGTTGCCGAGCAGCGGGACACCGCTTGGCGGCGATTCGTCGCGCTGTGGCCAGACACCGCACTTCCAGAACTGCTCGGCCGTACGCCGCGCGAGGCGCTCGCCGATGCCGACGGCCGCCGGAGGGTGGCGGCGCTGATCGGCGAAGGGGAGGCGACCGCGCGGCGCCCCGACGCGGCGACCGCGTGGGCGCAGGTGCGGGCGGCACTCGGTCTGCCTACGCCCGGACCGGTCGATGCGGACGGCTCGTTCGCCACGGTGCCGCCTCTCCGCTGGCATCGGCTGCGACTCGACACGCTGCCGCTCGACGACCTCCGGGTGCTGTTCCTCACCGCCGTCGACGCCGGATTCGAGACGGCGGCCGACCGCGCGGCCACGGCCCTGGTGGACCGCCCCGATGCCGGCCCCGAGGACCGCTGGGAGGCGCTCAGCGTGCTCGAGGAGCGCGCTGGGTCGACGGTGC
>RFRL01000302.1 GCA_009924545.1 Planctomycetia bacterium | reverse complement strand
CGGCCGCGCGGCCGCGCCTGGCCGCCTTCCCCAAGGCCTACATGCAGGCCCTGTGCCGCGACGGGAGCATGCGCCTGGCCGACTGGATCGACCTCGCCGCCACGCTCGACCTCGACGGGGTGGAGTGGTACGCCGGGTTCCTGGAGATGGCCGACGAGTCGCGTTGGCCGCAGTTCCGCGCGGCGGTCGAGCGCCACGGCATGACGATCCCGATGTTCTGCTGCTCGCCCGACTTCACCCATCCCGATCCCGCTTTCCGCCGCGCCCAGGTGGAGCGGCAACTCCACTGGATCGACACGGCCCACGCGCTGGGCGCGTCGTTCTGCCGCGTCCTCTCCGGCCAGCGGCGGCCGGAGCTCCCCGAGGCGGAGGGGCTCGACCTCGCGGCGGAGTGCATCCGCGCCTGCCTCCCCCATGCCCGGTCCCGGGGGGTCACGCTGATCCTCGAAAACCACTACAAGGACGACTTCTGGGACTATCCCGAGTTCGCCCAGAAGTTGGAGGCGTTCTGTGGGCTCGTGGAGCGCCTCCCGGACGACGGCTTCGGCGTCAACTTCGATCCCTCCAACGCCTACCTCGCCGGTGACGATCCGCTGGAACTGCTCCGTCGCGTCTCCCACCGCGTGGTGACGATGCATGCCAGCGACCGTTTCCTGATCGAGGGCACGCTCGACGACCTGCGCCGCGAGGAGGGGGGCAGCCAGGGCTACGCGCGGCGGCTCCGCCACGGGGAGATCGGCAAGGGCCTCAATGACTACGACGCGATCTTCACCGAATTGCGCGCCCGGGGCTTCGCCGGTTGGGTCAGCATCGAGGACGGGGTGGACGGGTTCGACCAGTTGGCACGGAGCGCCGCCTTCCTGCGGCGGAAACTGGCGGAGTATTGGCCCGCTCCGGAATGAGCGCCGTGCCGCTCGGCCCCCCGCAGCGCACCGCAGGCCCCCGCGCGACGGAGCGGGGGGATCGGTGCGAGCTCGAGCGAGTGAGGACTCGGTCCTCCGAGGCCTTCGAAGCGAGACTCGTACCGTCCCCACGCGGCGCACCGCAGGCCCTTCAGCCGGCGAGCCGCGGGTGCGGCACCCCCTCGTTGAGCGTGGGGCGCTCGGGCCGTCCCTGCGCCATCCACACGAGCCGCCGGTGGTCGAGACCGAGGATCCGCAGGATCGTGGCGTGGAGATCGTGGACGTGCATCCGGTCGTCCACGGCGTGGAGTCCCAGTTCGTCGGTGGCGCCGATCGTGATCCCCCCCGGAACCCCGCCACCCGCCATCCACATCGTGAATCCCGAGGGATTGTGGTCGCGACCGTTGCCCTTCTCGCTCATCGGGGTGCGGCCGAACTCCCCACCCCAGATGACGAGCGTCGAGTCGAGCAACCCGCGTTGCCGCAGGTCGGTGAGCAGCCCGGCGATCGGCCGATCCACTTTCCGGCACAGCTCTCCATGGTTCTTCTCGATGTTGGCGTGGGCATCCCACTTGCTGCCGGCACCGTGGTAGAGCTGGACGAAGCGCACGCCGCGCTCCACCAGGCGCCGGGCCAGGAGGCAGGTGCGGCCGAACGGGGCGGTGACGTCGTCGTCGAGACCGTAGAGGCGCAGCGTGGCAGCCGACTCGGTGGCGAGGTCGACGGCCTCCGGCGCGGCCGCCTGCATCCGGTGGGCGAGCTCGTAGTTGCGGATCCGCGCCTCGAGATCGGTCTGGTCGGGAAGGGCGGCCGCGGTGCGCGCGTTGGCCCGGGCGAGCAATTCGAGCTTGGCTTCCTGCCGCGCGGCGAAGAGCCCGCGCGGCGGGACGAGGTTGGGGATCGGGGGTGCACCCCCCACACGTGTGCCCTGGTAAACCGCCGGCATGAAGCCGGTCCCCCAGTTGCGCGGGCCGTTGACCACCTGCCCGTCGGTGTCCTGCATGACGACGAACGCGGGAAGATCGGCGTTTTCCGTGCCCAGGCCGTACACGCTCCACGCCCCGAGGCTCGGCCGGCCGCCGAGGACGGCGCCGGTGTTCATCTGGCACACGCCGCCGGAATGGTTGATGCCGTCGGCGACACAGGAGCGGATGATCGCCAACTCGTCGACGTGCTCCGCGACGTGGGGCATCCAGTCGCTGACCCACGCGCCCGAGCGGCCATGCCGCCTCCAGACACGCTTGTCGGCCAGGAGCGGCGACGTCGTCTCCCCCATCGCCGTGATCGGCGGCTTGAAGCTCGCCGGGATCCTCTCCCCGGCCAGCTTGCGGAGCAGCGGTTTGGGGTCGAACAGGTCAAGGTGGCTCGGCCCCCCTTCCATGAACAGGAAGATCACGCTCCGCGCCCGGGGCGGATGGTGGGGGATCCGGGCGGCGAGCGGATCACCGACGGCCTCGGCCTCGAGCGCCGCCAGCGCCGTCACCCCGAAGCCGCAGCCGGCGGTCCGCAGCCAGTGGCGCCGGCCGAGGGGGGCAGTCCACGGGTCATTCGACATAGAGGAAATCGCTGGAGTTGAGGAGCACGTGGCACAGATCGACGAGGGCCTCGTAGCGCGGCAGATCGGCCACTGGCGGGGCGGCGGCGCCGGGCCGCACGAGGCTCCCGCGCCCCGAGGCATCGGCGAGGAAGCCCGGCCGCTCCTCGAAGGTCCACAGCCCGGCGACCTCATCACCGCCGGGCTCGGGGAGGAGGCGATGGCGCGGGAGTGCCGTCGCCGACAGCCGCACGTCGTCGATGAGCCCGGCCCACACCGCCGCCTTGGCACCGCCGGTGGCACCACTGTCGCGGCCCCCGATCGTGAACGACCGGCGGCTGGCCACCGGTCCCCGGCAGGCCAGCGGCAGACGCCGCTCGATCGGTGCGGCATCGTTGTCGGAAAGGTCTTGCACCACCACCAGTAGCTCGCCGGGGACGTCGCCGGCGAGGCGGACGCTGGCGGCGACGGTGTAGGGTCGCTGCAGCTCGAGGCGGATGTCGGGGACGACCGTTTCCGCTTCCCCCTTGCCATCGGCGAGCTGGAGGACCAGCGACCGCGGGGCGAAGCGACTGGCCTCACCGGTCACCCCGAGCGACCAGCCGGGCTCGCGGCCGTCGCCGTTCCAGCGGGCGGCGATCGTGCGGACGGTGGCGTCGCGCGGCACCGACTCGAGGAGGACCGCAGCCTCGATCGTGAAGTCGCCGGGCGGAAGGCCCGGCCCGTCGCCGGCGGCCGCGGGTGGCAGCGCCAGCACCGCCGCCTCCGCCGCGGGATCGAAGACGGCCGCCAGACCGTCGCGCTGCGGCATCCGTCGGGTGAAACCGGCGAGTTGTGTCGAGGCGTCGGCGTCGAGCCGGCGGCGCTGGGCGTCGAGGAAGGCGATGGCCTCGGCCCGGGCCGCGGCGGTGGGGACGCGACCGGTCACCCTCCGGATCGCCGCTACCGCGCGGGCGGCGTCGTCGCTCCCGAAGGAAGCGGGATTGTGCTCGATGTCGAGGGCCAGGGCGCGGGCCCGGGCGAGCATCCATTCCCCGTTGAGGAGGAACAGGGCCTGCGTGGCGGTCGTGGTGGCATCGCGCCGCGCGCAGCTGGCGTAGCCGTCGGGGGCGTCGAAGGCCTCGCCGAGGGCGTCACGCGTGTTGCGGAAGGCGGTGGTGTAGAGGCTGCGGCGGGGTGCGGTCGGCGGCACGCTCGGCCCGCCCGCG
>RFRL01000301.1 GCA_009924545.1 Planctomycetia bacterium | reverse complement strand
AGGCGGGAGCAACCCGCTCACGCGCCGCTCATCAGTCGGGCAACGGCGGCGGAAGTGCCATTGGCCGGGCTATCCCCCGCGAGTCGGCCATGCTTGGTGTAGCCCCATACGTGTTCGGTCGGGTTGAGCTGCGGCGAGTAGGGCGGCAGCCACTCGAAGCGGAGTCGCTTGGGGTAGCGGGCGAGCAGCCGAGTTGCCGCACTGCGGTGGGCACCGAGCCTGTCGAGGACGATCGTCACCCGCCCCCGGACCCTGCGGAGCAGCCGCACGATGAACAGTTCGAAGTCCTCGGCCTTCATGTTGTGGTCGAGGAGGTCGAAGTGCAGGCCGAGACGGCGGCGTCGAGGAGAGAGCGTCACGGCCGAGACCGCCGTGATCCGATCCCTCCGGTCGTAGCTGCGGAGGATCGGCGTCTGGCCGCGCGGCGCCCACGTGCGGCGGACGGTCGGCTGGAGCATGAAGGCCGACTCGTCCAGGAAAACGATGGTCCTACGCTCACGCCGGGCGTTTTTTTATGCGGCTCCAGGTCGTCGTCCGCCACTGTTCGACGGCCTCGACGTCCTGCTCGCGTGCCTGACGCTCCGGTTTCTGGGGCGACCAGTTCAGTCGCTGCATCACGTGCCACACACCCGACGGATCGAACGTCACGCCGAACTTTCGTTCGATCAGTTCGGCGATCCGGGGCAGCGTCCAGAGATCGGTGGCGAAACCGTGCTTCCGTGGCCCTTCGAGGAGCAGCTTCACGAGATTCTCGATCTGGCGCTCGTTGAGCTTCTTGGGACGTCCCGGGTGCGGCTTCGCCGCCAAGGCCTCGTCGCCACCCTCGCGCCGCTGTCTTGCCCACCTTGACACCGCCGAGGGCGTCACGCCCAACTCGTCGGCGATTCGACGCTGGGAATACCCAGCGTCCAACAACTCCATGGCTTTCAGCCGTCGCGTTTCCGCGTCTTTTCGTAGTCCGGTGAATGGCATGATCCATTCATCGGCAACCCGCAATCATTCCTTGAGTCGGTTTTTCAAGATTCAATAGTCAGCGTGGAACGGGTCTGGAGGGCTGTGCAGGCAGGGAACTTCTATCCCGCACCGTCCATCATGTCCT
Source organism: Planctomycetia bacterium (assembly GCA_009924545.1). GTDB lineage: Bacteria > Planctomycetota > Planctomycetia > Pirellulales > UBA1268 > F1-20-MAGs016. Next base: position 2,551 of record RFRL01000301.1, on the reverse strand, counting down.
GCTCCGGCTGCGGCTATAGGGCGTCGTGTTGGGCGTGGGATGGGTGAGAGCGTGCGCGGGTACGAAGACGCGGCCGAGGTTATTGCAAAACACCTCGGCCGCTTTTTTCTTGCTATCAGGGGTGTGGAAACATCTCCGATCGCCGGCGAAGTAATCGCCCGCATGAGCCTGTGGTTCGGGGCAAACACCCCGTGGTACCGTTGCCGGTGCTTGCGTGGCGGCGGATTGCGACGGTTGCCGAAACGAGGCTTCACGCCCCTGCGATCGCTTCGCGAAAAAGCTCCCCATAGTGGGCACGAAGCTCCGACCAGTCATCATCGCTAGAAACGCCGGCGAGGCTCGCTACCGTCACCGCCGCAGTCTCCGGCAAATCGGCAGACATCTGATTGATTGTCTCGTGCGGAAAAACCGCCGATTTCAAATTCCATACGATGTACTTGAGGAGCCTGCAGAGCCTTTCGTACCAATCCAATCCGCTTTCATGTTCTAAGAAGTGGTACCTCAGGCTGAACAGGGCCGCCAAGAAGAGCACCGGGCCATAGGCTGTCATGTCAATGCTGTAACGTTCGGCTCTCCTCTTTGAGCCTAGGCCATCCCACACCACACACAACCCGAACAAATCGGCCTGCAGCTCCTTTGTGAATTTGGCAGATGGCTCCACGATCTTGGCCTGATCATAAAGCCCATAACCGTGCCCGACATCGCCGACGCTGGCATGACCAACCTCGTGCCCCACGACAAAGTTGATCATCGCCTGCTGAATGACGCCATGGATCCCATGTCCCTGGCTCAGATGCCCAAGATCAAAGTAACAATTGAATCTCTGTTCACAGTTATGCAAGGTGTCTTGTCCATCCACGCTTGCCGAGATCTCCCGCATCAGATAACGCCAAGATCCGTGTGCAAAGTTGCTTGGAAAAGTTGGCCTGGGCCACCGGAAGCCGTCGCCTATCGGATCATCTGCAGTCGCGATGCAACTCTGGGCAAAGACACGACTCAGGCGGTCGATGAGGGTCATCAGGCCGACATGGACGAAAACGTTGGTTACGCAGATGTTTGCCCGCACGCTCTTTTGTACGGAAACGACTTCCGCCAGCACCTTATTCGATGGATCAGACCCTAAAATGAATTCAAATGCCGGCAAAGGCAGGCGGTCGACCGAGAGCGCCTGCGCTTGCGTCACTCCCTCGATCGCCTCAGCAAACAGCGGGCGGTATTCGATGGGTTCGACACTCGAATGGGGCCAGTTACGGTAGCGACCGAACTCTTCCTCGTGTCGCGCGCACCAGCCTGCCCGAGTATTGCGAAGTCGGTTCATTTGCAAATCGAACGCAAACACCTCAGGTGTCGAGTCAAGCTTTCGAATGAACTTGAGTTGTCTTTCTTCGACAAGGTTCATATTGTCACCCATTTCCGGAGTGACCCCCGCCTTCAGCCTTTTTCATTAGTTGCGCCAGGTCGTCGGAGGTGCTGACTGGGCCACTGACCCTCGTGACCCCCTCAACTGTCACTTGGGGCGGAGGTGTCCCGAGTCCGGGCATGGTGCCGCCCACTTTCGATTGCATGTTGGGTCCAATATACCGCGCATAAATATAGTTAGCGATGATTCCGGACCCGACGCCAATAGCCGCGTCTGACGCAAACTCAAGACAGTACTGGACCAAGGCCCCGTCAAGCCGCGTAGACTTCGTCAACGAGAAATCGGGGCATTCGTCGGGCATTTTGACATTCGCATCGCCCCGGTCGCCGGAGACCTCGAACGAAACAGTAAGTGGCATGGGCTAAGTCTCCAGATTGAGTGTTAAACGCTGATTTGTCCGTACGCCGCCCTGCATTAACCACACCTGACTCTAGGGGGCCGAGCCGGACCCTTGGCCGGACGCGACCCGCACACCTCTGCCGACATTCCCTGAGGATAACCCAGTCAATTGCACATCCGCAACTGTCTCCTGGCTGATGTGCAACTCGTGAGCAGCGTGCTGCCGCCTTCCGGGCCGTAAATGCGGTTTTCGGAATGCCTGTCTTCCCCGTTGAGTGGCGATTCTCGGGCGTCGGCGAAGGTTGCTGCGAGTTGGGCACTTGGCGGCTAATAAACACATTGGGTGCGGCCGGGGTCGGAGGCTCAAGATGTCGGTCGCAGACCGAGAGATGTCAGGTTGCCTGGGCAAGACCCAAGCGGCAGGGGTTCCTCGATGCCCATGCCGCCGCCGACCTGGGAGAACAGCGGGTTTTCGATCGACGCGAGTGTGCGGATCACCCTCCTCGATCGCGACGTGCCGAGCTACTTTCAGTCGCTCGAGCATCTGCTGCGATACTGTGCCCGGCCGCCCTTCGCACTCGAGCGACTCTCGGTGATCCGCGGCGCCGACGGCCGCATCGCTCGCATCCGCTACGTGATGCCCCGGCACAAGGTCGCCACCTGGGTCGGCCCCGGCCGCTCACGAAAATCCACACAGCCGGGGGCCAACGGAGTCATCGAACTCGCGCCGTTTGAGTTCTTGGACCGGCTTGCCGATCTGATCCCGCAGCCTCGGAGGCACCGGCACCGCTA
>RFRL01000031.1 GCA_009924545.1 Planctomycetia bacterium | reverse complement strand
GCTCCCGGCACCTCATCCCTGAGGTGCTGCAGGCTGTGTGTCCACAGCCTGGCCGCCCGTGGACCAAGTCCCTCCGTGGCCTTTGTCCAGTCGAAAACTTCACGGGAGCTACGCTCCCGGCACCTCATCCCTGAGGTGCGGCAGGCTGTGTGTCCACAGCCTGTCAGCGCCCCGGCCGGACGTTCCAGCGCTCGTCGAAGAAATCGGCCGCCACCACCCGGCCCGGGATCAGGCCATCGGGCGGCGTGGCCAGATCGATCACCGCCCAGTCGGGGAGGCGCGCGTTCTGCAGGGCGTTGCTCTTGTCGTCCTCCTCGCGGAACGTGACCCCGCTGTTGAGGACGACGTAGCGGCCCGGCGCGTCGGCCGTCGGCGCGGCGAGGGGATTGGGCTGCACCAGCACCGGCACGTGCCCGGCGGCGGGAAAGCGCCTGGCCGCGGGCGTGCCCGGACCGACGACCACCTCCTTCCCGTCCCACACCAGCGCCAGTCCCGGCAGGACGCGGGCCACGAGGGGGTTGGAGCGCGGGTCGCCAAACAGCACCAGGTGCTTGGTGGCCAGCATCTCCGCGGTCACCTCCGCCGCCGGCACGAGCGGCAGCTCACCGCGGAAGAGGTCGTGCCAGCGGGCCTTGAAGTGGGCCAACTCCGCGGCCACGAACGCATCCACCGCCGGGTTCAGCCCCGGGCCCGTCGGCCCGACGACGATGAACGGGGAGTTGAAGGCATCGTCGATCGGCCCGGTGAGGCCGGGCCGCTTGCGGCGCGGCGGCAGCGCCTCCCCGGCAGCGATTCCCCACGCGCCGTCGGGCGCGAGGCCGGCGCGCGCGAGCACCAGCCCGTCGGCAGCCCGCTCGACCAGAAGCGCCGTGCCGTCGATGTCGATCCGGCAGGGGCCGGTGATCTCCTCGAGGCGCAGTGCCGTGACGTTGGCGGTGGTGATGCCGAGATCCGCACGTCCCGCGGCGCGGTCGCGAGCGGCGTCGATCCGCGCCGGCGCACAGTGCTCCCCCAGGGCCAACGGCTCGACCCACCAGGCGCCACCGTCGGCGAGCGTGGTCCCGGCCCAGTGCACCTGATCGGGGCTCCGCGGCCGGCCGGCGGCCACCGCGGGGGCGAGGAAGGTGGCGATCGCCGCCTTGGAGGGCTCGTCGTACTTGTGGGCCATGCCGGCGCCGATCACGTGCGGCAGGGCGCGCCCCTCGGCGGCGAGCGCTTCGACCATGATCTCGCTGGCGGCCCGCTGCCGGTCGACCTCGCCGGAATAGGCGATCGCGGGGAGATTGAGCAGGTTCCGCACGACCGGTGGCACGTCGGTGAGGAGCCACAGGCGCGATTCCCACGGGGGCACGTCGGTGGCGCTCATCCCCATGAACCGCGCCGTGTCGACGAAGCCGGCACCGCCGTGGACGGCACAGAAGCGGTCGGTGCGCCGGGCCCCGATGCCCCACGCTCCGGCCCCGCCCATGGAAAATCCCGCCAGCACGATCCGGTCGCGGTCGATCGGCCGCAGCGCCGCCAGGGCGTCGAGGGCCTCGAACACGTCGGTCGTCCCCGGTCCCTTCCAGCCGTTGCAGTAGCGGCCGAAGGGCATGAGGACGACGGCGTCGGTGGGGAAGAACTCGCCGCTCTTCCGCTGCTTCTGCCACAGGAAGTGGAGGTCGGTGTCGCGCTCGCCGCGGCCGTGGAGCCAGATCCACACCGGCACCGGCCGGGTGGGATCGAGCCCCTCGGGCACGATGATGCCGTAGGGCTGCAGCGACCCGTCGAGGCGGGACCGGAAGCCGAGCGCGACGGGGCCCGTCTTCGTGCGCCACACGGTGCGCCCGGCGGCCAGGTCGGTGAGCCGGGCCTCCGCCTCACCGAGGGCCCAGTCGGCCCGGGCGAAGTGCCCCGGCTCCCACCATTCGCCGCAGGCCACGGCGTAGTCCACCGCCTTGAGCAGCACCTCCACCTCGGCGCGGGCCTGGTCGTCGCCGACCGGCAGCGCGGCCAGCCGTGTGCGGAGCCCCGCCAACCGACCGGGCACCGCCTGCCAGGCCGCCCGCCCCGGCTCGTCGAGCTTGGCCACCAGTTCCGCCAGCGGCGGCCCGGCCGGCGGCAGACGGCGTTGGATCGTGGCCGCCTCCCCCGACTTCACCGCCGGCGGAGGCGCCGGATCGTCGGTGGTGGAGACCAGCTGCGACGGCGGCGGCGCGAACGACGCCTCGTGGGCCCGGGCCAGCGCCACCATCCGGGCCACCTCCGCCGGATGCTCGGCGGCGACGTCGAACCGTTCGCCCGCGTCGGCTTCGAGATCGTAGAGCTGCGGCGGGTCGTGCCGCACCGGGGCGGGATCACCATAGGCGCCCTGGGTGGCGAAATGCGCCTTCCAGCGCCCCGCGCGCACGGCGAAGAGTTGCTGGCCGCGGTAATAGAAAAACGCTTCGCGGGGCGCGGCAGCACCGCCGGAGAGCACCCCGCCGAGGTCGACGCCGTCGATCGGCCGGTCGGTCGGCAGCGCGGCGCCGGCCAGCGCCGCCACCGTGGGGAACAGATCGAGCATCGTGGCCACGCCGCGGTGCACCTGCCCGGCGGCGATCCGCCCCGGCCACCAGGCGATGGCCGGGACGCGCATCCCCCCCTCCCACGTGCTCCCCTTGCCCTCGCGGAGCAATCCGGCCGATCCCCCCTGCTGGTTCATGATCAGCCAGGGGCCGTTGTCGCTGGAAAAGACGACGAGCGTGCGCTCCGCCAGCCCGCGCTGGCGGAGGGCGTCGAGGATCCGCCCCACGCCGGCGTCGAGCTCCTCGACGACGTCGCCGTAGAGGCCGCGCGGGCTCCGGCCCCGGAACGCCTCCGAGGCGAACAGCGGCACGTGGGGAAACGACAGGGGAACGTAGAGGAAAAACGGCTTCTGCCCCTGCTCCGCGATGAACCCCACGGCGCCGTCCACGGCGCGGCGCGTGAGGGTCGTCTGGTCGAGGGGCCGTTCGACCAACTCCGTGCCCTCCGCGGTGCCCCGGTACCACCCGGCATTCCACCAGGCGGCCTCGGGATCAGCACTCCCCGAGGCGCCGCGTGGGATCTGGCCGGTGGGGTCCATGTCGTTGGAATGGGGCAGACCCGCGAACACCTCGAAGCCGTGGCGGCCGGGCGCCCCGGCCGGGTTGACGGCGAAGTTGCCCAGGTGCCACTTGCCGAAGCAGGCGGTGGCATAGCCCCGGCCACGGAGCAACTCGGCGAGCGTCACCTCGTCGTCGGGGAGGTGACCGGTGGACTTCGTGCGCAGGACGCGGAACCGGTCGTGGCACATGCCGCTGCGGATGGCATAGCGGCCGGTGAGGAGGGCGGCGCGGCTGGGGGTGCAGACTTCGCCCGCCGAATAGAAGTCGGTGAAGCGCATCCCCTCGGCCGCCATCCGGTCGAGGTGCGGGGTGCGGATCGACGGGTGGCCGTAGCACCCCAGGTCGCCGTAGCCGAGGTCGTCGGCCAGCACGATCACCACGTTGGGTGGCGGATCGGCCGCCACCGCCACGCCATGGCCCACCAGCGCCACGCACACCACCAGCGCCATCCACATCGCGATCCTCCGCTCGATGATGGGCATGAACCCGCCACCCCTCCCCCGTCGCTTGCGTCGGGTTCGTGCCGGGTGCGAGAATTGTGCCTCTACGGAGGACCTGGGCACAAACGGGGGTGGCGGCATGCCGGTCGATGACATCCTGCTGGATGCCGAGGAGCGGATGGAGAAGGCGGTCGACGTGTTCCGCCAGGCCCTCACCGGGATCCGCACCGGGCGCGCCAATCCCGGTCTCGTCGACTCGCTGCGCGTCGAGGTCTATGGCTCCCCCACGCCGATCAAGGCCCTGGCCAGCGTCGGGGCCCCGGAACCCAACCAGATCGTCGTCCGCCCCTTCGACCCGGGCACGATCAAGGACATCGAGAAGGCGCTGCGGGCCAGTGAACTGGGATTCAACCCGCAGAGCGACGGCCGCGTGATCCGCATCGTCGTGCCGCCGTTGTCGACCGACGTGCGCCGGAAGATGACCGCCCGGATCAAGGAACTGGCCGAGGAGGCCCGGGTGGCGATCCGCAACGTGCGCCGCGATGCCAACAAGGCCGCCGACGGCGAGCAGACCGACGGCACCCTCACCGAGGACGACTGCAAAGGCGCCAAGGACGAGGTGCAGGAGCTCACCAAGCGCTTCGAGGCGCGGGTGGGGGATCTGGGGAAGACCAAGGAAGCGGAAGTGATGGAGGAGTGACCGGCTGCCATGCGCCATCCGGCTGCCGGTGAGACGCCGCCCCGCGGAGCGCCCCTGGTCGTGCAGGGGTTGGTGAAGCGGTACGGTCGTCGCCAGGTGCTCGACGACGTGTCGCTCGAGGTCCGTCCGGGAATCACCGGCCTGGTGGGGCCCAACGGTGCCGGCAAGAGCACGCTCATCCGGTCGATCCTCGGGCTGGTGCGGTTGACCGCCGGCAGCGTGCGCGTGTTCGGGCTCGATCCCTACCGCGAGCCCTATGCCGTGCGGCAGCGCATGGGAGTGGTGCCCGAGGACGAGTGTTCGATCCCGGGACTGTCGGGGGTGGAGATGGTCCGCTACGCCGCCCGGCTCTCCGGCCTCCCCGGCACCGAGGCCCTGCGCCGCGCCCACGAGGTGCTCGACTGGTGCGATGCCGGACAGGAACGGTACCGGCCGGTGGAGACCCTCTCGGTAGGGGTGCGGCAGAAGGTGGCGTTCGCCGCCGCCATCGTCCACGACCCCGACATGGTGATCCTCGACGAACCCACCAACGGTCTCGACCCGATCGAGCGCCAGGCGATGCTCGGCCGCCTCACCACGCTGGCCCGGCGGCATGGCAAGACGGTGATCATCTCGACGCACGTCCTCCCCGACGTGGCGGCGGTGTGCGACGATCTGGTGCTCCTCGCCCGGGGCAGCGTCCGGCTCCGCGGTTCGATCGCCGACCTCACCCGCACCGCCCGGCCGGAACAGCGCGTCGAGGCGGATGGCGACCTCGACGCCCTGCAGGCCACGCTCGGGGCCCGGGGCCTGCCCGCCCGCAAAGTCCTCGACGACTCCGGCTGGATGCTCCTGGTCGACGCCACGGAGCCCGAACGCCTGGCACTGGTCTGGCCGGTGGCCCGCGAGACGGGCGCGCGGATCCGCGTCTTCGAACCTGCCCGGCGGCCGCTCGAGGAGGTGTTCGTGGAAGCCCTCCAGGAGGCCGAACATGCCGCTCCATGACGTCGGCTACCGCGCCTGGACCGGCCACCGCCTCGGGCGGGGTGCGGCCGTCGCGGTGATCGCCCTGACCGGCATCCGCTTGGCGTGGACGAGCCTCTGGCTCCGCCGCGCGGTGTTCTTCGCCTGGACACCGTGCCTGGTGTTCGCGCTGGCCTTCTTCGCCTTCGAACAAGCGGTGGAGGACGGTCTCCTCGGGGCAGCCCGGCCGCGGCTCCGCATCGACCAGGCCATCGACAGTATCGGCTCGCTGGGGGCGGTCCTGACCGATACCCTGGCCGGTCGCACGTGGGCCGGCGGGCAGTCGGTCGAGGAACTGCGGCGCACGGTCTGGTCGCGTCTCCTCCTGGCCTTCATGCGGGCGCCGCAAGCGGTGCTCCTGGCGATCGTCGTGGGGCTGATTGCCCCGGCGCTCATCTCCCGCGACCTCCGCGCCAAGGCCTGGCTCGTGTACTTCACACGGCCGATCCACGAATGGGATTACATCCGCGGCAAGCTCCTCGTCCTGGCGGCGCTCGTGGCGGCGATCACCATGCTGCCGGCCCTGGCCCTGTGGATCATGGGGGTCCTCGTCAGCCCCCGGCTCGACGTCGTGCTTTCGACGTGGGACCTGCCCCTGCGGATCATCGCCTCGAGCCTCACCCTCGCCCTCCCCACGGTGCTGATGGCGCTGGCCTATTCCTCGCTGACGATGGAGAGCCGGATCGCCAGCTTCGCGTGGTTTGCCACGTGGGTGGCGTGCTGGATCGCCCACGGGGCCCTCACCACCGCCGATCTGTTGGCGGCCGAGGTGGCGGACCGACCTCCGGCCATCGGCTTTCCCGACGGCGCGATGTTCGGCGACGAGGCCTTCAACCGGCCTCCACCGCGGCGCCGGCCGCCCCCCAGTGGTTTCCGGTGGCTGCGGCGCGCGGCCGGCCTCGACCAGGAGATCGACCGTTGGAGCTGGGTGTCGCCGTACCATGCCCTGGGGGTGATGCAGGCGGCGGTGTTCGGCTTCGAACGACGGCCGGAGGCGATCATCCCCCCACTGGTGTCGCTGGCGACGATCTGTGCCGTGTCGTCGCTGGTGCTCCTCAACCGGGTGGGCGCCCCGGCGCGCAACTGAACGGATCACCGCCGCGATGCTCACCTTCACCCGCGTCACGAAACTCTACGGCACGGTGATCGGCGTCAACGACGTGACGGTTGCCCTCGGCCCCGGTGCCCACGGGCTCCTCGGGCCCAACGGCGCCGGCAAGACGACGTTCATCGGGCTGGTGACCGGGCAGCTGCGCCCGTCGGTGGGGCGCGTCGAAGTGTTCGGTAAGCCACCGTTCGGCAACGACCGTGTCCTGCGGCGGCTCGGATTCTGCCCCGCCTCCGACATCACCGAACGGCGGGCGAGCCCGCTGCAATGGGTGCGCTACCTCGTACGCCTCTCCGGCTTCACCGCCGCCGATGCCGCCGAGCGGGCGGCGCGGACGCTCGAGCAGGTGGGGCTGGGCGAGGCGGCCCGGCGCCCGCTGGGTACGCTCTCCAAGGGGATGCGCCAACGGGCGAAGCTCGCCGGCGCGATCGCCCACGAACCCGACCTCCTGGTGCTCGACGAGCCGTTCGACGGGCTCGACCCGGTGGCGCGCCACGACCTCGTGGGGCTGGTGCGCACCTGGGCCCAGAGCCGGTCGTTGCTCGTGGCCAGCCACCTGCTCCACGAGGTCGAGGCCCTCAACGCCGGCTTGGCGGTGATCCTCGGCGGGCGGCTGGTGGCCAGTGGGTCGGCCGAGGAGATCCGGGGCCTGATCGACGACATGCCCAAGGAGATCCGCGTCCGCTGCGACGATCCCCGCCGCCTCGCCCGGCGCTTCGTGGGCGCCGCTTCCTGCTCCAGCCTCCGTGTGGAGGGGGAGTGCGAGGTGGTGGTCTCCACGCGGTCACCGGAGTCGATCGCCGACCTCGTGGCCGCCGCCGTCGCGGATGGCCTCGTCGTCGATGCCGTGATGCCCGCCGACCGGTCGCTGGAGGGACTGTTCGCCCGACTCGTGCGCCTCCACCGGGGGATCGCTCCATGAACGCCCTGCGCGGCACGCTCGCCTCCACCTGGGCGGTTGCGGGCTTCCAGTTGGCGCGGCTCTTGACCCCGGCTCGAGTCGGCCTGGCAGCCCTCGGGATGCTGTTCCCGGCCGTCGTGCTCTTCGCCGTGCGCCGTGCCACCACCGGTCCGCTGGAGCGGAACTTCGGTGCCGTGCTCCTTTATGCCCTGGTGCCCGAGGCGGTGTGCATGCTCGGGCTCTTGGTGACGATGTGCCCGGCGGTCGCCGACGAGTTGGAGCGGGGCACCTGGGTCCACGTCGCCACCCGCCCGGGAGGCCGTCGCGCCCTGGTGCTGGGCACCTTCCTGGCATCGGTCATCTGGACGACCGCGGTGGGGCTGGGGGCGCTGCTGTTGGGCGTGGTTGCCGGCGGGATGACCGAGCCCGGGGGGCTGATTGCCGTGTTCGGCGGGCTGGTGATCGTGTCGTGCGTCGGCCGCGCGGCACTCTTCGCCTTGCCGGCGGTGGTGCTGCCTCGGCGGGCGTTGGTGGCGAGCGTGGGGGTGGCGGTCGTGGTGGAATACCTCGCCGGCTTCCTGCCGGCGGTGGTCAACCAGGCGACGGTCAGCCTCCGTCTCCGCAGCCTGCTGGTGCACTGGATGGACTGGCGGCAACGGATCCCCGCGCAGCTCCGCCTCATCGTCGATCCGCAGCCGGTGTGGGTGCAGTGCGCCGCGGTGGTGGTGCTGGCGACCGTGCTGCTCACCCTGGCGATCATCATCCTCGACCGCCGGCAGTTCCCTCCGAGCGAGGAGGGCTGACATGATCGAGGTCCGGGATCTGGTCAAGCACTACCGCGGCGGCGACGGGGGCACCGTGCGCGCGGTGGACGGGGTGTCGTTCGCGGTGCAGCCCGGCGAGATGGTGGGCCTCCTCGGCGCCAACGGTGCCGGCAAGACCACCACCCTCCGCGTGCTGGCCACGCTCCTGCGCCCCACGGCAGGTAGCGCCCGGGTGGGGGGCTGCGACGCCGTGACCGATCCGGTCGGCGTGCGCCGCAGGCTCGGGTATGTGTCGGCCACCACCGGCGTGCCCGATCGGCTCACCCCCCGGGAGATCCTCGATTCGTTCGGTCGGCTCCACGGCCTCCCGGAACCGGCCCGCGCCGCGCGCGTGGAACGCCTCATCGGCCAACTCGGGCTTGCCACCTGCGCCGACCGGCCGGCCGGCCGGCTCTCCTCGGGGCAACGGCAGCGCGTCTCGGTGGGGCGGGCGCTCGTCCACGACCCGCCGGCCCTGGTCCTCGACGAACCGACCAGCGCCCTCGACGTGATCGGGGCGTGCGATCTCCTCGATCTCCTCGCCACCCTCCGCGCCGAGGGGCGGGCGATCCTCCTCTCCACCCACCGTCTCCACGAGATCGAGCACCGCTGCGACCGCTTCGTGGTGATCCACGGCGGCCGGGTGGTGGCCGCGGGCACGCGCGCCGAACTGGTCGGCGCCGGTGGTGACCTCGAAGACGCCTTCTTCGCGGCCGTGGCCGGGGCGGGCGTGCCATGACGGGGGAGACGGAAGGGCGCTTCACCGCGGCGCTGGCGATCGCCCGGCGCGATCTGGTGGAGTTCGTCCGCGACCGCCGCACGCTGTTCGTCACCCTCCTGTTGCCGATGGTGACCTATCCGATCGTCGCCCTGTCGAGCGCCCTCGGCCTGCGGACGGCGGTCTCCGATCTGGAGGCGAAGGCGGCGTCCTCGTCGCTGGCCGTCGCGGTGAGCGGCGCCGATGCCGTGCCCTTCGTGGACCGGCTGCGCGCGGTGGCCGAGACGCCGCCGCGGACGGGCCCGGCGGCGGCCGACTGGCCGGCCACGCTGGAGATCGAGGCCCTGCCGGCAGAGGTGGCGGCACGGGCCCTGGCCACCGGCGTGGCCGACATCTGGGTCGAGGCGGCCGCCGGCACGGTGGCCACCCTCGACGGGGACGGCACCGCCACGCTGGCGGCGCGGCTGTCGCCCTCGCGCGTTGCCGAACCCCGCGCGGAGCGGCACTGGGAGGCGCTGGTGCGCGCGGTGTCGGCCGACGCCCTGCGGCGCCGGGCCACCGGCGCCGGGCTGGCGAAAGGTTTCCTCGAGCCCCTCCGGGTGGTGGTGGAAGAGGGCCCGGCGGTGGTGGCCGCGGCCACGAGCATCGGGCCGACGCTGGCGGGGTCGATCCTCGTGCTCCTCGCCGTGCTCACCCTCACCGGTGCCTTCTACCCGGCGATCGACGCCATCGCCGGCGAGAAGGAACGGGGCACCATCGAGACGCTCCTCATGGCCCCGTGCAGCGCCGGGCAGATCGTGCTGGGGAAGTTCCTCGCCGTGTTCGCCGTGACCCTGGCGACCCTGGCCGCCAACGGGCTGTCGATCGCCCTCACCGCCGCGGCCGCCGTGCGCCTGCTCCCCGCCGGGATGAGCATGGCGCTGGCCGATCCCGGTGGCGGCAGCGTGGTGACGCTCGTGGCCTTCGCGGGGCTGGCGGCCCTCGCCGCGGCCACGTGCCTGGCGGTCACCACCGCCTCCAAGAGCGGCAAGGAGGCGCAGAACACGCTCACCCCGGTGATCCTCCTGGTGAGCGCCCTGGCCGGCACGTCGATGCTGCCCGGTCTGCGCGACAATCCCTGGCTGGCGCTGGTGCCCTTCGCCGGGCAGATCGTCGTCTCGCGGGCGGCGCTCGTCGGCCCCGGGGTGGATGGTGCCGCGGCCCTCCCGGTGGCGCTGCTGCTCGGCCTGTCGCTCCTCTCGGCCCTGGCCCTCACCTGGCTGTTGCTCAAGGGCACGGCCGTGATGCTCACCGACGAGGACATCCTCTTCCGCGGCCCCGACGCCGCCACCCGTGGCCTCGCCCGACCGGCCCCGCGGCGGCTGCCCACGGTGGCCCAGGGTTGGCTGCCGGCGGTGGCGGGGCTGGCACTGGTGTGGTACGTGCAGGGGATCGCCCCCGGCAACCTCCTCCTGGCGATCCCGCTCCACCAGACGGTGGTGGTGCTCCTCCCCCTGGCCGCGATGCTGTGGTGGCAGCGGGTCGATCGCGCGCGAACGCTGGGGCTGGTGGCAGCGGGCAGCCCGGGCCGGGTGCTCGCCTCCCTGGTCGGGGCCGGCCTCGTGGGGGCGGGGCTGTTCGTCGTCTCGGCGGCGCTCTTGCTCGCCCTCCAGGGCACGGATGTTTCGCCGGCGGTCCGCAGCCTGTCACAGCGGCTCATCGGCCTGATCCGCGAGCACCCGTGGTGGGTCTCGGCGGCCCTGATGGCGCTCGTCCCGGCGGTGGCCGAAGAGTTGCTCTACCGGGGCTGGGTCCTGTCGGCCTTTGCCGGTGAACGCCCGGGCCACTCCCGGGCCGCGGCGGCGGTGGTGGCGCAGGCCGTGCTCTTCGCCGTCGCCCACCTCCTCCCGGAGCGGATCCCGGCCACACTGGCCCTCGGCCTGGCGGCGGGAATTCTCCGCCTCGCCACCGGGAGCATCGTCCCGGCGATCGTCCTCCACGCCGTCCACAACGCCATGCCGCTGGTGCTCCTGGCGCTCGCCGGAGAAGACATCCAGCCGGGCCTCGCGGACCTGGCCACCGGTACCAGGCTCCCCCCGGGCGTGCTTCCGGTGGCCCTGGTCATGATCGCCTGCGGGGGGGCACTGGTGGCCGTAACCGTGTGGCGACGGCCGCCCGACCGACCGTCGCCACGGTGAGCCATCGACGGTCGGCGGCCGGTCTGGCGCTCCGACTCAGAACGGATCGCGGTGTGGGTGGCGTGCGGGAAGGCGGTTGACGGGAAGGTCCTCCGGCTGGCAGGCCGGGGTCGATCACCCGGGACGCCTGGCTGCCGCGTTGACGCCGGGCCCGCCGCGACCGTAAATTCCGGCTGTTTTATCGGAAAAAAGCTTGTTTTCCCCTTCGAAAGGCCCCGTCCAGCCCATGGCCACCACCGGAAAGAAGTCTGCCGCCAAGAAGTCCTCTCCCCGTCCCGCGGCCGCCGCCAAGAGCGGTGGCAAGGCCGCCAAGCCGGGCCGGATGATCTATTTTTTCGGCGCGACGCGCTGCGATGGCGACGGCACGATGAAGCCGCTCCTCGGCGGCAAGGGGGCCAACCTCGCCCAGATGACCAAGATCGGTCTGCCGGTGCCACCGGGGTTCACGATCACGACGGCCGTCTGCATCGACTTCTACACCAATCACAAGAAGTTCCCCCACGGGCTCGAGGACGAGGTCCGCAGCTACGTTCGCCTGCTCGAAAAGGAGAGCGGCAAGAAGTTCGGTGACCCCACCCACCCACTGCTGGTGAGCGTCCGGTCCGGGGCCCGCGACAGCATGCCGGGGATGATGGACACGATCCTCAACCTCGGCCTCAATGACCGCTCGGTCGAGGGTCTGGCCAAGGCCACGGGCAATCCCCGTTTCGCGTACGACTCCTACCGCCGTTTCATCCAGATGTACGGCGACGTGGTGATGGGGGTGCAGAAGCGCCACGAGAACGAGGACGAGCCGTTCGAGGAGGTGATGGAGAAACTCAAGCACGAGCACGGTGTGCACGAAGACACCGACCTCTCTTCCGCGGCCCTCCAGGAGCTCATCCGCCGCTACCTGGTCCTCATCAAGGAGCGCACCAAGAAGGCCTTCCCCCAGGACCCCTTCGAGCAGCTCATGGGGGCGGTGGGGGCGGTGTTCGGCAGCTGGATGAACGAACGGGCCATCCTTTACCGGCGGAAGTACAAGATCCCCGACGAATGGGGCACCGCCGTCAACGTCCAGACGATGGTCTTCGGCAACATGGGCGACGACTGCGCCACCGGCGTGGCGTTCACCCGCGACCCGGCCACGGGGGAGGACGTCTTCTACGGCGAGTACCTCGTCAACGCCCAGGGCGAAGACGTGGTGGCCGGCGTGCGCACGCCCAAGCCGGTGGTGGCGATGGCCGACGACCCCGGCTTCGCCAGCACCTACAAGCAGCTGGAAAAGGTGCGCGAGCGGCTGGAGAAGAAGTTCGGCGACGTGCAGGACTTCGAGTTCACCGTCGAGAAGAAGAAGCTCTACATGCTGCAAACGCGGCACGGAAAGCGGACGGCACTGGCCTACGTGAAGATCGCCCACGACATGGTGAAGCAGAAGCTCATGTCACCGGAGCATGCCATCCAGTCGGCCGACCCGGATGCCCTCTCGCAGTTGCTGGCGCCGATCTTCGACCGGCACGATTACGAAGCCGCCCGCAAGTCGACCCGGCTCCTCACCACCGGCCTGCCGGCCGGCCCCGGCGCCGCCACCGGCCAGTTGGTGTTCACCGCCGCCAAAGCGGAGGAGTTGTCGGCGAAGGGGGAGAAGGTGGTGCTGGCCCGTGTCGAGACCAGCCCCGAGGACCTGCGCGGGATGATCGCCGCCGAGGGGATCCTCACCAGCCGCGGCGGTGTCTCGAGCCACGCGGCACTCGTGGCCCGGCAGATGGGCAAGGTGTGCGTGGCGGGCGCCGGGGCCCTGGTCATCCACTACGGCCGCGGCACGCTCACCTGCAACGGCACGACGCTCCGCGAGGGGGATGCGATCTCCATCAACGGCAGCACCGGTGAGGTCTTCGCCGGCGGCATGAAGACCGCCGACAGCGAGCTCAAGCAGGTGCTCATCACCCGGTCGATGAAGCCGCAGGATTCGCAGGTCTTCCAGTACTACGACTTCATCATGAAGCTCGCCGACAAGCACCGGAAGCTCGGCCTGCGGACCAACGCCGACACGCCCGAGCAGGTCCGCCATGCCATCGCCTTCGGTGCCGAGGGGATCGGCCTGACGCGGACGGAGCACATGTTTTTCGAGGGGGACCGGATCGACGCCATGCGCGAGATGATCCTCGCCGACGGCGAGGCGGCCCGCCGCGCGGCGCTGGCGAAGCTCCTCCCCTACCAGCGCGAGGACTTCGAGGGGATCTTCCGGGCCCTCGAGGGGCGCCCGGCCACGATCCGCTTCCTCGATCCCCCGCTGCACGAGTTCGTGCCGCACGACGACAAAGCCCAGGCCGACCTGGCCCGGAAGCTCGGCATCCCCGCCGAGACGGTGCGCGCCCGGGTCCACGCCCTCCACGAGTTCAACCCCATGCTCGGCCACCGCGGCTGCCGGCTGGGGATCAGCTATCCCGAGATCTCCGAGATGCAAACGCGCGCCGTGTTCGAGGCCGCGGCCAAGGTGCAGAAGGACGGCATCAAGGTGAAGCCGGAGATCATGATCCCGCTGGTGGGTTTCAAGAAGGAGCTCGACAACCAGGTGGCGATCGTCCACGAGGTCGCAGCGAAGGTACAGAAGGAGACGGGCGAGAAGATCAAGTATCTCGTCGGCACGATGATCGAGATCCCGCGTGGGGCCCTCACCGCCGACGAGATCGCCGGCACCGCGGAGTTCTTCTCCTTCGGCACCAACGACCTGACGCAGACCTGCCTGGGGATGAGCCGTGACGACATGGGATCGTTCCTCGGGAAGTACACCGAGGAAGGGATCTTCAAGGCCAATCCGTTCGCGTCACTCGACACCACCGGCGTCGGCCAGTTGATGCACATCGCCGTGGAGAAGGGGCGGCAGACGCGGCCCGACATCAAGCTGGGAATCTGCGGCGAGCACGGCGGCGATCCCCATTCGGTGGTCTTTTGCCACCACGTGGGCCTCGACTACGTGAGCTGCTCCCCCTTCCGCCTGCCGGTGGCCCGGCTCGCCGCCGCCCAGGCGGCGCTGGGGAAGACCTACTGACCACCCCCGGCACTCCGCTCGTGACCCGGGCTGCGGACCCCACCGGCCGCAGCCCGGGTCGCCCCCTCGGCCTGCCGCTTTCCGTGTGGGGCCCGCCGCCATGCCACTCTCCCCGGAAGCCACGGCGCTGGCCGCGATCCTCGGGGTGGTCGTCGTCCTGTGGGTCACCGAGGCGCTGCCGCTGCCGGTGACGGCGCTCGTCGGGGCGGTGGCCTGCGTGGTGGCGGGGGTCGCCCCGGCCGAGGAGGTGTTCCGGCCGTTCGCCGATCCGGTGGTGTTCCTGTTCATCGGGTCGTTCATGCTCGCCGAGGCGATCCGGGTGCACGGCCTCGACCGGCGGCTGGCCTACGCCGTGCTCGCCCTCCCCTGGGTCGGTGAGCGACCGCGGCGCGTGATGGCGGCGGTGGCCTTCGTGTCGGCGCTGGTCAGCGCCTTCATCTCCAACACCGCCACCACGGCGATGATGGTGGCGATCGTGGGGGGGATGCTCGTGGCAATCGAGGAGGCGGCCGCCCGCCACGGCACCGGTCCCGGTCGCCGGCTCGAACCGGCGTTCGCCACCGGGCTGCTCCTGTGCGTGGCGTTCGCCGCCTCCATCGGCGGGCTGGCCACACCCATCGGCACCCCGCCCAACGTCATCGGCCTGGCCTTCATCCGCGACACCCTCGGCGTCGATCTCTCGTTCGCCGCCTGGTGCAGCATGGGCGTGCCGCTGGTGGTGGTGCTGACCACCGTCACCGTGCTGCTGCTGAGCTGGCTGTTTCCCGCCGGCGTCGTGTGCCTGCCGGGCGTGGCCGACGTCGTCGCCCGCGAGCGCCGGGCCCTGGGCGCGTGGACTACCGGCCAGCGCTCGACCGCGACGGCGTTCGCGATCACCGTGTCGCTGTGGATGCTGCCGGGCATGGTGGCGCTGGTGGCGGGACAGCGCCACCCGGTTGTCGTCGCCCTCGCCGCGCGGTGCCCGGAGGGGGTGGCGGCCCTGGTGGGTGCCCTGCTGCTGTTCATTCTTCCCGGAGGTCCGGGCCGCCGGGCACTCTCCTGGCCGGAGGCGGTGCGGATCGATTGGGGCATCATCCTCCTCTACGGGGGCGGAATGGCGCTGGGGAAACTGTCGTTCGCCACCGGACTCGCCGACGCCATCGGCCGCGGGCTCACCGGCTGGCTGCCACCCGGGTCGGGCGGCGCGGCGCTGGTGGCCGCGGCGGCGCTCATGGCGGTGCTGACCAGCGAATTCACCAGCAACACCGCCAGCGTGAACATGGTCGTGCCGGTGGCGATCACGCTGGCCCGCTCCGCCGGCGGCGACGCGCTCACCGCCGCCCTCGCCGCCACGTTCGCCGCCAGCCTCGGGTTCATGCTCCCGGTGAGCACGCCGTGCAACGCGATCGTCTACGGCACGGGGCGGGTGCCGCTGCGCTCGATGCTCGCGGCCGGCGCGGTGCTCGACCTGGTCGGCGTGGCGACGGTGACGTGCGCGATGCTCGTGGCCGGTGGCGGCCGGTGACGGGGGCGCGGGGAGAGCCCCGGGGGAGTCAGAAACCGCCGTCGATCATCACCCCGCAGTTGTGGCAGCGCGGCACCGCCACGGGGGGAGGCGTGGGCAGCCAGCCCTCACGGCAGAAGGTGCTCAGGCGGGGGAAGAACGGCGGCAGGGTGTAGCCCATGCCCCGGCCCGACCACCAGCCGCAGCCGCTTCCCATGTGGCCACACACAGGACCGTAGCCGGGGCCACAGGGCCGCGCACAGGCGGGCCCGTGCCAGCCCCCCGGCGCGGCCGCCACGCTCCCGTGCCAGGGTGGTGCCTGCCCACCGCGGCAGGCGCAGGGGGCCGATCCGGCCACATCGACGGGCATTCCGTCGTCGATGACGGGCAGCTCCTGGCCGCGCCCCGGCGACCAGCCGACCGCCAGCGCCACCACGGCGACCCACGCTCCGGTGATGGGGGCTGCGCGTTGAGCCGCTGCCGGCCAGGGGCGGCGCAGCGAACCGCGGGTGGGACGACCGGGGGCACGGATGGACATGGCAAGCGCTCCAGCGGAAGGGGCGGAAACGTCATCCCGACCCCTTGGCTTGTCGACGCGGTGGCCCGGGCCAGTTGAGCCGCGATCGCCACTGCGAAGGGGGATGGGTCGGTGAAGAACTGCCGTCCGTGCCGGTGAATCCGCAGGGTGAAGCGCGCCCATCCCCTGGACCGGCAGCACAGGTAGGATGACGGCGGTTCAGCCGACGGAAGGACCGCCGGCCCAGCCCCGGGACCGAGTCGGCACGTGACCGCGATCCTCGTTCAGTACGGTCGGAGCGATCCGCTCATCCTCGAGGTGGGGGTCGGTGCCCGGGCGGTCGAACTGGCAGGGCCCCGCGGGGTCGAGGGTGCCGCCGCCTCCGCCCTGGTGCACGCCGCCGTGACCGGGGCGGTGTCTGGACCGCCGCTTCCGGCACATGCGGTGCCTGGAGACCGGGTCGTCGTCGGGATCGCCGGTGGGGTGCCACAGGCGCCGGCGGTGCTGGCCGCGCTGCACGAGTGCCTGTCGCACGCGGGAGTCGCCCCCGCCGACGTGTCGGTCCTGGTGGCCCCAGGGGGCGCGGCAGTCCTTCCTGCCGGGGCCAGCGGGTTCGGCGGCGCCGCGGCCGACACTGCCTACCTCGCCGCCGACGCGGGCGGCCGCCCGCTCTACCTGGCGCGGGGCCTGGTGGATGCCGACCTGGTGGTCGAAGTCGGCGGCTGGCGGTGGGATGCGTCGCTCGCCGCTCCCGATCCTGCCGGAGCCATTTGGCCGGCGTTCGGTCGCACCGAGTGCGGGCTCTTGCTCGAGCGCCGCCTCGCCCTGCGCGGCCGCGGCGCGCTCCCGGGCCGGCAGGCCGCGGTCCGTCGCGTGCGCTGGCAGTTGGGGGTGGCGGCGAGCCTGCGGCTGGTACCCGGCCGGGGGGCCACGCTCCACGCCGCCTGTTTCGGGATGCCGGACGAGGCGGCGGCCGCCGCGCGGAAGGCGGCTGCAGGCTGGCGACCGCTGGTCGAAGCGCCGGCCGCGCTGGCGGTGGCGACGGTGTCGGCCGATGGAGGCGGCCCGGCGGCGTTCACCCGTGCCGTGGCGGCGGCGGCCCGGGTCACCAGGCCTGACGGCACGATCTGCCTCGTCGGTGCCGTGCCCGCCCCCGGACCCGTGTTCCGCCGGTGGCGGGAGGGGGTCGCAGTCAGGCCGCTGGTGGAGGAGGCGGTGGCCGGGAACGACCCGCATCTCGTCGGCGACGCGGTGCAGACCAGACTCTTCGCCCGGGCCCTCGGCCAGCGTCGCATCGTCCTCCTCTCCACACTCGACGACGCTCTGGTCGACGATCTCGACTTCGGCAACGCGCGCACCCCGGAGGCAGTGGAACGGCTGGCCGCGCGAGCGGAGTCACTGGTCGTTCTCCACGAAGCCGACCGGATGCTGCCCCGGTGCCGCCTCGTCTGACAGGCGCGTGCCCCGGGCTGCGGTTGGCGCTCCCTCCACCGGGACAGACTCACTCCACCGCGATCGGCGCCACGAGGCAGCTCCGGTCGAGCGGCCCCCACTGCCGGCAATCGACGCTGGTCGCGGGGGAATCCCCCAGCAACCACACCGACTCCGTGCCGAGGATCCACTCCGTCTGGCCCCGGGCGCCGGGTCGGTGGAGCACGTCGCGCCACAGTCCGCTGGCCAGGACCGCGGCGTCGGCGGCATCACCCACCTCGAGCGTGGCGGCGAAGGGCCCGGCCGCCGCGACACCATCCTCCCACGGCAGGCAGACCTGCCACTCGGCGGGGATTCCCCTGGGCCAGGGGGTCTGCCCCAGGGGCCGCTCCGCTCCGGAAGGGAGGCCCCAGGCCGAGGCCACCAGTCGGCCATCGATCCGCCCGCCGACCACGGCAACGGCGCCACCGTGCCGCAGCCGCCAGGTCAGCCTCCGGCCGCCGATCGCCAGGCTCAGCCACCAGCCACCCCCCGTGTCGGCGCCGCGGACGGTTCCCCACGCACCCCCGTCGGGCACCGGGAGCAAGAGGCGCCGTTCACCGGCGGCCCATGGACAGTCGTCGTGGACGGGGCCCACCGCGGCGCGGCGCACCGCCGGCGCCGCGAGCCTTTCCTCCACCGCCGGCACGGCGACGGCCAGTTGCCCCAGCACCGGCGGCGGCGCGGGCAGCGGCCGGCCGTCGACGAACAGGTCGCCGTCGCGCAGTTCGATCCGCTCCCCCGGGAGACCGACGAGCCGCTTCACCGCCAGGCCGCCGTCGGGCGCGTGGATCACCCAGCGGTCGAAACGCCGCAGTGGCCCCCGCGCCGCGCGCCATTCGCGCCAGCCGATGTGCACCACGCTCCCCGGCTCGAGGCCCGGCAGCATCGACAGCCCCTCGACACGCAGACGCCGGGCGGGGAGGAGGGCCGCACCCACCCCGAGCAGCGCGGCGAGCACGGCCGCGATCCGCGCCACGCGCGGCGCCTCGGCCGGTGTCGCCCGCGCTTCCCGGCAGCCGCCGCGCATCGCCGCCACCGCTCAGACCAAGCCGGCGAGCGGACCGTCGGCGCAGAAGTCGGGGTTGCCGAACCGCTCCAGGCCAGTGTGGCCGAACGCGTGCGCAAGCGCCAACAGGAAGCGGTTGTGGGGCACGCGGGGAAACTCCAGGGCCCGCCCGGTGGTGAACCCCAGGCCGCCGCCGAGGAGCAGCCAGGGGATGTCGTCGCGGGTGTGGGAGTTACCCTCCCCGAGCTCGTTCGTCCACAGGATCGTGGTGTGGTCGAGGAGCGAGCCGGTGCCACCGGGTTCGGGAGTATCGGCCAGACGGCGGGCCAGATGGGCGATCTCCCCGGCGTACCAGGCGTTGATCCGCGTGAGCTTCTCCTGCGCGCCGTGGTTGCCGTCAGGTTCGTGGGAGAGATCGTGCTGCCCCTCGTCGACGCCCAGCCACTTCATCCGCGCCTGGCCGACCGAGTTGGTGTACTGCAGGGTCGCCACGCGGGTGAAGTCGGCCGCCAGTGCTGCCACGAGGAGGTCGATCTGCATGCGGCTGATCTGCGGCATCCGGTCGTTGTCTTCGAGGATGCCCGGCTCCAGCACCGGCACCGCATGGGCGACCGCCTCGCGCTGTCCGGCGAGGTCGGCTTCGAAACCGCGCACCAGCGCCGCATGCTCCTCGAGGATCCGCCGATCCTCGGCGGGGAGGACGGCCGAGACCGCCGCCAGATCCTCGTGAACCTCGTCGAGCACGCTCCGCAGGCTGTCGCGGTCGCGCGACTGGCCATACATCCGCGCGAACATCTGGTAGGGATCGTCGATCGGCGTCACCGGTTTGTTCGGACCGGCGTAGACCATCCGCGTCCAGGTGTCGGCGCGGTTGGGCACGAGGACGCCGAATTCGAGCGACCCGAACCGGGTCGCGGTGCCCGGCTGGGACTGGAGGAACTCGCGGATCTCCTGGTCGATCGACGGCCCGCTCGACCAGCCCGCCGGCGTGTCGCTCCCCCCCTGGATGTTGCCCGGGAACAGTTCCACCCCGGTGAGCAGGCACCCGATCCCGCGCATGTGCCCGTCGCCGTCTCCGCGGATCTTGTTGCACACCCCCTTGAGGGTCAGGAGCCGGTCGCGGAACGGCTCCAGGGGGGCGAGGATCGGGGGGAGCGGCGCCGCGGCGCCCCCCTCCGGGCCGCCGGTGAACGAGCCGGCGGCGGGCCAGAAGTTCTTCTTCACCGTGCCGTCGGGGGTGAAGACCACGATCAGCCGCTGCCTCGCGTCGGACACGTCCCCGCGCGCGAGGCTGGGCAGGTTACCGAGGAAGGGGAGCGCCGCCGTGCCCACGCCCAGGCGGCGGAGGAGCTCCCGGCGTCCGATCGGTCGGCTGGCTGGCATCATGGCTGGGTAGCTCCCGGTGGGGTGGCGACCGCGGCGCTGGCCGGGGGCCCGGCTGCGGTCGCCACCATGATATCGACCGCCAGGCGGCGGATGTCGTGGTCGTGTTCCCGGAACGACGCCTCGAACGTGGCCTGCAGATCGGGCCCGAAGGCCCGCACCGGCTGCCGGACCAGGGCGTGGAACAGGGTGCGGACGAAGGCTTCCCGGGCGTCGTCACTGGCGGCGACCACGGTGCCCAGTTCCCGGGCCCCGCGGAAGGCCACCGCGTCTCCGTGCCGCGGCTGGTACGACCCGCGGTCATCGACCGGCACGGCGGCCCCGTCGATCGTGACCGTTGGACGGTGGCGGCCGATGGCGTCGAAGGCCTCGAGGCTGAAGCCGAGCGGGTTGACCAGAGCGTGGCAGGTCTGGCACTGCGCCGGACCGGTTTGCAATTCGACCCGCTGCCGGGTGGTCAGACCGGGGTGGAGGTCCGGGGCCAGTGGGGCAATGGCCTCCTGCGGTGGCTTGAGGACGTTGCCGAGCACACCCCGGGCGAGGAACACACCGCGGTGGATCGGCGACGTGGCCGCACGGTAGGCGAGCGCCGACAGCAGGAACGGATGGGTGAGGACGCCGGCGCGCTGGCCGTCGTCGGGACGGACGCGTTGGAAGCCGGCCGCGGCGGGGAGATCGACGCCGTACAGCGGGGCGAGGCGGCCGTTGAGCACCAGATGGTCGTCGGTGAACAGCCGGCGGAAGTCGGCGGTCGGCCCGCTCCACAGCATGTCGTCGAGTTGGATCTCCAGGCTCGTGCGCAGGTCGGCCGCCACCTCCATGGAGAACTCGGGATGGAGCGTGGGATCCTTGACGATTTCGCCGACCTGATCCAGCCGCAGCCATGTCACGAGCATGTCGCGGAGCTTGGCCCGCCCGCGCGGATCGACGAGCATCCGCTCCGCCTGCGCGCGGATCTGGTCGGGGGAGGCGAGGTGCCCGCGCTCGGCCGCCTCGAGCAATTGCCGGTCGGGGATCGAGTCCCACAGCCCCAGCGCCAATCGGCCGGCCACCCGATAGGCATCCGCCGTGCCGTCGGCCCCGGTGGCCACGCCATCGGTGCGAAACAGGAACCGCGGCGACGCCAGGATGGCCAACAGCGACCGGCGCAGACCGGTGTCGGCTTCGGTATCGGCAAACGGTCGCTCCACCACCAGCCGCCGGAGCCGGTCGTCGAGTGGCCGGCCGAACGCCCGCCCGGCGAAGGTCGCAGCGAAGTCCCGCAACCGGGCCGCCCGGTCGGCGGCATCGCGGGGCACGCCCGTGAGGCGATCGACGTCGCCGGCGACGTGGTCGGCGGTCTCGATGGCGGCGGCGGTCGTGGCGGAGAGCCATTCCTTCGACACGCCGGTGCCCCGGTCATAGCCCGTGCTCCGATCGTCGGGAGGGAAGGGGGTCGAGAGCACGAGGGTCGGCGGGGCCTCGACCGGGATCAGGCACCGGGCCGGTACCGTCTCGAGCAAGCCGCCCGGCCGCCGCCAGAGCAGTTCCACCGTGGCCTGCGTGGGCTGTTCGCGGGCCGGATTGTCGACCCCTTGGTTGGCCTTGGAGAACTCGAGGACCAGACCGTGCGGCCGTCCGCCGAGGAGCATCGTCCGGCCGCGGAACTCGCTGTCGCTGCCCGACTTCACCCAGGCATCGATGAGCGGGGGCTCGGCATCCCCGCGCTGGTTCACGTACAACCGCACCGCATGCTCGGTGCGGACCACGAACTCGTGGATCCCGGTGTCGGGGGGGATCACCGACCCGCTCCAGCGGATCGCGAACCGTCCCGGCTCGAACATTTCCGGTTCCGGCCCTTCGGTGCCGAAATTGAAGCGGATCTCGGGATCGAGACGCGTGAACGCGCGCTTGCGGCGGTCGAACGAGCGCCCCTTGTGATAGCTCCCGGAGAGGCCGCGTTCGGGGCTCCCGGAGGGGAGGTCGCCGCTGAACGAGCCGACCAGGTCGGCGATGGCGTGGAGATGTTGTCGGACCGTGAGACGCGACAGCTCCACGCGCGCGGGCCGGTTCCGCGCGCGGGCCAGCGGCGAGTAGAAGGCGTCGTGGACATACTCCGCCACGGCACGCGCCGCCGGGGCATCGACCGCGTCGGGGTCGTCCTCCGGCATCGTGTGGTCGATGAGCGTGGCGAGCTGATCGACCGAGCGCTCGCCGACGAGTGGCGCCGGCACCTCCGTGGTGCCTTCTCCGGCGGGACCATGGCACCGTTGGCAGTGCTGCCGGTAGACGGCCAGACCCGGGTGTGCGGTGGCGGGCACCTCGGCGCCACGGGCCGCCATCATCCCCACCAGCGCCATCCCTGCCGCCAGGCGCAGTGCAGGTGCTCCAACCGGGCGAGCGCCCCGGGTGGACGTCACCCGTGCCGTGCTCGGCGGGCACCCATCCACAGGTGTGCGGAACGGCATGGCGGCACCGAAGGAAGGCAGGATCGGCGGCAGACCGTCAATTCTACCCCTCTGGCCGACCAGACGCAGCCCGTTTCCGCACTTCCAGAAGGACGCTCTCGTTGTCGCTGCCGGGCAGTGGCCAGGCGGCCACCCGCCGCACCGTGACCAGCTTCACCAGCCCCCGGTGCCGAGCCTCGCGCTTCTCCTCCTCCCAGCGCGGCCCCTTCACCACGAGCAACCGGCCGAAGGACCCGGCGATCGGCTCGAACCAGGTGAGCAACTTGCTCAGCGGGGCCACCGCCCGGACGACGAGGGTGTCGAACCGCTCCCGCCCCCCGCGCCGTGCGACCAGCTCCTGGGCGGCCCCCTCGTGGACGGGCAGCGACAGACCGGCTTCGGCGAGCAGCGCCCGCACGGCGCGCGCTTTCTTCGCCCTGTCGGCCAGTTCCACCCGCAGGTCAGGACGGAGCACCGCCAGGATCACCCCCGGCACCCCGCCGCCGGTGCCCACGTCGAGCACCCGCTCGCCCGCCACCAGATGGGTCGCGATCGCCACCGAATCGGCCACATCGCGGGAGACGAACCGCTCGACATCGGTGTGGCGCGTGAGATTGAGTCGCTCGTTCCACTGCCACAGCGCCGCCGCGTAGCGGGCCAGACCGGGCCCCGCCTCCGCCGGCAAGGCGAGGCCCAGGCGAGCGGACTCGGCGCCGATCGCCTGGGCCAGTACCGCCACGTCGTCGGGGCCACCTCGGCCCGCTGGCTGCGTGCCGCTCACTTGATGAACAGCATCTCGCGGTAGGTGGGGAGCGGCCACAGGTCGTCCGGGAGGATGGACTCGATCTGGTCGGCCGTCTCCCGCAGCGCGAGCATGGCGGGGATGACGTCGGCGTGGAAGTGCTTCACCTCACCGCGCAGGTCACTGGCCCCGTGGTGAGCCAGCACCTTCTCCAGTCCGTCGATCTTCCGCTCCAGGTCACCGACGAGCCCCGTGAGCTTCTCCAGGGTTCCCATGTGGACCGGCTGGCCCAGCGTCTTGAGCTTGCTGGCCGTGTCGACCAACTCCCCTTGGTAGCGATACCCCGCCGGGAGGATCAACGTGCGGGCGATCTGCAGTGCCGACTGGCCCTCGGTGTTGATGTCCTTGCAGTACCGCTCCATGTAGATGTCGTACCGGCTGCGCAGCTCGCGCTCGGAGAGCACGCCGTATTTCTCGAAGAGGGCGATGTTTTTCGGGGCCACGAGCACGTCGAGGGCCTCGGGGGTCGCCTTGAGATTGGGAAGCCCGCGCTGTTTCGCCTCGTCGTGCCACTCCTGGGAATAGCCGTTGCCGTTGAAGATCACCGCCTTGTGCTGCGAGACGATCTGCTGGAGGAGCTTCTCCACCGCCCCAGGCAGCTTGGCGACGTCGCCGGCGGTGGCCTTCTCCAGCTCCGTGGCGATGAAGTCGAGGCTCTCGGCGACGATCGTGTTGAGGGCCACGAGCGGACCGGCGATCGACTGGCTGGCGCCCACCGCGCGGAACTCGAACTTGTTGCCGGTGAAGGCGAAGGGGCTGGTGCGGTTCCGGTCGCCGGCGTGCTTGGGCAGCGGGGGCAGGGTGTCGACCCCGACCGTCAGCGTGCCCGAGCTCTTGCTGGTCGTCGCCTTCCCCTTCTCGATCTGCTCGAAGACGTCGGCGAGCTGCTCGCCGAGGAAGATCGAGATGATCGCCGGCGGGGCCTCGTTGGCGCCGAGCCGGTGGTCGTTGCCACTGGCCGCCACGACCGCCCGGAGGAGGTCGGAGTGGAGGTGCACCGCGCGGATCACCGCGGCGCAGAAGACGAGGAACTGCATGTTGGCGTGCGGCGTCTCGCCCGGCTCGAGCAGATTGCCCAGGCGGCAGCCGATCGACCAGTTGACGTGCTTGCCCGACCCATTGATGCCCGCGAACGGCTTCTCGTGCAGCAGGCAGTTCATGCCGTATTTCTGCGCGACCCGCGTGAGGGTCTGCATGATCGTCTGCTGGTGGTCGGTGGCGATGTTGGCGTTCTCGTAGACCGGGGCGATCTCGTATTGGCTGGGGGCCACCTCGTTGTGGCGCGTCTTCACCGGGACGCCGAGCTTGTACAGCTCACGCTCCACGTCGAGCATGAAGGCCAGCACCCGCTCCGGGATGGCGCCGAAATACTGGTCCTCGAACTCCTGCCCCTTCGGCGGCTTGGCGCCGAACAACGTGCGGCCGGCCATCACCAGGTCGGGCCGGGCGAAGAAGAAATTGCGGTCGATGAGGAAGTATTCCTGCTCCGGCCCGGCCGCGGCCGACACCTGACCGACGTCCTTGTGGCCGAACAGCGCGAGCACGCGCCGGGCCTGCTTGTCGATCGCCTGCATGCTCCGCAGGAGCGGCGTCTTCTTGTCGAGGGCTTCGCCCGTCCACGAGCAGAAGGCGGTGGGGATGCACAGCGTGGTGCCGTTGGGGTTGTCGAGGATGTAGGCGGGGCTGGTGGGATCCCAGGCGGTGTAGCCTCGCGCCTCGAACGTCGCACGGAGCCCACCGGAGGGGAAGCTCGAGGCATCGGGCTCGCCCTGGCACAACTCCTTGCCCGAGAACTCGGCGATCGCCTCGCCATCGCCGGTGGGGGTGAGGAAGCTGTCGTGCTTCTCCGCCGTGAGGCCGGTGAGCGGATAGAACACGTGGGCGTAGTGGGTGGCCCCCTTCTCGATCGCCCAGTCCTTCATCGCCAGGGCGACGGAATCGGCGATCGTGGGATCGAGCGGCTTGCCCTGCTTGAGGGTCGCCTGCAGTGCCTTGTAGACGCTCTTCGGCAGCCGGTCCTTCATCACCGCATCGTTGAAGACGTTCGAGCCGAAGATCTCACTGGTGGGCGTCTCGCGGAAGTTCCAGGCCTGACCACTCGGCTTGTAACTGTTGATGGCGGCGATCGCATTGGCGCGGGCGGTGGTCATGG
The DNA here is from genome assembly GCA_009924545.1 of Planctomycetia bacterium. Taxonomy (GTDB): domain Bacteria; phylum Planctomycetota; class Planctomycetia; order Pirellulales; family UBA1268; genus F1-20-MAGs016. The sequence continues at coordinate 2,066 of RFRL01000031.1, read as the reverse complement.
CGTCACTTCCTCTCGGGGCTTGACCGTCGACCGGGGCGCGATGGCCCGGCGCGCGACGGCGGGGGTGTGCGGGGACCGACTCACGTGCCGATCGGACGGACTCCGATCCGGACGTGGCGCGGACTGGATCTGGATAACGGCTCGAGGCCTGGACACTGGCATGGGACGACCACCGCGCGGCGACCGCCCCGCCCGGCGGCACCACGACGAAGGCTTTACAGGCGATTCACCGCTGCCTCGACGGCGACCACCCACCGCCGGCCGACTGTGACATCCGCACGCACCGCGGCGGCCCCCGGACCGGGACATGGTGCCGTCACCCATCCGGGGCCCGCGACTGCCGCGCGGAACGGATCGTTGCTCACCATCCGCGCGGCCGCCAGAAGAAGGGTCGGGTAGCGCGGATGTCGACCTTTGCGACAGTGGGAGCGTAGCCGGGGGCCGGTGCTTGTTCAAGGAGTGCACACCCGCTCCCCGGGGGGTTGGATCGCGCCCCTCCGACGCGGTGATGCTTCAGCGGTCAGCAAGGGCCGAACGGGCCGGCTGCTGGGCCAGTGACCGGCGCGCCACGGCGACGGCGGCTTCGAGCCAGCCATCGGCGGGATCGCCGCCGATCGCCCCTCCACTGACCGGCCGGGCCGCCGCCTGGACTTCGACGTGGGGCTGCACACCGACCCGGCTGTAGGGCTGGCCGGTCGGTGAGAAGAACCGCGCCGTCGTCAACCGCATGCCGACGCCGGCCACCTCCAGCGGGAAGATCCCCTGGATCGATCCCTTGCCGAAACTGCGACTCCCCACCAGCGTGCCCCGACCATGATCGCGGATGGCGCCGGCGAAGATCTCCGACGAGCTGGCCGAATCGCCGTCGATGAGCAGCACCAGCGGTACCCGCCAGGTGCCCGATCGTGTCGCCGTGTAGTTGAAATCCTCCTCCGGGCTGCGGCCCCGTGTGGCCACCACCAGGCCCCGGTCGAGGAACAGGTCGGCCACGTCGACGGCCGCGGAGAGCAGGCCACCGGGGTTACCCCGCAGATCGATGACCAGGGCCCGCATCCCCGCCGCATCGAGACGCTGGAGGGCGCGCTCCAGATCGGCGGCGGTGGTCTTCTGGAACGACGAGAGCCGGACGTGGCCGATGCCGGCGGCCGCATCGACGAGCCGCACATCCTCGACGCTCGGCACCTCCACCTGCTCGCGCCGCACCACCAGGCCACGCACCGTCTCATGCGGGCGGGCCACCATGAGCGTGACGCGAGAGCCTTCCGGTCCCTGGAGGAGTTGGGCTGCCGCATCGACCTGGAGGCCCGCCAGCGACCGACCGTCGACGCTCACGATGTGGTCGCCGCGGCGGCATCCGGAGCGGTCGGCCGGACTGCCGGGAATGACGTGGACCACCAACAACCCGTCGTCGGCCGCCTTCAACTCCACACCGAGGCCGACGAAATTGCCCTCGATCTGGGCGTAGAGGTCCTCGAGTTGGCCGGTGGTGAGGAACGCGGAGTATTCGTCGAGGGCCCCCATCGCCGCCGCGGCGAACTCCAGGAGCGTGACCGCTGGCGGGATCCCCAGGGTGGAGTGGGCGATCCGCGCCACCCACGCCGCGGCGGTCTCCGCCTCGGTTTGGCTGTCGAGGGCCCGCCCGGAGAGCAACCGGCCGACCTGCTCGCGGTACAGGGCGCGCCGCTGCGGCGTGGCCTGGCCGGCATGCAGCGACACGAACAGGGGATCGTCGATCGCCACGTCGAGGGCCCGGCAGCCGCGGAACACCATCCGCCGGTAGTCGGGCCGGTCGACGTGGTGCGACGCGATCCGCGCGAACACCTCGTGGGTCACCCGGCGGCCGTCCGCTTCCGACAGGCCCGCCACACGCTGGCGGAAGGCCTGCTCACCATGCCGCCGGGCCAGATCACAGTGGATCTTCGCCAGATCGTACCGCTCGACCACGGCCGGCGGGAGCGAACCGGCGCGGACCGCCGTCTCACAGGCGCCGATCAGATCGGCCCAGCGTTGCTCGGCATGCAACTGGGTGACCCGGGCCACGAGGTCGTCGGCCCCGAGCCAACGGA
>RFRL01000004.1 GCA_009924545.1 Planctomycetia bacterium | reverse complement strand
TCTTCCAGGCCGGCACCCAGCGGCGCAGCGTCCCCAACTTCATCGACGCGGTGCGCCTCGCCACCGGCGGCCGGCTGGGCACGCTCCACACCCTCCACGCCTCCGCCTACAAGCCGGTCCTGGCCAACGACTGGCTCCCCGCCCAACCGACCCCCGATCCGGCGGTCTGCGACTGGAACATGTGGCTCGGTCCCGCCCCGTGGCGCCCGTTCAACCAGCAGTACGTCGATGGCAAGTGGCGCGGCTACCACGACTTCGACTCCGGGGCCAAGCTCCTCGACTGGGGTGCCCACACGGTCGATCTCTGCCAGTGGGCCAACGGTGCCGACGACACCACGCCGGTGGAGTTCGATCCGCAGCCGACGGCCCTCCACTGCCGCTACGCCAACGGCGTGCGGCTGGTGATCGACTTCCTGCCTGATCCGTTCGGCGACCGTGGGCCCAACTGGAACACCAAGCTCGGCACCTGCCCGGTGAAGTTCGTGGGGGATGCCGGCTGGGTGGAGACGGGCGATGCCGGAGGCACCGACCTGTCGGACGAGTCGCTGCGCGGCGCGATCGGCGCGACGGGGAAGCGTCTCGCCGGCACCGATGCCGCGCTCCACGCCCGCAACTTCTTCGACTGCGTGAAATCGCGCCAGCCCACGGTGTGCAACGCCGACGTGATGCGGAAGTCGCACGTCGCCTGCCATGCCGCGGCGATCGCCTGGATGCTCGGCCGACCGCTGCGCTTCGACCCGGCCACCGAATCGTTCCTCACCGCCGCCGGCGGGCCCGACCACGAGGCCAACGGACTGCGCACCCGTCCGCAGCGCGATCCGTTCGCCTGACCTGCCGCCCGCCCGCTTGCCCGGGGATCCGATGCCGCTCGTCACGCTCCGTGGGGTGTCGCTGTCCGTCGGTGGTCCGGCGCTGCTCGACGCGGTCGATTGCGTCATCGAGCCGGGGCAGCGGATCGGCCTCCTGGGGCGCAACGGGGCCGGCAAGACGTCGTTCCTCCGCCTCCTCGCCGGCCAGTTGCCGGCCGACGCGGGGGAGATCGCCCGCCCCCCGGGCAGCATCGTCGCGCTGTTGCCACAGGACGTGCCTGCCGATCTCCACGGGCCGGTGGCCGCGATCGTGGCCACGGGGCTCCCCGCCGGTGGCGACGACTCGGCGTGGCAACGCGATCAGGCGGTGGCGCGGATCCTGTCGCGAATGGATCTCGACGGGACCGCGGCGTGCGAGACGCTCTCGGCGGGGATGAAGCGCCGGGTGCTCTTGGCGCGGGCTCTCGTCGCCGAGCCCGACCTTCTCCTCCTCGACGAACCGACCAACCATCTCGACATCGAGGCCATCGAGTGGCTGGAGCGGTTTCTGGGCCGGTGGACCGGCACGCTCGTGTTCGTGACCCACGACCGCGCCTTCCTCCGCCGGTTGGCGACGCGGATCCTGGAGATCGACCGCGGCCGGGTCTTCGACTGGTCGTGCGACTACGACACCTTCCTCGCCCGGCGCGAGGAGGCCCAGGCGGCCGAGGAGAAGCAGGCGGCGCTGTTCGACAAGCGGCTCGCCGAGGAGGAGGCCTGGATCCGCACGGGCATCAAGGCGCGGCGGACGCGCAACGAAGGGCGCGTCCGGGCCCTGGAGGGGATGCGGCGCGAGCGGGCGGCGCGGCGCGCCCGACCGGGCACCGTGAACCTCCGCATCCAGGAGGCGGAGCGCAGCGGGGCCCTCGTGGCGGCGCTCGAGGGGGTGGCCGTCGACCGCGGGGGACGGCGCGTGCTCTCCGACGTCACCACCACCGTGATGCGCGGCGACCGCGTGGGGATCATCGGGCGCAACGGCGTCGGCAAGTCGACGCTCCTGGCGGTCCTCCTCGGTCGCCTCACCCCCGCCACCGGCCGCGTCCGCCTGGGCACCAACCTCCAGGTGGCGTGGTTCGACCAGCTCCAGGAGCAGCTCGACCCCGACCGCTCGGTGGCCGACAACGTGGCCGACGGCTCCGAAACGGTGCGCATCGCCGGCCAGCCGCGGCACGTGGTGGGGTACCTGCGGGATTTCCTCTTCAGCCCCGAGCGTGCCCGGGGGCTGGTGCGGTTCCTCTCCGGCGGGGAGCGCAACCGGGTGCTCCTTGCCCGGCTGTTCGCCAAGCCGGCCAACCTCATCGTCCTCGACGAGCCCACCAACGATCTCGACCAGGAGACGATGGAGCTGCTCGAGGAGCGGCTGGCGGAGTTCACCGGAACGGTGCTCGTGGTGAGCCACGACCGCGACTTCCTCGACCACGTCGTCACCAGCACGCTCGTCTTCGAACCGGCCGCCGACCGCGTTGGCGGCCAGACCGTGCAGGAATACGTCGGCGGGCATGCCGACTGGGTGCGGCAGCGCCAGGCCGCGCCGCCGCCTCCGCCTGCGGCCGGAAGGGGCCGTGCCGGCGACACCGCGCCGACGGGCCCACCGCCGCCGACCGCCGCGCGGAAGCGCCGGCTGTCGTTCAAGGAACAGCAGGAATTGGCGGCACTGCCGGCTTTGATCGAGTCGCTGGAGACCGATCTGGCGGCGCTTCACGCGGCCCTGGCGGCGCCGGAGCACTACCGCCAGTCCCGCGATGTGATCGCCGCCGAGCAGAGCCGATTGCGGGAGCTCGAAGACCGGCTCCGCACCACCTACTCGCGCTGGGAATCCCTCGAGGCGTCGTCAGCCGGCCCCGGTCGCGAGGCCGACGCCGACCGGGAAGCGGAGCCGGGCTGAGGATCCGCAGCGGCCCCCCCGCCGGTGGCTCCCCCGCCGGTGGCCCCGTCGGTCACGACCGCCTCCGGCCGGGGAGTCCCGTCGAGCCGCGCCGTGAGCTCGCGGACGGCGGGCAGCGCGGCCGCGTCCTCCATGGCGATGGCAAGCGCCTTTCGTGCCACCCCTTCGTGCCCGGCCGCCACGGCCGCCCGGGCGAGGAGCAGGGCAGCTTGGGGGCGCTGGTCGAGAGGGGCGATCCCGACGAGCGTGCGCAGATCGGCGATCACCTCCTCGTGCCGGCCGCTCACCGCGAGCAACCGGGCGGATTCCACCAGTGCTCCGGAGATCAATGGTACGAAGAATTGCCCCTCGCCCGGAGAGTCCTTCCAGGGGATGAGGACGGCGGCGATCTTCCGGATCTCGGGCACCGCCGCATCGCGCTGCCCCATTGCCAGCAGACCGGCGGCCCGGCACTGCAGCGCCTTCGCCAGGCGCTTGGCATGGACCGCCAGGGCGGGCTCCGCGACCATCGACTGGTGGGCCAGGTCGATCGCCTCGACGAGCCGTGGCCCGGCATCCCCCGGCCGGCCCAGCATCCCCAGCGCGTGCGCCTCGCGGATCACCGCCTCGATGTATTCACCGCGGTAGAAGAGATCGGCGGAGGCCGCCGCCATCCCCTCTTCGGCCAGCGCCTGCAGACGCTGCGCGATTTCAAGGGTCGCGTACGGTTTCCCTTCGCGCAGCTCCAGATCGGCAAGCGTTGCCAGGGACCAGAGAAGGCTCCGAGTGAACTCGTCCCTCCGCTCGGGCAACACCCGGCCCGACTCCTCGGCGACGGTCACCGAGAGCATGAGCGATTCTTTCGCAGCGGCGGCGCTCTCGGCGACTTCAGCCGCGTCGAAGAGTGCTTTCACCCGAGCCAGACGCACGTCGGGGTCATCCGGCAGTGCCGCTTGCAATCGGTCGAGCTCGTCGAGCCCCTGCGCGACCGTGACGCGGGCTTCGGCGCCGCGCCCCTGGCGGGCGAGGATCACCCCCAACCCCACGCGTGCGTGCGCCGCGAAACTCCTTCCCTGGGGAGCCTCAGCGGTCGCCGCGGCCGGCTCGGCAAGAAGCCTCCGGATCAGGGCCTCCAGTTCGGGGAGAGGCAACGTGTCGCGGACCACCTCATAGTCGTGGAGCAAGACCGCCAGCCGCTTCGCGTCGGCGGCCCTCCCCGCACCGGCCAGGCGATCATGCTCCGCGAGCGCCTCGAGCGCCTCGGCGAAACATGCCCGGGCGTCGGTGAGCCGATGGATGCGACCGTAGAGCTGCCCCAACCGATCGAGCCCCTCGGCGCGGAACAGCAAACTCGCGGTGGGATCGGGCTCCAGGGGCCACGACCGATAGACCGTGCGGACGTCCTGAAGATAATCCGCGTTGATGCCACCAAGGGGCGCGCCCTGGGCGATCAACCGGCCGATCGTGTCGCTGGTGAGGCGGGCGACGACTCCCCGGGCGGTCTCGCGGGCGGCGTTGGCTGCCCGCTCCGCGTCGCGGGCGATGCGCTCCGAATCGCGGGCAGCGCGTGCGGAATCGCGGGCGACGCGTTCCGACGCCGCCAGGCGAGTGGTGTGCAGCCACGTGCCCACCACCGCGAATCCCAGCATGGCCACCGCGCTGGCGGCAGCGCTCGCCTTCGCGGGGTGCCGGCGCGCGTGGTTGAGGACGCGCTCGATGAGCCCGGCCCGGCGGGCACGGATCGGCGTCCCGTCGAGGAAGCGCTCGATGTCGTCGGCCAACTCGCCGGCCGAGGCATAACGCTTCAGCGGCGCGGGCTGGAGGCACTTTTCCACGATCGTGCGCAGATCGACCGGCAGGCGTCGCGCTCCCGCCGGCCACGTCGGGGTTGCCGCGAGGGCGTCCACTCCTGATCGCTGCCGCGGCGGCGGCCGCCCGGTGAGGAGGAAAAACAGGGTGGCTCCCAGACCAAACACGTCGGTGGCCGGACCGACAACCGCGGCGTTGTCGCGGGCGGCCTGTTCCGGTGCCATGTAGCCGGGGGTCCCGGCGAGCTCCCCCTCCAGCGTGAACGCGCCGGCCGGACCGTCGCGACGGGCGAGACCGAAATCGACGAGCTTGAGTCGACCGGAGGCGTCCGCCCCGACACCGGTGCCGGACGGCAAGAGAAACACGTTGGCTGGTTTGATGTCGCGATGGACGATGCCCAGGGAGTGGACGCGGGCGAGGATCCGGGCCAGGTCGCGGATCACCCGTGCCGCAGCCGAAACACCCAGGGCCCGGCTGCGTATGCGCGACTGGAGCGTCTCGCCGTCGATCCACTCCATCACGATGTAGGGCACGCCCCCGGGCTCGAGGGGACCGCCGTCACACACCCCCGCTTTGCGGATCCGCACGATCCCCGGATCGTCCATCCGTGAGAGCACCTCCGCCTCGCGGCGGGCCAGCGCGTGGGCCGCTTGCGACAAGCCCCCCACCGACCACAGCACCTTCACCGCCACGGTCGTGCCGGAGGCGGTTTCCCGGCCGCGGTAGACCACTCCCATGCCCCCGCGGCCCACCGGCTCGAGGTCGGCGATCCCGGGGATCACCGGCACCCCGCGGGGGAGGGGCCGGTGCGACGGAGGCTCACCCGCCACGCGGGCGACGAAACTGTCGGGGTGCGGGCCGACCGCCCATGGCTCTCTCGGGGGCACAGCCGCCAGATCGGCGACGGCGCCCGAACCGGACAGCGACGCGAGCGCCGCGTCGCACACGGGACAGTCCGCCAGGTGCTCCACCACGCGCCGGTGCGCCGCCTCGGCGAGTTGCTCGTCGAGAAACAGCCGCAGGGTGACGTGATCGGGGCAGCCGCCTGCCCGCGGAGTGTCGACCGTGATCGACGGCATGCGTGGCATCACCCGCCCTCGGTGCCGGGTTTCAGGTAGGTGTTTCTGCGGGCTTTCGGAAAATCGGCCGGGCGCTGTCAGGTTCGACCTCGGCCGACAGTATAGGTGGGTGGGAACCTCCCCGGAGGTTCTCCGGAGGTGCCTTCGGGTCTCACCATGAGTCCGCAGCAGGATTTTCCAACCTGAAGGCACCTCCGGGCCGGTGACTGGTCGGCGATTGATTGTTTTTCGGTCTTCCCCACTGACCGGGTGAGACCTGTGGTTGTGCGTTGCCGGGATGGGGTTCCCAGGTGCTTGTGGCGCCTGGTACCTCCCAACGAGTCAGCAAGGCCAGCCTTTCCCGGCAGCCGGACGCAGCGGCGGCTTCTCTGCCAGCTGCCTTGACCCGCTCCCCACGGACCGCCCTGAGAGCGTTCCCGAACCGCGCCGGTCTCCATCACTGCCGCCGGGCGATCCTGCATCGCGATTGCAGCGGCGGCCGAGCGCGGGTAGAGATGCTGTGTCTGGGGTTCAGGGAATGAGGAGGTGTGTGGCCGGCAATGTCCACCGCGCTGTCCAACGATCGGAGGCCAGCCGCATGGCTGGCGTCCGGTGGCTGGCGGCAGACGACCGGTCCGACGGGAACGGATGGCAGCATGGACGATCCCTGCACGACGCGCGCGTCGTTGCTTCACGCCCTCCGGGAGTCGCCCGGGAGTGAGGCTGCCTGGGGGGAGTTCGTGCGGGTGTATGCCCCAGCCGTCCTGGGGTGGTGCCGGGCCCGGGGCCTCCAAGCGGCCGATGCCGAGGACGTGGCACAAACCGTCCTCATCCGGTTCTGGCGCCATGCTGGCACGTTCGACTACGACCCGTCTCTGAAGTTCCGTCACTACCTCAAACGGATCGTGACCACGGTCCTCGCCGACTGGCACACCACCGCGCCGTCGGAACGGCTGGAGACCGATCACCAGGGGTTCGCCGCCGCCCTCGCCACGGCGCCGGCACGGGACGAACTGGTCACCCGCATGGAGGAGGCCTTCGATGGCGAGCTGATGCGGCTGGCCATGGAGCAGGTGACGCAGCGCGTGCAGCCGCACACCTGGGAGGCGTTCCGCCTCCTGGCACTCGAGCACCTGACCGGTCGCGAGGTGGCCGCGCGGCTGGGGATGGAAGTCAACACGGCGTACGTCGCCCGCAGCAAGGTGCTACGGATGATCCGCGAGGAGGTCGCACGCCTCATGTCGACGGGCTGATACGGGCTCACCCGGGACGATGGCCGGCATCCCGATCGGCCCGCACCAGGGCCGTCGCCGCCGCATCGATCGCCGGCACGTCGGCCGGATCGACCGCCGAGAGCAGCGGCAGGAGTGGCCCGGTGGCGGCGATGCCGGCGCCCGCCACCGCCTGGTGGAGGACGCGGATCGGGTTGATCGAGTTGCGCAGGTCCTCGAGGGGGAGGAAGATTCCGCGGATCCGTTCCGCCGCGGCGATGTCGCCACGGCGGATCGCCGCCAGCATCGCCTGGGAGAGCCGCGGCGCCACGCAGACGCAGCCGCTGGTGAAGCCGCCGAGATGGTAATCGCGGAGGTGGACGATCGCCGGCTGCTCGCCGATGCCGCTGATGATCTTCTGCGGATCGACGACGTCCACGAGCCGGCACAGGTAGGGATCGGCCGCCGGGTCGGCCCGCACCGTGGCGTACTTGATCGCCGAGATCAACCCCGCGCGGTCGAGGCCGGCCACGTCGTCGGGCTCGATGAAGCCGTCGTGCTTGATGTAGAGGAGGGCGGGAATGCCCGCCGCCTGCACGAACCGGCGCACCCCCTCCGCCACGCCGCGGCTGGTGGTGATTCCCTGCTGGGGGAGCACCATCACCGTGGCGAAGCGGTGCCGGGCCACGATCCGCGCCTGCTCGAGGAGCAGGCCGTAGGTGGGTCCGGCGGAGGGCACGACGAGTGTGTCCGGGCCCGCCAGGCGCTCGAGCATGCCGAGCAGGGCGTCGTATTCCCCGAGGGGAAGGTGGTAAAGGTTGGCGTTGCCACCGTAGAGGAGCAGTTCCACCCCGCCCGCCTCGAGGTGGCGGATGATCCGTGCATTCTCCCCCTCGCTGATGGCGCCGTCGGCGTCGCGTGCCAGCGGTGGCACCGCCATCACGGAGCGGGCGAGATGGTCCGACGACAGCGGGCGGGTGTCCATGCATGGGCCTCCGAGGGATTTGACAGCGTACCGCGGCCGGCGCCGGCCGTCAGGGGCGGCGCGGGCGGGGCTGGCGCGCTCAGAAAATGTCCGGTTCCGGCGTGGATGGGCCATCCTCGAGGAAGCGGAAATCGCAGCCCTCGGGGGCCTGCGTCACCTCGTCGAGGTACAGGCGGCCGTACCCGCGGTGCACGCGCCGCGGTGGCGGCTGCCACGCGGCCCGGCGACGGGCGACCTCGGCGGGATCGACGAGCAGGTCGAGCCGGCGGGCCGGCACGTCGAGGGCGATCGAATCCCCGTCGCGCACCAGTGCCAGCGGTCCGCCGACGGCCGACTCGGGCGCCACGTGGAGCACGCAGGTGCCGTAGCTGGTACCCGACATCCGGGCATCGGAGATCCGCACCATGTCGCGCACCCCGGCGGCAAGGAGCTTCTTGGGGATGGGGAGCATGCCCCACTCCGGCATCCCGGGGGCCCCGACGGGACCCGCCGACTGGAGCACGAGAACCGTGTCGGCGGTGACCGGCAGGTCGGGTTCGTCGATCCGCGCCTTGAGGGCGGCATAGTCGGCGAACACGAGCGCCGGCCCGGTGTGGACGAGCAACCGGGGGTCGGCGGCGGTCGGCTTGATCACGCAGCCGTCGGGGGCGAGGCTGCCGCGCAGCACGCAGGTGCCGCCGGCCGCGTCGAGGGGGCGGTCGAGGGGGCGGATCACGTCGTCGTCGAGGACCGCCGCGCCGGCGATGTTCTCCCCGAGGGTCCGGCCGGTGACGGTGGGGCAGTCGAGGGAGAGATGATCGCGCAGCCGGGAGAGGAGGGCGGGCACGCCACCCGCCTCGTGGAAATCTTCCATCAGGTGGGCCCCCGCGGGGCGGAGGTTGGCGATCACCGGCACGACCCGGGAGATGCGGTCGAAGTCGTCGAGGGCCAGTGGAATCCCGGCGCGGCGTGCCAGGGCGACCAGGTGCACGATGCAGTTGGTCGACCCGCACAGCGCCATGGCGGCGACGATGGCATTCTCGAACGCCGCGCGGGAGATGATCCGCCGAGGCGTCAGCCCTTCCCACACCATCTCCACGATCCGCCGTCCGCACAGGCCAGCGAGGCGGGCGTGGGCGGAGTGGACCGCGGGGATCGTGGCCGATCCCGGCAGGGACAGCCCCAACGTCTCGACAACCGCCGCCATCGTCGAGGCGGTGCCCATCGTCATGCAGGTGCCGGGGGAGCGCGCGATCCCCTCTTCGATCTGCCGCCAGGCACATTCCGACAGGCACCCCGCCTGCCGTTCCGCCCAGAACTTCCACACGTCGGTGCCGCTGCCGAGCCGCTGCTCCCGGTAGCGGCCGGCGAGCATCGGGCCGGCGGGGAAAAACAGCGCCGGCAGCCCGGCCGAGATCGCCCCCAACAGCAGCCCCGGCACCGTCTTGTCGCAGCCCCCCATGAGCACGCAGCCGTCGATCGGCTGGCTGCGCAGCACCTCCTCCACCTCCATGGCGAGGAGGTTGCGGTGGTACATCGCCGTCGGCTTGACGAACATCTCCGACAGCGACAGCACCGGGATTTCGACCGGGAAGCCCCCCGCCTGCCACACGCCGCGCTTCACTTCCTCTGCCCGCGCGCGGAAGTGGGAGTGGCACTGGGCGAGGTCGCTCCACGTGTTGAGGATGCCGATCACCGGCTTCCCCTCGGCATCCTCGGCGGCGAGGCCCATCTGCCGGAGGCGGCTGCGGTGGCCGAAGCTGCGCAGGTCGTCGGGGCCGAACCAGCGCCAGGAGCGGAGCCGGCGTGGATCGCGGTCGGGCGGGGGGCTTGGCATCGACGCTCCCGGGAGGGGGTCGGGATCAGGACCGGTCGGCGAGAAGCCGATCCACAGGCCGTCCGGCGGCGAGCTTCATCGGCCGGCCGATCGGCGTGGTGACCTCGCGCGACCCATCGACCCCCACGGCCGCCAGGACCGTGGCCACCAGGTCGGCGACGTCGATCGGATCACTCGGCTGCCGGACGAGCCCCTGGGGATCGGTTTCCCCGATCACCCGCCCACGCACGAGCCCCGCGCCGGTGAGGAGGCCGGAAAAACCGTGGGGCCAGTGATCGCGGCCGTCGAGCGGATTGATCGTCGGGGTCCGGCCGAACTCCCCCACGACGAGCACGACGGTCGAGTCGAGGAGATCGCGGGCCTCGAGGTCGGCGACAAGCGCGGCCAGCGCCGGGTCGAGGATCGCGGCCTGGGCCGCCTGACCGGTGAAGTTGGCCGCGTGAGTGTCGAACCCCGCGAGCGTCACCTCCACGCTCCGCACGCCCGTCTCCACCAGCCGGCGCGCGACGAGGCAACCGCGGCCAAACGGGGTGTGCCCGTAGGCCGCCCGGATCGCCTCCGTCTCCTCGTCGAGCGAGAAGGCGGCGAGTTGCTCCGACTCCATCATCGCCAGCGCCCCGCGGCGGGTGTGGTCGTCGAGGGTCTGCCGGACCGCGGCCGCGCGCCCGGCGGCGAACGAGAGCGAGAGACGCTCGACCCCTTCCAAGCGCCGCGCCTGCCGGTCGCTCCCGACGTGCGGCACGAGGTTTTGTCCGCGCTGGCCGGGATCGCTGACGCGGTACGGGTCGAGCGTGGCCCCCAGGTAGCCACCACGTGACGGATGGGGATCGTTGCCCAGGGCGACGAAACGGGGGATCTCCAGGCCGTCCGCGGCCAACTCGCTTGCCACGATCGCCCCGAGGCCCGGATGGAGGAGGACCGGATCGGGGCGGTAGCCGGTGCGGAGGAGATGCGAGCCACGCTCGTGGTCCCCTTCGCGGGACACCAGCGACCGCACCAGCGAGAAGCGGTCGAGCATCTCCGCCAGACGGGGGTATTCGGCGGCAATCCGCACCCCCGGCAGGCTCGTGGCGATGGCCTGCGTCGGACCTCCGATCGGCGTCCCGGGGTGAGGGTCGAACGACTCGAGTTGGCTCGGGCCACCCGCCAGCCAGATCGTCACCAGCGCCCCGGGCCGCTCCGCGCCCCGGCGTGCCGCCGCCCGGGCCGGTAGCGCAGGCAGCGCGAACGACAGGCCCAGCGGAGCCACCTGCAACCAGCGGCGGCGGCTGATCTCGACGGCGTCACGCATCAGGGGTTCCCCGGGGGATTCAATGGTTCCACCTGAACTCGACCGAGTTCATGAGCACCCAGCACAGATCCTCCATCCCCTGGCCGCGCGAGGGGGCGGCGGCGAGGAGGTCGCCGAGTGCCGTCCGTTCCTCCGTCGTCGGATACCTGGTGAGCATGGCGAGGAAGGCCAGGTCGCAGCGCGCCCTGTCGTCGCGTGCCAAGCCGGCGATCCGCCCGGTGGCGGTGAACGGATTGGCCTCGACCAGTTCGCGGGCCAGCCGGCCATTCATGCGGACGAGGGTCTGGGGGATCGTCGCCGGCTGTGGCCGGCCATTGGCATCGTCGGTGCGCCCGTATTCCCGGAGGAAATCGACCTCGCGGAAGAAGCGGATCGTCCGCGTCACGAGGTGGGAGTCGCGGTCGATGGTCCGCAAACTGGTCGCCTGGACGAGGGACGAGATCATCGCGTCGGGGCCCACGGGGGTGATGGGGAACGCGGCCCACGCGCCGTCGACGGCGTCGTTTCCCGCCTCGTCCTCCCGGAGCGGGTGGCCGCTCGAGAGATGGAACAGGCGGGTGCCGACGAGGATCGAGAGGAGGCGGCGCAGGTCGCAGCCGTGGTCACGGAAATCGTCCGCCAACAGGTCGAGCGGATCGGTGACGGCGCCCGCGGCGGGCGGGTCGGGAAGGTCGTCCACTGGCTCGTGCCAGGCGCGCCCGAAGACGATCGCCACGCAGCGGTTGACCAGCGCCCGGTGGAACCGCCGGTTCCGCGGATCGACGATCCACGTGGCGAGGTTTTGCCGGTGGGTCCCCTGCGCGGGCCACCACTCCGCGCCGAAGGGCACCCGCGGGGGCACTTTGCGGGTCCGCGGTGCCATCGGTCGGCTGCCGGCGGGCGCCTCGCCCATCGGCTCCTCGACCGCCGGTGGCAGGTCGATCGACAGCACCCGGGCAGGATCGTCCTCGACGCCGAGACCGGTCACACGCACCTGGCCGAAGCAGGCCGCCAGGCCCTCGTACTGCGCCTGGGTGAACGGCGCGAAGGGGTGGTCGTGGCACTGGGCGCAGTCGATCCGCTGCCCGAGCAGCGCCCGCGAGACACGCGCGGTGAGAACGTTGGCGTCGAGCCTGTCGTCGGACATCGCCTGGGTGATGAAGTTCACCTCGGGGGCCTCGGTCCACAGTCCACCGTGGGCGAGCATCGCGGTCACCACGCGATCGAACGGCTCGTTGGCCTCGAGCCGGCCGGCGAGCCAGTCGGTGAACCGGTCGCGACGGAAGACGATGAACTGTCCCTCCGCGTCCCCCACCAGCGACCGCGCCAGTCGCCGCGCCAGGTGATCGGCCGCCCGACGGTCGGCCAGGAGCATGGCGATCCACCGATCGACGCGGTCGGCCGTGCGATCGGCCTCGAAGCGCCGGATCTCCTCCACCGACGGGATCGTGCCGGCCAGCGATAACCACGCCCGCCGCAGCACCGTCAACTCGTCGGCGGGGTCGATACCCGCCTCCCGCCAGCGAGCCGCGAGTATTTCATCGAAGGCGGCGACCGCAGCGCCGACCGGCACGCCCGTGTCGGGCGCTGCCGGTGCCGGGCCGGTGGACGCGGGTGCCGCGGCCGGGGAGTCGGCCACCGGCACCGACCGGAGCCCTTGCGGCCCGGGGCCGAACGACGGGCCCGCCAGCGGGCTGCGGGCGGCAGCCGCCAGGAGCGTTGCGATCACCACCAGTGCCAGTGCCGGGAGCGCCGCGCGGGCCGAACGGCCGATGGACCGCCACACTGTCAGAAGCCGCGTCATCATGAACCCCACTGCGACCAGGAGCTTGTATCCTACCCCACCGCGACACCCGGCAGCGACCCCGCGGGGCGGTATCATCTCCGCATGGTGACGCCCCCGGGGGATGTGTCAGCGGACCAGCCGACCACGGGCACCGGCCCGGAGGACGCCGCTGCCGGCGCGTCCTTCGGCGACCTCGCGCCATGCCCCCACCCGCTCCGCCATCCGCTCCGCGCGGTCGCCTGGCTGGTGTCGCTCGGCGCCGGCCTGGTCAGCCTCCTCCTCATTCTCTCCATCCTCGCCGCGCTGCCGGTGGCCAACTTCCTGGCGCTGGGCTACATGCTCGAGGGGGAGGGGCGGGTGGTGCGTTCCGGACGACTGCGCGACGGGGTGCCGCTGCTGGGCGGAGTGCCCCGGCTCGGCGCCGTGGTGTTCGGCACCTGGGTGTGGTTACTGGTGGTGCGATTCGTGACGTCGATCGCCGCCGACGCGGCGCTCATCGACCCCCATGGCCCGGTGGCCGTGCGGTGGCGCGTGGCGCGGATCGCAACGACGCTCCTGGTGGGCCTCCACCTCCTCCTCGCCTGGCGTGCCGGGGGCAGCCTCGTGTCGTTCGTGCGGCCGATCCGCAACTTCCGCCTGGCGATCGCGGCCTCCCGCGCGGGCAGTTTGTGGAGCGGGGCGGCGGCGGTGCTGGCCGGTGTCCTGGCCGCCATCCGTCCGGTACGGCTGTTCCTCCTCGGCCTCGGCGGCTTCGTCGGCGGCTTCCTCTGGCTGCTCCTTCCCACGGCCCTGTTCGCGTCACTCCGCGACACGCAGCACCCGGCGGCGGTGTTCGTCACGCTCGCCGGCGGCCTGGCGCTGTCGGTGGTGCTGGCGTGGGTGCCCGTGCTCCAGGCGCGCTTCGCCGCCACGGGGCGCCCGGCGGCGTTCATCGAGGTGGCCGCCGTGCGCGAGTTGTTCCGTCGCGCGCCGGTGGTGCTCACGGGCGCGACGGTGCTCCTCCACGCGCTGTCGCTGCCCCTCCACCTGTTCAAGGTGATCGCCGCACCGCGCGACGCCGTGCTGTTCATGACCCCGATCTTCATCCTCTCGATCTTCCCGGCGCGGCTGGCCCTCGGCTGGGCGATCGCGCGGGCCATGCGGCGCCCGGAGCGGCGCTGGCTCGTGGTGCGTCTCGCCTGCGGGGGCGTGCTCACCGCGCTGCTCGGTGTGTACCTGTTCCTCCTGTTCTTCACGCCGGCGATCGATGCCCTCGGTCGCCGGGCCCTCCTGGACCACCACGCCATCCTGCTCCCCACACCGTTTTGACCACGCCCCGGTCGGCGCGGTGAATCGGACACGTGTGCCGCGGTGCCCCGCGTTCCACTCACTTCCCGGCATCGGCCCCGGGAGCGGGGTTGGCTCCGGGTTCGAGATCGTACGTGGGGAGGTGACGGTAGGGAACTTCGAGGGCCAGGAGGTGCAGCGCCGTGACGTAGGTCCGCCCACCGTAGCTCCCCCATCGATCGGGCACCGTTCCCAGCGGATCCCAGCTCCCCGCCAGCGGACCATGGCGCTCCTGCCGGGCGTCGAGCAGCCGGCACAGCGCGGCATACCAGCGCTCCCAGTCGTCGCCGCCGGTGTGCACGAGCACCTGCGAGGCGTAGTACCACAAGTAGGCGTCGCGCCGACGATCCCGCTGCGTGCCGTAGGCGGGCTCGAACGCCGCCAGCGCGGCCGCCGCGTCGCGGATCGCCAGATCCTCGACTGCGGCACCCGTGTGGAGACGCATGAGCGTGCCCAGGGCCGTCATGCAGGCGGTGGAGAGCTCCGACGGACGCTGCTGCGGATTGCGGATGTTGTAGACGTAGCGCCCGACGCCGATGCCGGCGGCCGCGGCCGCATCGGCCGGGAGCGCGGAGGTGGCCAGGAGGGTCCGGACCCGCTCCAGCACCTGCGGGTCGACGGTGATCCCGGCCAGTTGCCCCGAGCGGAGCGCCACGAGCATCCAACCGCTCACCGAGAGATCGGCATCGGAGCGGGGTGTGTACCGCCAGCCGCCGCGCTCGGGGTGCTGGCTGGCGGCGATGAAGCCACAGGCCCGCTCCGCCGCCGGGCGGATGAGCGGATCGCCGGTCATCCCCACCGCCTCGCACAGCGCCATCGTGCCAATGGCATGGCTGTAGAGCCACGCACAACTGTCGGAGAGCGGATCGGCGGGCACGTACAGGTCGCCGTCGGGCCGCTGCGTGCGCATCAGCCACTCCAGGCCGCGCCGTACCGTGTCGTGGTGCGGGCCGTCGAAGTGGTCGAAGCCGGCCCCGAGAAAGCTCAATAGCGCCAGCCCGGTCGCGGCGGTGTCGCTCTTCAGTTTCGTGGCGCTGGCCGCGGTGGTGCCGTCGGCCCCGGCGAGCGTCCAACTGCCGTCGGCGCGCTGGCTCCGCGCCAGGTAGGCCAATCCCCGGTCCACGACGCGGTCGATCGGCGCCTGCCCGCGACGTTCGGCCGCGCGCCCGGCGTAGGGTCTGGCGATGGAGCGCACCCGGCCCTCCGGCGGCAGCACGACCGCCGTCCCGCGGGGCAGGGGAGCGGGCTTCAGGGGCAGCACGGCGAGGCGCTCCCCACCGCCGACACCGGGGCGCGACAGCGCCCCCACCGACTCCACGGAGAGCGGCTCCTCGTCGCTGACCGTCCCGCGCGGCGCCGTGACCGCCGCGCCCACCGCCGCCGACCGGGGTGCCCGCCCCGGCCGGGCGGCAGGCCGCATCCCCAAGGCCGCGAGGCTCCCGTTCGGCGATGGCGCCGGCGACGACACGGCCTGTGGGGGATCGGTATCCGACGGCAGCGCGGGAACGGCACCACCGGAGTCGGCACCGGCGCTGACGTCGATCCGCGTGGGCGCCCGGCCGGGCGGCCCGCCGACCACCGTCCCGGGCGCGGCCTCCGGACCGCGCCGCGACACGCGCGGTGCGAGGTGGGCCGGCATCCCCGCGCCGCCGGCTGCCATGTCGTCGCGCACCACGAGGGGCAGGGGGGCGTCACCCACGATCGCCGTCGCGCGCCCCGTCACCGCGGCGGGCGCTTCCGCGGGCGGCTGGCGGCGCATGGGGCGCATCTCGGGCGCGGTGTCGGCGCTTGCCTCGACGGCCGGCAGCTCGAGGGTGATGTCGGGGGTATCGGCCGTGGGTGCGGCCGCCGACTCGCGTGGCAGACCGGTCGGCCGCATGTCGGTCCGGCCCTCGGGCACCACCGGCCGCTCGAGCGGAACGAGCGCCGGCACCACCTCCTCGGCGACGGCCAGCGGCGGCGCGCTGGCGATGTTCGCCGCTTCCTTGGCCACCTCGGTGGCCGGGGACAGACGCGGATCGAGGAGCACGTCGAGCGGCTGCTGGTGCGCCGCCGGGGCCTGGCCGGCAGGGGCGAGCGCGAGGTCGAAGTCGCGCGGCTGCGGCCGCGACGGCGGCTCCACGGCGGCCACCGGTTCGGCGTCGCTGGCCAGCCGCAGCGGCACGCGGGCCAGGCCACCGGCGAGCCACGCATGCCCGACGAGGCTCAGCGCCAGCGCCAGTGCCAGCCGGAGACGGTTGCGCCACACCAGCGTACCGGCCCGCGCGGAGAGCCCCCCCGGGGTGGTCACAGCGGGCGCGGCGGGCGGTGGGCTGGCAGTGCGGGCCATGGCGGGAGCCTCACGGCCGCGGGGAATCGGCGGTCGTCACCGACTGCACGTGGTAGTCGTCGATGCCCGCCAGCACGCAGGCGTTCATCGCCCCCACCACGAACTTGTGGGGCACATCCTCGTCGGCCCGGAGGATCACCGTCTGGCCGACCGGCTGATCGGCCGCCGCCTGGCGCAAGAGGCGCTCCAACTCCGTCAGGTCGACCGGCCGCGCCCCGGCGTGGTAGGCGCCGGTACGGTCGATATTGATGACGAACTCGCGCGTCCGGCTGGTGAGGGGCTTGGCGGCGCTGGCCTCGGGGAGGACGACGTCGATCACCCGATCGGCCTCCTCCAGACGGCTGGCCACGAGGAAGAAGATCATCAGCAGGAAGACGACGTCGATGAGCGGCGTCATTTCGAGCCCCGCCCCCAGGCGTCCCTTGTCGATGCGCACGCTCATGCGTCCGCTCCCGCCCCGACCCCGGCCGTCGCCGCGGCGTCGGCCCGCGCCGGCGTCACCGCCCGGCCCCGGGGCTCGGTCGCTTCCAGGGCGGGGAGCACCCGGGCCAGCACCTCGTCGACCCGGCGAAAGCCCGCCATGATCCGTCCCTCGAGGAGATGGGCGAGGACGGCCGCCGGAATCGCCACACAAAGGCCGGCGAACGTGGTGATCAGCGCCACGTAGATCCCGGCGGCGAGTTCGGCGGCCCGATTGGCCCCCGCTTCGAGCTGCGAAGTGGTGTAGAAGGCGAGAATCATCCCCTGCACCGTGCCGAGGAGCCCCAGCAGCGGCGTCACCTGCACCGCCAGCGAGATCGGGCGGATGTTGGCATAGAGGGCCGAGGCCTCGCGTTCCTTCGCCACCTCGACGGCCCGCTCGACCTCGGCTGCGGGGCGACCGGCCCGCGCCACCGCCGCCCGGACGACGCTCGCCGCCACGCTCGGCCGCCGTGCGCACAGCCTCGGTGTCGAGCGGCCGGACCGCCACCACCCGCTCCACGTCGGCGGCGAACCGCCAGGGCACGAACCGCCCCGGCCGCAGTCCCCACGCGCGCTCCAGGGCGAAGGCGAGCACGATCACCGACATGACAGCGATCGGCCACATCAGCGGACCACCCGCCAGGAACATCTCCCACAGGTTGCGGACGTCGGTGAGATCGTTCATTCGCTGTCCTTCCGTGGACCGGCGCCGGCGGCGGGTTGCGCCGGCGGCGGCCCGCCCAGCGCCGCCAGGCGCTTGCGGGCGGCGGCGACGTGCGGTGAAGCGGGGTGTTTTTCCAGCACCTCAGCATAGAGACCGCGGGCCTGGTCCGTCTGCCGCAGGACCTCGAAACAGCGTGCCGCCTCGAACACCGCTTGCGCCTGCCAGGGGCGGTAGTCGGCCCCTTCGCCGGTGGCGTAGGCCGCCTTGAAGAAGCTGCGGATCGCCTCCTCGTGCCGCCCCTGTTCGAAGAGCACCTCCCCCTCCATGAGTCGGGCGCGCGCGGCCAGGGGGGTGGTCGAGGCATCGGCCAGCGCGCGGAAGCCTGCCAGCGCCGCCTCGAGTTGGCCGAGGTTCTGCCGGGCCCACGCGGCGGCGTACCGCGCCCGGGCCGCGGTGCCCGTGCCGGCTTCAGCCCCGCCCGGCAGGAGCGCCACGCAGCGGTCGGCGAGCGTCAGGCTCTCCTCCCAGCGCTCGGCGCGCGCCGCCACCTCACTGGCGCGCACGAGCGTCACCCCGCGCAGCTCGTCGCTGGAGAGCCGGCCGGGATCGGCCAGCGCCGCCCCCAGGGCCCGCCCCGCCTCGTCCATCCGTCCCAGTTCGAACAGCGACTGGCCGAGCAGCGCCTGCCCATCGGCGGCCCACGGCCCCTCCGGCGCCGCAGCCACCTGCGCGCCGAACACCTGCGCGGCGGCGGCATGGTCGCCGCGGATGGCGTGCACCCAGCCGAGCTTGTGCCGGGCCTGCTCCGCGAGGCCGACGGCCTGCCCGTCGGCCGCCGCCACCGCGGCTTCGTAGGCGGCGGCGGCCGCCGCGTAACGCTCCTCCTGGAAGGCGATCTCGCCGACTTCGAGCCAAGCGTCGGCACGCCGGCTGCTCCGCGGATGCTCGGCGATGAGGCGCTCGAACGACGCCGTGGCGGTGGCGCGCACCGCGGGATCATCGGCGGCCAGTGCCGCCAATCCGCGTTCCCAGAGGACGCGGTCGGCCGCCGGGAAGTCGGGCGCCTCGGCGAGGAGTCGATCCAATACGGGCAGCGCTGCGGCCGGCCGGCCCACCGTGGTGAGGCAGATCCCCGCCACCAGCCGGGCTTCGGCCAACGACCGCGGGGGCAACGGGGCGCTGCCGTCGGCATGCCTGCCGAGGAGGCGCTCCGCATCGGCCAGGCCGCCCGCGGCATCGCCGGTGCGCTGCCGGACGTCGGCCCGGCCGAGGAGCGCCGACGTGGCGGCCGTCCCGGTGGGGAAACGGTCGATCACCTGCGTCCACGCGGCGAGCGCTGCGGAGAACTTCCCCAGCCGCTCGGCACACCACCCGGTGGCGGTGAGACTGGCGGCGGCCCGCGGGCCATCGGGGGCACGCCGGATCACGTCGGCATAGGCCTCGATCGCGGCGGCGTCGTTCCCCGCCGCCTGGCGCGCCTGCCCGAGCCGGAACGCCACCTGCTCGCGGAGCCCCTCCGGCACGGTGCCGGCGGCGAGCCGCTCGGCCAACTCCACCGCGCCGGTCGTGTCGCCGGCGTCGAGCCGGGCCCGGATGGCGAGCAGGTCGCTTTCAGCCCGCCGCGCCCCATCGGGCACTGCCTGCGCCAGCGCCGCGAGCATGGTGAGGGCCTCGCGCGGCTGACCCAACTCGACGCGGGCCGTCGCCGCCACGAACCGGGCCTCGGCGAGTGCCTCGGCCTGCGCCGGATCCCGGGCCAGGAGCGGCAGCGCCCGATCGAGCTCGTCACGGGCCTCCGCCCAGCGCTCGGCGGCCGCCAGCGCCACCCCCTTGCGGGACAACCACAACGCCGCGCGCTCGCCGCCGGCGGCCGCGGCCACCAGCGCCCCGTAGGCGTCCACGGCCGCGGCCGCGTCCCCCTTGGCCAACAGCGCCTCGGCACGGATCGCGCCCACATCGGCGCGCAGCGCCGCGGCATCGCGGCCGGCACCTGCACCCCCGGCCGGGCCCGCGGCGTCCGGCCGCGCCAGGAAGGCGTCGGCCAGCTCCAGCGCCTCCGCCGCCCGCCCTTCCTCCAGGGCGGCCAGCGCCAGCATCGCCTGACTCGTCACGGCGGCCGGATCGGCGGGATGGGTGCGGAGGATGGCGGCGTAGGCATCGCGGGCGTCGGCCCGCCGGTTTGGGAGCTCCCACAGCGCATCGGCGCGGAGCAGCTCGAGCTGGGCGCTGAGGGCCGGATCGGCACCGATCGCCTTCGCCACGGCGAGCCCGCGCTCGGCCACGGCGAGGGCCCGGGCCGGATCGCCCGCCTCGATCTCGAGCCGCGCCAGCCGCCGGGCCGCGGGCGCGGCCGTCGCCTCCTGGGCGTCGACGATCGGAGCGAGCCGCCGCCGCGCCCCGTCGCGGTCACCCGCCTCCGCCAGGGCCAGGCCCGCCGACAGCGCCGCACGCGGGGAGAGTGGGGAGTCGGAATGGGCGTCGGCCAGGCGGCCGTAAGCCTCCGCCGCGCCCTTCCAGTCACCGCGCTTCCAGCGTGCCGCGCCGACGCGGTCGAGGGCCGCATCGGCCTTCGGGCCGGTCACCAGCGGCGCGAGGAGTTTCTCAGCCGCCGTCGGATCATCGGCGAGGAGGAGATCGGCACGCCACAGCGTGACGTCGGCAGCGAGCCGGTGCCGGGGATAGAGGCGACTGAAGCGGGCCAAGGTGGCGGTCGCCCGTTCGCGTTGCCCCAGTTCCGCCTCCGCGACCCCGAGGGCGTAGAGCATGTCGGCCAGACGGGGCGTGTCGGCCGCCCGACCGTCGGGCGTGGCACCGGCGAAGGTGCGCCACGTGGCGAGTGCCGCTTCTTGCTCCCCCGCCTGCCACTGGGCCTCCCCGAGGTAGGCGGTGGCGTCGGCCGCGAGTCCGGCGGGAGGCCCACCCGCCATCACCTCGCGGAACAGGGCTGCCGCGGCGGCGAAATCGGGCGGTGCGCGTGTGGCCTGCGCCTGCACCAGGGTGCCCCGGGCGAGTTCGAAGCGCGCCAGGGCAAGCGTCTCGGCATCGGCGTTCCCAGCCGTGGCCACCGCGCGGAAGGCGGCGGCCGCCGCCGGCCACTCCCCCATCTTCAGCCGGCAGATGCCGAGTTGGTAGCGGGCCTTGGGGGCGAGCACGTCCTGCGGATGATCGCGGAGGAGGGCCTCCCACTCCTGCGCCGCCAGAGACCAGACCGAGCGGTTCTGGAGCGCTGCCGCCGAGGCATAGGCAGCCCGGGCCGCGCCGGTAGGCACCGGGTCGGCGGCGGGCGCCGTCGCAAGGCCGGCGACGACAACGACCAGCATCCCGACCACTGCGGGCAGCGACTGGCCGCAACGGGCGTGCCGGCGACCCCAACCGCGACGCAAGCAAGTCGGGGCCCGTCGCGGCCGACTGCGGGCGGCGCTTCGATCACACCACGCTGGCATCGCTTCACCCACGCGACCTGGCCACCCCTCCGGGGTCCGGAGGCTGTGCGGCAACCCTCCGGCGCATGATACTGCGTCCGCCCCAGGAACGGACACCGAGCGCGGCCCGTTCAAAGGAGCGTCGACCACCCGATCAATCGGCCCTCCGCCTCCCTTCGACCGCCACCAGCCCAGGAGCCTTGCCCATGCAGTCGCCCCACTTCTTCCAGCCTGCCCATCCCTGCCGGTGCGGCACCGGGTCGATTCCCGCAGCGCCCCGTGGCCGGACCGCCGCAGCGCGGCTGTCGGGCCGGCAGCTCGGCCCGCGGGCCATGGCGGTGGCCGGCTGGGCGCTGGCCGCGCTGCTGTCGCTCCCCGGGGGATTTGCGGCAGCGGTCGAGGCCGACGCTCCCCCGGCAGGCGAGGTACTCCAGTTCAGCTTCGAGAACAGCACGATCTTCCCCGGCACGTTCCGCGACTACTGGGTCTACGTGCCCCGGCAGTACGACGGCACGACGCCGGCCTGCGTCCACGTCAACCAGGACGGCATCCAGTTCGACGCCCCCAAGGTCTTCGACCGGCTGATCCACGAGAAAAAGATGCCGGTGGCCATCGGCGTGTTCGTGATGCACGGCCGTGTGAAGGCGACCCGGGCCGACGCCCTCGACCGCTTCAACCGGAGTTACGAATACGACGGCCTCGGCCCCGACTACGCCCGGTTCCTCCTCGACGAACTGCTCCCCGACGTGGAGACGAAGAAGACTTCAGACGGGCGCGCGATCGTCCTCTCCAAAAAGGGCACCGACCGGGCCATCGCCGGCACCAGCAGCGGGGCGATCGCCGCCTTCACCGCCGCCTGGGAGCGTCCCGACGCGTTCACCCGCGTGTTCAGCGGCATCGGCACCTACGTCGGCCTGCGCGGCGGCCATGGCTATTCCACCCTCGTGCGCAAAACCGAGCCGAAGCCGATCCGCGTGTTCCTCCAGGGGGGCTCCAACGACCTCAACATCTACGGCGGCGACTGGTGGATCGCCAACCAGGCGCTGGAGCGCTCCCTCTCCTTCGCCGGCTACGACGTGAAGCACGAGTGGGGCGACGGCGGCCACAACGGCAAGCACGCCACGGAGCTCTTCCCGGCGGCGGTCGAGTGGCTGTGGCGCGAATGGCCGCAGGGGATCGCCACGGGTGCCGGCAGCAGCCAACTCCAGGAAATCGTCCGGCCGGGCGAAGGATGGCGGAGCGTCGCGGGACCGGCGGCAGGGTCGGTGGCGGTGGGCGATCCGACGGGGGGCGCGTTCATCGGCTTCAGCTCCGAAGCGGGACCGGCGCAGACGCGGGTGAACCCGGCCGGCGAACCGTCGACCGCTCCCGGCGTGACCGAGTTGCCGGCCACAAAGTTGCCGGCCACCGCGGTCCTGGGCGCCGTGTGGCGACCAGACGGGGCGCTGGCCATGGTCCAGGCTCCGCGTGACGGCGCCGCCGGGGGGACGCTGTCGCTCGCGCGGGCCGAACTGGTGCCGGTTCCGAGCCCGCTCCCCGCCGGCCGGCCGCACTCGATCGCCGTCCGCGCCGACAATGGCCTGTTCGTGACACTCGCGGGCTCTGGCCCCGACACGCCCAGCCGCGTGGTGTTCGTGCCAGGCGCGGGTGGCGCCCCCGTCGTCGTCGCCACGTTGCCGCACCCGGCGCGGGCCACGGGGGTCTGCCTCTCCCCCGACCAGAGCCTGCTCTACGTCGCCGACGGGGCGTCGCACTGGGTCCACTCGTTCGTCGTCGCCGCCGACGGCAGCCTGTCCGCCGGCCAGAAGTACTTCCATCTCCACGTTCCCGACGGCCGCGACGACGCCGGGGCCGAAGGGCTCGCCGTCGACCGTGACGGCCGCCTGTGGGTGGCGACGGCGCTGGGCATCCAGGTCTGCGACCAGGCCGGACGCGTGAACGTCATCCTGCCCCTCCCCGGGGCCGCCGCTGCCCGGAGCCTCGCGTTCGGGGGCCCGGAGTTCGACACGCTGCTGGTGACCGGCGACGGCGGCGCCTGGCAGCGTTCGCTCAAGGTCCGCGGCGCCCCTGGCTCCCTGCCGCCAAGCCTGCCGGCCAAGCCGCGCCTGTGACCGTCGACCCGCAGGGCCAGCCCTCCGTGACCGCGCCCGCCGCTGGCTCCGACTCCGGCCTGGCTCCCTGGGCGGCCATGCTGCCGGTGCGCGAGGTGCTCGACCGGGTGGTCGGCGCGTCGCGCGGCGGCGCGGTCGTGGTGGTGGCACCGCCGGGATCGGGGAAGACGCTGCTGGTGCCCGCCGCGGTGCTCGACGATCTCGGCGGCCAGGGTGTGCTGCTGGTGCAGCCGCGGCGCCTCGCCGCGCGGGCAGTGGCGGCCCAGATCGCCCGCCTCCGCGGCGGGCCCCTGGGCGCGGAGGTGGGCTACCAGGTGCGGTTCGATTCGCGTACGTCGCCGGCCACGCGGCTGTTCGTCGAGACCACCGGCATCGTCCTCCGGCGGCTCCTCGACGACGTCTCCCTGCCGGGCATCGGCGCGGTGGTCCTCGACGAGTTCCACGAGCGCTCGGTGGAGATGGACCTGTGCTTCGGCCTGCTCTGCCAGGTGCGCGAGTCGCTCCGCCCCGACCTGCGGATCGTCGTCACCAGCGCCACGCTGGCCGCGGAGCACGTCGCGGCGGCGCTGGGCAACTGCCCGGTGATCGAGGCGGCGGGGCGCATGCACCCGGTGACGGTGACGCACCTGCCACGCGGCCCGCGGCGCGAGCTGGTCGACCTCGTGCGCCCCGCGGTCGAGGAGGCCGTCTCCCGCACCGCCGGGCACGTGCTCGTGTTCCTCCCGGGGGTCGGCGAGATCGTGGCCTGCCAGCGCGAACTGGAGGGGCTCGCGGCGCGCGGCGGACACGACCTCCTCCCGCTCCATGGCGACCTGCCGCCCGAACGGCAGGACGAGGCCCTGGCGGAGACCGGGCGGCGGAAGATCATCCTCGCCACCAACGTCGCCGAGACGTCGCTGACGATCCCCGGCGTGACCGCGGTGGTCGATTCGGGCCTCGCCCGGCAGCTCACCGTGAGCCCGGCCACCGGGTTGCCGCGCCTCGAACTGGTGGGCATCGCGCGGGCCGCCGCCGACCAGCGTGCCGGCCGCGCCGGCCGCACCGGTCCCGGCCACTGCCACCGGTTGTGGTCGGAGGCGGAGCACCAGGGCCGGCCACTCGCCGAGGTGCCCGAGGTGCTGCGCGCCGACCTCGCCGGGCCGCTGCTGTGGCTCGAGGCCCTGGGGGAAGCGCGCGACTTCCCCTGGCTCGACCCACCCGCTGCCGATGCGGTCGCCACGGCCCGGAGCCTGCTTTCGCGCCTCGGCGCCATCGACGACGCGGGGGCGATCACGCCGCGGGGCCGGATCCTCGTCGGGCTGCCGACGCACCCGCGGCTGGGTTGCCTCCTCCTGGCGGGCGCCTCAGGCGGGGTGCTCCGCGAGGCGTCGCTCGCCGCGGCCCTGGTCTCCGATCGCGACCCCTTCCGGCGCTCGGCTCACGGCGGAGGCGGCCCCCGCGACCGGCAGCGGGTGCGCTCGCGCTGCGACCTCCACGACCGCGTCCTCGCGCTCCAGGCGTTCCACGCCGGCGCGGCCGCCACCGACCCGGCGCTCGACCCGCACCCGGGTGCCGCCCGGGCGATCCTCCGCGCCGCCGAGCAGCTCTATCACCTCGCCCCCGGCCCGCTCGGACCGCGTGCCGCCGATCCGCGTGCGGCCCTCGCCCGCGCCCTGTTGGCCGCGTTTCCCGACCGCCTCGCCCGGCTCCGCTCCGGCTCGGGCGACCGCGGGACGCTTGTCGGCGGCCGGGGCGTGCGGCTCACCGAACCGTCGCGCGTCAGCCACGAGCCCTTCTTCCTCGCCATCGACCTCGACGACGCGCGGGGCGAGGCCCGGACGCGACTCGCCACGGCCATCGAGCGCGAATGGCTCGACGAGGAGGGCGTCCGTGACAACCTCCGCACCACCGACGAGCTGGTCTACGACGAGTCGCGGCGCCAGGTGGCGGGGCGCCGCCGGACCTGCTGGATCGACCTGGTGATCGACGAAACGCCGCTGGCGTTGGGCGATCCGGCGGCGGCCACCGCCGTCCTCGCCGCCGCGGCCCGGCAGCAGGGGGAGCGGGCCTTTCCCCCTGCCGACTCGGCGGCGGGGCGCTACCGCGACCGGGTGCGCTGGCTCGCCGGGCTGCTTCCCGACCTCGGGCTCCCCGCGCTCGACGCGTCCCAGATGGCCGACCTCCTGCCCGAGGTCTGCCGGGGGCTCACGTCGCTCGACGACGTGGCCGGCGCCGACTGGTTGCCGAGGCTCGTCGCCCTCACCGGCCACGACCGCGCCCATCTCGTCGACCGGCTCGCCCCCGAGTCGCTCGCACTGCCGTCGGGCAAGCGCCAGCGCCTCGACTACCAGGCCGACGGCCCGCCCCGGCTGGCGACGCGGATCCAGGACCTGTTCGGCCTGGCCGACACGCCGCGCGTCGCCGACGGTCGCGTGGCGGTGGTGCTCCATCTCCTCGGCCCCGACCAGCGACCGCGGCAGGTGACCGCCGATCTGGCCGGCTTCTGGAAGAACACCTACCCGCAGCTCCGCCGTGAGCTGGCGCGCCGCTACCCGAAGCACACCTGGCCCGAGGACCCGCTCACCACCGGCCGATGATGCTGGCCGTCCGTGGCCAACGTCCATCCCCTCCGTGGCCAAAATCCATCCCCGGCCTTTGGCCCGGGCGGGATCGTGCGAATCGAAGTGATTCTCGCGGGCCTTCTGGCGCGAATGGAGCGGGCGTGCGCGGGAAACCTCTCCTGTCGCTCCTACGGCCGATGGCGGTCGTGCCTGCCGCACGGCCGGTCCACGCGCCGCTGGAGAACGGCCCACGGCGGCGCCGATTCCTCCCCACACGCGGCGGTCCCGTCCGGGGCGCCGTGCCCGTGTCGATCCCCCCAGTGCTCGAGTGCAGAGGAGTTTCCCCCCATGCGTCGTCTCACGATCCTGTCGGCCGTTGCCGCCGTCCTTATCATGTCGGTGTCCGCCTCGGCGGCCCAGTTCCAGGGTGCCCGTCCCTCCGTCGGTGCCCAGCGCAACGGGCCGATCGCCAAGCTGATCGAACTGGAGCGCCGCAAGAACGAGTGGCTGCGCCAGCGGTTCCTCGGCCGGTGACCCCGCGGGGTGGTGCCGCGCCGGTTCCGACTCCACCCCATGCACCCTCTCACCCGGCAGTGGGCCGACGATCTGGCCCGCTTCGTGGCCGACCATCGGGCTGCCCGGCCCCCGCGGGCAGTCCCGATGGTCGCTGCCGTTTCCGCGGCCCACGAGCACATCCTCGGCGACCATCTGGCCGGATGGCTGGCCCACGACCTCCCCGCCGTGCGCCGGCAGCGCGAGGCGCTGGCCGCCGGCGGCGACGTCGATCCCGACCCGGTGATCCTCTGCATGACCAGCGACTGGGGGCTCGCGGCCACGGCGCGGGCCGTTGCCCACTGTCCGCCCGGGACGGTGCTGGCGCTGACGGAACTGGAGTTTCGCGAGTGGTCGAAGCGGCATCCCGACGAGGGGCACCGCCACCACGTGAACCACTGGAGCTGGGTGAAGCTCGGGCTCCCGCCGGCGCGGCAGGCGGAGTTCGCCCATCTCGGGGCCCCGGCCGACGCCATCCTCTGGCTCCACCGCCACGGCACGTCGGGGGCGGGCGCCCGCGAC
Organism: Planctomycetia bacterium; assembly: GCA_009924545.1. GTDB lineage: Bacteria > Planctomycetota > Planctomycetia > Pirellulales > UBA1268 > F1-20-MAGs016. Next base: position 16,948 of record RFRL01000004.1, on the reverse strand, counting down.
GGCCTCACGTGTGGCGTCTGGCAGTGGGACGGCAGTGCCGCGACGTTGCTCACCGCCAGCGCCGCGGAAAGCCTGCCGGGAGCGTGAGGTGGCCGCGCTTTGGGCAGGGCGCGGTCCCCGTGCCGCACGCGGTTTGACGCGTCGGCGCGGGGTGCGGTATACGACTGCCGAGCGACGGTCCGCCCCCGTGCCCGGCGGGCCGATCCCGTGCCGTGCGTGCCGCTCCGCGCCGGGATTCCGTGCCCTCAACCAGCGAGCCCCCATCGATGTCCCCCCGGATCCTCCTCACGACGACGTCGTTCCAGGACACCCCCGGCGAACACCATGCCGCCCTCGCCGCCACCGGCTGGGAGGTGGTCACCGCCCGAGGGCCGCTCTCCGAGGCCGACACGCTCGCGGCGCTTTCCGGTATCGACGCCACGATCTGCGGCGACGACATGATCACCCGCAAGGTGCTCGACGCCACCGCCCCCCGGCTCAAGGTGGTGAGCAAGTACGGCATCGGCGTCGACAAAATCGACGTGGCCCGGTGCACGGAGCTGGGGATCCCCGTGCTCTTCACCCCGGGCGTCAATCACACCACCGTCGCGGAGCACGCCTTCCTCCTGCTCCTGGCCCTGGAAAAGCACCTCCTCTTCCACACCGACTCCACGCGGGCCGGGGGCTGGAAGCGCCAGACCGGCCGCGAGCTCCTCGGGAAGACGATCGGGATCGTCGGTCTGGGGCGCATCGGCCGCGAGGTGGCGCTGCGGGCCCGTGCCTTCGGCATGCCGGTGATCGCCCACGACGTCTTCTGGGACGACGACTTCGCCCGGGCCCACGGCGTGACCCGGGCCGGCTCCCTCGCCGACCTGCTCGCCACCGCCGACTACGTCTCCCTCCACACCAACCTCACCCCCGAGACCCGGCACCTCGTCAACGCCGCCTCGATCGCCACGATGAAGCCCGGCGCGATCGTCATCAATTGCGCCCGCGGCGAGATCGTCGACACCGAGGCGGTGGCGGAAGCCCTCGCCACGGGGCGCCTCCGCGGCTACGGCACCGACGTCCTCGACGAGGAGCCGCCACCGGCCGACCATCCGCTGCTCCGCCTCCCCAACTGCATCGTCACCCCGCACATCGGCTCGCGGACCCTGGAGAGCGTGCAGCGGCAGGCCCTGGCCGCGGTCACCAACCTCATCCGGGCGCTGCGCGGCGAGGCCCCGCTGGCCCAGGTCAATGCCGGTCCGCGCGTTTGCCTGATCCCCGCGGCTGCCCCGTCCCGCGTTCCTTCCCGCACGGAGTCGTTTTCCCCATGGCGGAAACCTTCCACGTCGTCCCGGTGGCGACCCACGAGGCCCTCGTCGAGGCGGCCTACACGGCCCGTGGGTTCGCCGCCGACGAGGCCCGCGCGGCCGCCCGGCTGGCCACCGCCGCCACCACCCACGGGATCCGCACCCACAACGCCATCAAGGCCCTCCACCTCGACGACATGTTCGGATCGAAGGCCGGGGGCTGCGTGCCCCGGGCCACGATCCGCCGCCTCCCCGGCCGCTTCGACGCCGCCGAGGTGTGGGACGCCGGCCGCAAGCTCGGGCAGGCGGTCGCCTGGGAGGCGATCGAGACCTGCATCGGCCTCGCCGACCGCCACGGTACCGGGACGGTGAGCGTGGACAACGCCTTCCACTACCTGTGGGGCGGGGGCTACGTGATGGAGGCGGCGCGGCGCGGCTACATCGCCTACACCAACTGCACGGCGTCGCTGGCCGAAGTGGTGCCGTTCCAGGGGGCGTTTCCCACCCTCGGCACCAACCCGCACTCCTGGGGCTTCCCCACCACGGCCGCGGTCGGCTTTCCGGTGGTCATCGACTGGGCGACGAGCGTGATCGCCATGGGACGGGTGCAGCAACTGAAGCGCGAGGGGAAGGCCCTCCCCGCGCACGCCGCGGTCGATCGCCAGGGGAATCCCACCACCGATCCCGACGCGGTGGCGGCGCTCGTGCCCTTCGGCGAGCACAAGGGCTACGGCCTGTCGCTCATCAACGAACTGGTGGCGGCGTTCATCGGCGGCTCGCTCCCCACGATCCGCAGCCGCCCCCAGGCCCCGGCCGCGCCCGGCGAGAAGCACTCCTGCTGCTTCTTCTTCCAGGTGATCCATCCCGACGCCCTCGCCGGCGGCGCCTTCGCCGCGGGGCGCGACCAGGCGGCAAACGTCGGTGCGGTCCTGGCCGACATCCTCGGCCACGGCAACGAGCGTTGCCTCCTCCCCGGCCAGGTCGAGGCGCGGGCCGCCGAGCGCAGCCGTGAAGCCGGCGGCCTGCTGTTTTCCAGCGCCGAGATCGAAGCCCTCAACGAGTTCGCCCACGGCGCCGGGGTGCCCGCCATCGACGCCACCAAGCTGGCCACTGCCTGAAGGAGCCCCCCGCATGTCGCTGCCGATCAAGCCCCGCAACCAGTGCGGGTTCGACCAGGTGTCCCTCGGCGAGGTGATGCTCCGCCTCGACCCCGGCGAGGGGCGGATTCGCACGGCGCGATATTTTCAGGCCTGGGAAGGGGGGGGCGAATACAACGTCGCCCGTGGCCTGCGCAAGTGCTTCGGCCTGAAGACGGCCCTGGTGAGCGCGTTCGTCGACAACGAGGTGGGGCACCTCATCGAGGACTTCATCCTCCAGGGGGGCGTGAACACCGATTTCGTCCTGTGGCGCGAGGACGACGGCATCGGCCGCACGGTGCGCAACGGCCTGAACTTCACCGAGCGCGGCTTCGGCATCCGCGGCGCCGTCGGCGTGCCCGACCGGGGCAACACGGCGGCTGCGCAGATGAAGCCGGGCGACATCGACTGGAACGACCTCTTCGGCCGGATCGGCGTGCGCTGGTTCCACACCGGTGGGATCTTCGCCGCCCTCTCCCCCACGACCGCCGCCCTGGCCATCGAGGCGGTGCAGGCGGCCAAGCGGCACGGCACGATCGTCTCCTACGACCTCAACTACCGCCCCAGCCTGTGGAAAACGATCGGCGGGCTGGCGAAGGCGCGCGAGCGAGGTGAATCGGGAGATCGCCCGCCACGTCGACGTGATGATCGGCAACGAGGAGGACTTCACCGCCTCGCTCGGTTTCGAGGTGCAGGGGGTCGATCACGCCCTCACCGCCATCGAGACCGACGCCTTCAAGGCGATGATCGATTCGGCCGTGCGCGAGTTCCCCAACTTCAACGTCGCCGCCACCACGCTGCGCCGCGTCGTCTCGGCGACGAAGAACGACTGGAGCGCGATCCTCTGGCACGACGGGGCGTTTTTCGACAGCCGGAAGTACCCCGATCTCGAGATCCTCGACCGGGTCGGGGGTGGCGACAGTTTCGCCAGCGGCCTGGCGTTCGGGTTCCTCGAGTTCAACGACCCCCAGCAGGCGGTCGAATACGGTGCCGCCCATGGCGCCCTCGCCTCGACCACTCCCGGCGACACGTCGATGGCGACGCGCAAGGAAGTCGAGAAGCAGATCAGCGGTGGTGGGGCCCGCGTCGTGCGCTGACTGCCGCGTGCCGCGGGCCCGGGCCGACTGAAGGCCGCTGGCCCTCGGTCTGCTACCGCGGTGGCGGGTCGGCCTCGCGCACCGCCGAGCCCTCGTCGGCGCTGGTGACGAGGATCGAGAAGCGTCGCGCCGCGACGGCGTCGGCGGTCGACAGCGAGGCGTAGTCGAACCGGCCGCGGACGTCGGTGAAGCCATCCTTGTAGAACGCCACCCGCCCGTCGTCCATCCGGGCGTAGACCTTGACGTAGGCCTGCGGCACCGGCTTCCCGTCGGCCGACCGCGTCACGAGCACCTGCCCGTACGACTCCACGACGCGCACGGCGAGCCCCGTGGAATAGGCCGCCTGCGACCGCGTGATCCCGCCACCGCTGGCCGTCACGAGCAGGTTCCGGCGGGCCACGTCGGCCGGCAGCGGCACGCGCGTGGTGCCGCCGGCCCGGTCGAGCTCGACGGGGATCGTCCGGTTGGGGCGCACCGAGCCGAACTGGCCGGCGAAGCTGCCGGCGAAGGGATTGCGGCTGAAGAGCACCTCCAGGTCCATCTCGTGGAGGGCGAGCGTGACCGCGGCGAGGTTTTTGTGTTCGAGGACCACGTCACTCCCCTCGATGCGCAGTTCGAGGGCCGGGGCGGCGGCGGCGAGCCGCCCCTGCTGCTGCTCGCGGTCGAGCGGGTCGAGGACCGCGGCATCCCCCTTGCCCTCCGCCTCGTCGAGGTGGGCGAGGAGGAGCTCGAACCGCTGCCGCCAGCGATCGACGGGGAAGCCGACACGCCCGCGGGCGAGCTCCCGGGCCCGGGCCACGTCGCCGGAGCGGAGGGCGAGGATCGCGGCCGTGTAGTCGTACTGCAGCGGCGTCGACACCCCCTCGGCCCGGACCTTCGCGAACTGCTCCCGGGCCTCCTCCACCCGGTCCTGGATGAGGAGGTACACCACGGCGGCGAGGCGATCGTCGGCGGACAGCGTGCGGGCCCGCGCCAGCTCGTCGAGGAAGCGGTGGTACTGCGCGTGGAAGCGGTCGTTGACGATCTGGCGGCGGCTCCCCAGCATGAACTGGCGGGCATTGACCAGGGGCCAGTACTCGAGGTGCTCGAAGGTTCGCCGGGCCACCGGATCGATCGGCAGGAGGCCACCGTCGAGTCGCCCGCCGAGCAGGGCCACGAACGTGTCTTCGTGCTCGAGCCACACGCGCATCGCCGCCGGATCGCGGTGGAAGAAGGCGTATGACCAGAGGGTGCGATTCCAGACGTGCCGCGCGGCGAGCCGCGAGGTGACCGCGCGGAACAGCTCCGCATCCTGCATCCGCCAGGCGATGCGCTCCAGGGGCACGCCGTCGAGGGTGTGGGTGTCGAGCCACTCGAGCACCTGCGCCGCCGAGCCCTGCTGCGACACCGCCTCCCAGGAGCGCTCGTCGGGCCGCGCGGGGCGGTCGACGACGGTGAACGGCGTGGGCGGCACGAAGGCCACGAGCCCGTCCCCCTCGGCGACGTGGACCGGATAGTGGGCGAACTCCCCGGGTACCGGGAAGCAGAAGGAGTATTCCAAGGCCTGCACGGCATAGGGTTCGAGCACGAGGGGCACGGTGCGCGTCGCCCGGCTGCCGAGGACCGGGATCGAACCGCGCGGGATCTGGAGGAGCACCGCCACCTTGCGCCGCGCCGAGCCCGTGTTCGTCACCACCACCCGCGCCGTGTAGACCACGTGGGTGCGGAACTCGCCCGTCACGAAGGCGTCGCGCGGCTCGCCGTCGACGATCTCCTGCCGCTCCCGGTGGCGGAGGAAGTTCTGCCCCACGAGGATGCTCGACGGCGCCGCCGGCGGCTCCACGGCGACCGTCTCCTCGCGGAACACGACCAGCGGTCCGGCGGGGACGAGCGTCATCTTCACGTTGTCGAAGGTCGTGCCATGGGCGGGCGACTCGAAGGGCAAATCGAGCAGCGCCAGGGCGAGCATCATCTCGGGGAAGCTGCGCGTCGCCTCCGCCAGGTGCACCGAGCGGAACGGCACGGCAGGGTCGTGGTTGACGACGTCGAGCCAGAACCGACCCGGGCCGATGAGCGACGCATCCTGGACCGCGATCCGCTGGTGACGGTAGTTGTTCTCGGCCCATTCCTTCGTCGGGTCGAGGAGCCGGAACAGCGGTGCCGCGGCGGCGCCGCGCTCGGCGTCGAAGAAGAACCGGTTCACGGCCTCCTTGCCGCGCGCGGCCCCATCCTTGTCGGCCGCCAGTTGCTCGAGCGACTCCACCTCGGCGAGCTTGCGCTTGGCGCCCGCGGCGAGGCCCCTGCGTGCTTCGTCGCGGCGCAGGCTGCGATCGAGCACCGTCACCTTGCCCACGGCGTTTGACTGCGGCGCCCCGGGCTGGCCCGCGGCCGGCGCCGGCGCAGGGTTGCTAAGCGAATCTCCGGCCTGCCGGCCGGCGAAGCCGCCGCCCCCCAGGCCACCCATGTGCAACTCGAGTCGATCGCCCAATTCTTCGGCCTTCTCGTCGGCCAGCGCCCGGCCGAACCGGTCGGCCGTGTCGAGGGCACCGGCACTCACAGCGGCCTCGAACAGCTCGCGCCGCCGCTCGGTGTCGGGGGGGAGCACGGTGAGCAGGTCGGCCAGGTGCCGCGCCGTGCGCGGCTTCTCGGCGGCGATCCGCCGGGCGAGGAGGGCCCGCTCGGCGACGTTCAACTGGCCGTAGCGCCACGGTTCGAGCCATGCCGACAAGTCGTCGCCGAGGAGCCAGTGGTCGACGAACGTCCGGTCCTTCTTCGTGCGCAGGCCGGGCAGCACCACTTCGGTGAAGAACGGCTGGTCCTTGTGGAACAGGAACACGTTGAGCTCGTGGCAGGCATGCTCGGAATAGAGCCGCTTCTTCTCGGCCGCGTCGAGAGCGGGCCAGCGGAGGAGGAAGGCGAACGTGGGTAGGTCGGGATGCCGCGACACGGCGGTGAACAGGCCGAACACGCGGGCCAGGCTGTCGTAGGCCTCGAAGCGCCCGCTCGTGACGTCGTCGATGACGAGCGGGCCGGCGGCCGGATCGACGAGCGTGACCTCGTGGCGCTGGATGAAGTGCCCGGCGGGGTCGAGGCCGGCGGCGAGGCGCTGGTCGGCGATCCGCGGAACGCGTACCGGCAGCGCCACGCTCCGCGCGAGGGTCAGCGTGGGATCGACGACCACCACAGTCACCTCCTGATGGCCGGCGAGGCTCGCCAGCGGCAGACGGATCGTGCCGTCGTCGCCCGGCACCAGATTGGTCGCCACGGGGGGATCGTCGGCGAGGAAGTCGAGATCGGCGTAGCTCTGCGCCCGCTCCGGCGCCGGCACCGACGCCGCGGCGTCCACCTGCGCCCTGCTCAGCGGCATGGCGGCGGCCGTCCCGAACTCCTCACCTCCCGCGGCGTCCTGCCGGGTGGTGTTCGTGTCGGCGGTCGCCCACGGATGGAGGAGGACGCTCGGCCGGTCGAGCATGGCGCCGGTGAAGGCGCGGGCGGCGCGCCGCCGCAGTACGTAGGTGATTTCGTCGCCGAGGTCGCGGCCGTTCACGTAGGCGCTGGTGAAGGCGCCGCGTGAGAAGAGCCACGGCTCCGGCCCGCGCACCGCGGCCAGCGCCTGGAAGGGGTCGAAGTCGGGGGTCATCCGGTCGGCGAACACGTGGACGCGCGTGAAGGGATTGGCCCCGGCCACGCGGATCACGAGGTCATCCCCCGCGGGGGCGATCGCCGTGAGCGCCGTGGGGGCGAGCCGCGGTGCCTCGAGCTGGCGGTATGGGCCGACGAAGAAGCCGTCCACGGCGGCGCCGGCCGTGATCCGCACCGCGATCCGGGCGGCGGGGGCGGCGAGGAACAGCTCGTAGTCGCCGGCGGGGAGGTCGCGGAGGACGAGCGTTCCCTCCTCGACGCCGAGGTTGGCGAACCGGTCGACGGCGTAGGCCCCGCCGCGGAGCTCGAACAGCGCGGCGTCGGCCGGCGTGGGGGCGTCGGCAGGGCGGCCGGTGCCGTGGATCGACCGGGGCAGGAAGGGGAGGCGGACGACGTCGCCGACGCGGCCGTGGATCGCCTGCGGCCAGGTCGCCTCGTCGGGACGCAGCCGCCACAGGTGCTCCGTGCCCTCCGCGCCGCGCACGGCGACGGTCTCGATGCCGTCGAGCGGCCCCAGGTCGATCACGCCCGCCGCGTCGGTCTTGAGGGGAAACGCCTCCGCCCCGTGCACCTCGCGGTGCTCGAGCGTGACCACCACCGGGCTGCCACCGCGCGGCTCCCCGCCACGGCCGCGCACCTCGACGAGGAACCGGTCGGCGGAGCGGACGAGGAACAGGTCTTCGACCTTGTCCTCCCGGTCGATCTGGTTGACGGCGAACGAGCGGCTGGTCGCCACGTCCTCCTTGGCGCCGCCGGTAACGCGGCGTGCCACCTTCGCCGAGAGGGTGAAGGTCACCTCCGCGAGCCGCTGCGGCACGAGGAGCTCGTGGACGCTGTCGCGGTCCTCGAAGAGGGGGAAGGGGGCGATCTCGCGCACGGCCGGCACGCCGTCGAGGTCGACCGAGCGGATCGTGAGCCGCACCGCCTCGAGCGCCCCGAGCGACGCCGGCCGACCGTTGACCAGCAGTGCCGGCCGCACCACCACCTCCGCGGTGCGCCGTGTGCGCAGGCTCTCGCGATCGACGTGGATCCCGGCGACCAGTTCCAGCGATTCCCCCTCGTGGTCGAAGGCGTCGAGGCTGGAGATCGTGGCCGACGTGCCGTCGGCGAGGGGGATCGCCCCGGTGACGACGATCGGCTTGCGCCCCGGCGCCGCGCTCGGGGGCACGAGGATCGTGCCGTCCTCCCCGGCGGCGTACTCCCGACCCTCGAGCCACAGCGTCGCCCCGGCCACCTTCCGCCCCTCGTCGTCGAGGATCGTGAAGCGCTGCCCGGCGGCCGTGCCCACCACGAGGGGCCGCAGCCGCCCCTTCCGCACCAGGGCCCGGCTGGAGCGGCCGTTGCCCACGAAATCGACGACGTACATCCCGGGCCGCGCCAGTTGCGGTAGCGCGATGGCTTCGACGCTGCGGCGCAGCGGATCGTCGCCACGGCGGATCGAGAGCGCGGCCGTGGGCGTGAGGCCGTCGAGGGGGATGTCGGTGTCGACCTCGGCGAGGGTGCTGCGGTAGTGGCCGAGGGTGTCGATCTCGAAGATCCGCACCGTCAGCTCCGGCACGTTTTTCAGGGCCACGTCGAGCGACACCGGCGCCCCGGCGGCGAAGCGGCCGGGATTGGAGCGCAGGATCTCGATGTCGACCCGGTCGCGGAGCGCCCGGTAGGCCGCCGGCCCGAGGACGGCCGCGTGCGTCTCCGGGGCACCGAGGCCGGCGAGGAGTTTCGTTTCGGCGAACACGCGGTCGAGCCAGCCTTTCTCGAAGAACGGTTCGAAGATGCGCGTGTCGGGGGCGTCGGCGAGGAACCGGGCGAGATAGGCGCGAACGAGCGGTTCGTCGTCCCCCACCGGCGGCAGGAGGCAACCCTCGACCGCCTGGCCGAGGTTGCAGGGGAAGCCGCGGGCCGCTTCGGTGCCAAGGAGTCGCGGAGAGACGTAGGGGAGATGGCGCGGGAGGGCGAGGTAGTCGAGGAAGGCCTGCTGGTCGAAGCGCCCCTCCTCGCGGTCGAGCACGAGGCGCTCGCGGAGGACGATCGCCTTGAGGCTGTTGTGCGCGGGGCCGAGGCCGCGCACGAAAGGTTCGAGCCGCGCGAGGTAGGCACGCCGCACCGCCGGATCGCCGGGGAAGTCTTCGTCGGCCGAGGGCTGGAGCCGCTGGAGCATGGCGGCGACCAGCGCGCCGTTGTCGCGCAGGCCCGGCTCGAGCCCGAGGAGCTCCTCGAGCTGGGCGCGCGACAGGTGGCGGTGGATGGGGATCGAGCCGAAACCACCCGAGTCGGGGCTCTTCAGGTCGTCGGCCACGAGCCTGGCGAGCCCGGGGATGTCGGGCCGCACGAGGCGCGCGAGGAGTTGCCGACGGCGCACCGGGGTGAGGGGGGCGGTCGGCTCGGCGCCGGCGGCGATGCGGCGCAGGGCCGGGTCCTTCCAGCCGTCGAGCGTGTCGGGGGAGCGGGCCAGGGCGCGGGCCGCCCAGGCCGCGGGGGTCACCTGGTCGGGCGGCAGCGCCGTGGGGAGGACCGGCTCGGCGCCGGGAACGTCTGGCTGGTGGGCGAAGGTGAGCCCGAGGCTGCGCACGAGGAAGTCGGTCGTCGCCCGGGGATCGGCCGGGAACGTGAGCAGGGCGCGGCGGGCGCGGATCTCGTGCACGCGCGGGGTCTCGCCGTGGGCCTTCACCCAGTCGGCGAGGAGCGGTTCCACCGCGGCGAAGCGCTCCGTGGCGAGGAGATGGAGGCAGCGGTAGTAGAAGAACTCCTCCGTGCCCGGAACGAGCTCCTCCAGGGCCGCTTCCCGGTCGTCGGCGAGGGCGAAGCGCTCGACGAAGCCGATCTCACCTGCAGCGCCTCGGGCCATGGCCAGCACCACCATCAATGCCGCCAGGCCCGCGACCGCCACCGGGCCGTTGCCACATGTCAGGAAAGCGATCCACCCGATCATACCAGTGCCCTTCGAGGAGGTGACTGACCGGGGGGCGGCCCTCGTGCCAGCGGGGGGCCGCGTCACTGCCCGGAGAGATCCATCCTACGTTCGCCGCAGCGACCCTGCGGCCGCCGGGCGGCGGGTCATGTTTTCCGCGGCCCAGAGCCCAGAGAAGGACGTGGTGAGACGCACCGGGATCGGAACCCCCTTCCGCGGGGCGGCGGCCTGCACCGGGACCAGTCCGGCGTGCCCCGAAAGGCGGTGCCGGCGAAAACCGGTTTTCCCGCGGAACGGCGGCCCGCAATACGTCGCCGGGGAGGCCGCGGGGTGCCCGGCGGAGGGATCAGCCGGGGGAAATGGCAGCCGGCTGGGTAAGCCCACCGAGCGTCCGCGGGTTGTCAGGGATCATCCTGCAGGGCCAGCGGTACCCGGTCGTCCGGGCCGCCCTGCGCGTAGCGCTTCAGATCCTGGAACGAGCGGCACCAGAGTTTGCGGACCGCGGCTTCCGACCGACCGATCGCGTCGGCGATCTGATCGAAGCCCTGGTTCTCGTCGAAGCGGCGCCTGAACACGTCTTGCTGCAGCGGTGTCAATCGCGCCATCGCCCGGGCGAGCGTCTCCGCGAGGATTCGGCCCGCTTCGTCGGCCAGCAGGGTCTGCTGAGGATCATCGTCGGGCACCATGAGCAGATCGGCCCACGAGTCGGTGAGCCTGACCTCGCGTCTCACCTTGCCGGCCTGGGTCGTATCGAAACGGCGGACGCTGTCGGTGACCTTGTTGGCGAGAATCGCCCGGATCCAATACTGGAACTCGACGGCGGACCCACCGACGAACGTGTCAAAACGCCTGTGCCCCTCGAGAAACGTCTCCTGAACGAGGTCCGACGCCCCCACCTTGCTGCGGATCGACCGTGGAAAAATCGCCTGGAGTTGCCGCAACAGTTGGGGCCGCATCGCTTCGAGCAGGTTCCCGAGCGCGTCGGGCGACCCGCGCCGTGCTGCCACGAGCCAAGCCGCACACGTGCTGTCAGAGGCATTCATTGCCACCCCCTTCCTGGCGCATCCTCCGTGAACACCCGGCCGGCGACCATAATACCCTCGTTGCGGGGTGAGGTGGGGGGCGTGACGCGGGTCCGATTCTTGAACAGAACCCCCACCGTCGACATCTCCCGGCCCCCGTGGGACTGGGAGGCGGATGCCCGGCTCCGCGCCTCACCGCTCGGCATCCCCTCCTGACCACCGTCCTCGGCATCCTTTTTTCCCGGGTCGCCGAGCCCCCTTCTGAGCCAACCGGAGAATTCTCCACGCATGATGTCACAGGTTCGGCCTCCCCAACGTTTAAACGATGGAGGGGCCCGAGCGGGACATCTGCCGATCCCGACCTCGGGCCTGACGCCGCGATCGGCCCCAGCCGACCGAGCTGAGACGCGACCGATTCGTCCAGTCTGGCGGCGGACTGTCGTGGCCATTCAGACCGAGATCACCCACACCGAAGGGTATCGCCATGCTGCAATGGAAAGGTTCAGGTTTGTGGAGCGAACGCCACCGGCGGCACGCCGCGCGCGGGATCGCGGTGACCGCCGGGGCACTCCCCACCGGCGCCGCTACGTTGACGTTCTTGACCGTCGCGCTGGCCTCCGGCGCGGTCATCGCCTCCTTGTTCTCCAGCGGCCGCCCCCCGACCCAGGCGTTGACCGAAACCGACTGGGTCACGGTGGGTGATGCCCAAAACGCGCCCGACGCGAATGGCTTCGGCGAGGTTCCCTACGCCTACCGCATCGGGCGTTTCGAGGTGACCGTCGAGGAATACCTGGCGTTCCTCAACGCCGTCGCTGTCGCTGACCCGGCGGGACTCTACCACCCGAGCATGGGCGATAATCCGAACATCGCCGGAATCCTCCGCACGGGCACGGCCGGGATGTATGCCTACGAGCTCGTCGAGAAGAGCCGAGCGGCCGGGCGCCGTCCGATCACCCTGGTGAGTTGGTTCGACGCGGCCCGGTACGCCAACTGGATCGCCAATGGTCGCCCTCACGGCGCGCAGGACGCGACCACGACCGAGGACGGGGCCTACGCACTGGCCGGCGTCGTCCGCGGCCCCGCGGTGCCACGCAACGCCATCAACCCCAACACGGGGCTGCCGCCGGATTGTTGGATTCCCACCGAAAACGAGTGGTACAAGGCCGCGTATTTCAACCCCCTGCTCGACAACGGCCACGGTGGGTACACCGCCTTCGCCACCCAGAGTCACGTGCCGCCCGGCAACCTGACGGGTGACGGATCGAACCAGGCCAACTACGTGCGCGAGAGGGTCTATGCGGCGACCCGGTCCCGCTACGCCCACTATCTCAATTTCCTCAGCCCGGTCGGGTCCTTTCGCGGCAGCGCCAGCTACTACGGCACGTTCGACCAGAGCGGGAACGTCTGGGAATGGAACGATCTCGACGGTATCGAGTGCTCCCAGCGCGGCGCGCGGGGTGGCTTCTGGGGCTCGACCACCGCGGCGACGCTCTCCTCCGACACCCGCTGCGTCTACGAACCGCATACCGAGGAATTCCAGTTCATCGGGATCCGTCTCGCCGGTCCGGTGAGGCTGGCGGATGGGTCCTCCGTGGCTGTCGCCGCCACACAGGGTCGATCCGTACCGCGATCGTTTCTCCGGTCGTGGAGATGGCCTTGAGGCGATGATATTCCGCCATCTTCGTCCTGGTTCATTCGTGTTTCATTTCCTCACCCCCAACCGGCCATGACGAGGCGCTCCATGGCCGGCACCTCCGCCGGCGTCACGCCTGCCATGCAGGAGGCCAGCGCGATGGATCCATCCCGTTGCCAACCCTGCGGCAAGCGCGGCGGGCTCACGGTGCTTCCAGTTCCACCCATGAGCGGCAGCCGCCGTAGGTTTCCCGCCAGGGGAGCGTGACGGGGGCGGGGAGGGGGCTCACCGCCACCTCAAGCACGTGCAGTTCATCGCGCCAGCGGTGGAAGCGCTCGTCCACCACGCTCTCCGCCCACACGTGCCGGCCCCGGAAGGGATCGAGGCCGCGGCGGTCGCCGATCCGATGCGCGGCCCGCACCGTGGCCACGTGCGTGAGGATCACCAGGCCCGCCGGCGGCCGGTCGGCATCGATTCCGTCGAGCAGGTCGCGGGCCTCCGGCAGGAGGCTCTCCGCCGCCTGATGGAGGAAGGTGGGCAGGAGGAGGAACCGGGCGTGCTCGGGGCGGAACGCGCCCCCCGGTTCGACGATCCCGCCCTTGCGGAGGATCACGTCCTGGCGGCCGGTGGCGAGTGCCCGGCAGATCGCCGCCCACTCCTTGAAGGCCACCCGCAGTGGCAGCGGATCCGCGGCCGTCATCTCACTTGCCCGCCGCCTTGGCAGGTTCGCGCACGTGGATGCCGTCGGCGGTGAGTTGGATCACGGGGATGGCGAGCTTGGGGTCGAAGACCGCCTTCCCCGTCACCACCACGTCGGTCCCCTTGGCCACGTTGAACAGCTTGCGCGCGTCGAGCGGCACCACCTGACCGTCGGCTCCGAGGAACTGCACCGCCACCAGCGGGGCGTTGGCCGACCGCTTCTTGCAGAACGGGCAGTTGTCGGAGTCGTGCCCCGGCTTCGCGCCATGGTCGTCGGCGGGGATCTCCATGAGCACGAACGACGCCTTCCCCTCGAGGAACGGCTCCATCCCCTTGGCCCCGATCCGCCCGGCGATGGCGATCGGCTGCGGCCCGGGCGTGGCATCCTTGGCGGCGAGCTTGGCTTTCGCCGCCGAAGGGGAGAGGGCCCCCGTCGGTTCGGCAGCGAGAACGAGTCGGCCACGGGCCGCCGCCGGATCGACGTCAGCCCGGGTGGCAGGCGCTGCAAGCGCGACAAGGGCCACCACCACCCCGACCACCATCCGCCGCGTGCCGCCGCTGGTCATGACACCCTCCTGTGAACCTGCTCCCGCCGCGCCACCCGATCCGCAAACCAATCGATCCGCCAGCCACCCGGTCGGCATCGCCGCCAACGGTGGGCTGCCGGCGAGCGAGTTTCGTGCCCGTGGTCAGGTGCCGTCGCCGATCACCCCCAGTGCCTTGCCGATCTTCTCCTCGTGCGGGGCGAAGTCGATCGCCTCCTTGGCATCGCCGTGGATGGCGGTGTCGAGGGCATCGAAGGCCTGGAAGATCTCCTCCACCGCCTGCTTCACCGCGGCCTCGCGCTCCGCCGGGAGTTTGGCCTTGGCCACCAGCCCTTCCATGTCTTCGAGGAGGTGACCGACGGCGTGCACCGGCCCGTCGGCCTTCTCCCGGTCGCCGGCGGCCAGGGCCTCCCGGACCTTCTCCACCAACCCCTTCAACTCCGTGACGGCGGCGGCGAGTGTTTCCGGATGCTCGTGCCCCTCGTGCGCCGCCGCGGCCGGCTTGGCGTGATCATGATCGTGGTCGTGATCATGGTCGTGGGCCACGGCCGCGGTCGGCGCCGGGGCGGGCCGCGGGCCGACCACCGGCGGGGCTGCCGGTTCGCTGCAGCCGGTGGCGACGACGACGACCGTCGCCAGGACCGGCGTGCAGGCGAACCCGACGGGGGTCAGTATCGACACGGGCAGGCGGCGCATTGAACGATTCCTCGCGTGGATCGGGCACCCCGATCAGGGGCAGCCCCGGGAGCGGTTTCCGCGGCGTCCGGGAGCCGTGGAGCTCCCGTCAGGATAGCGGTGCCCGAGCCGCAACGGCAACGAGGATGGGCATTTCCAGACCGGCGTCGGCCACCAGGCAGGCCAGGGAACGGGGGGGGAGCTCCACCGCCACGCCCGGATCGACGAGGGGCCCGCGCCCATCGGCATGGATGTCGGCCGGGGCGGCCCGCGCGGTGTCGATGAACCACCGCCAGGAGAGGCGCGGGAGCGGCCCGCTGGCAGGCACCCTGAAGGACCGCGACGCACTGCCGGCGTTGACGAACAGGAGCACGTGCCGCGGCATCCCCGCCACGCCCCCCAGGCCACTGTCGCCCCCGGGACCATTGGCGTTCCCGCGATCACCGTCGTCCAGCAGGCTGCCGGGCGCCGGGGCCCCGAGGAAGCAGGTGAGGGCGGCGTCGGCGCCGTACCAATCGACCGGCCCGCCGTCGGCGGCGAACCACTCCACGTCGGGGAGCGCGCCCGAGGCGCTGCTGCCCCCCTGGAGGAACGTGCGGCGCCGGAGCGTGGGGTTGCCGCGGCGGAAGGCGACGAGCTCGCGCACGAAGCGCACCACGTCGGCATGCCGGTCGACCAGCCGCCAGTCGAACCAGCTCACCTCGTTGTCCTGGCACCAGGCGTTGTTGTTGCCCCCCTGGGTGCGGCCGCACTCGTCGCCGGCGAGGAGCATCGGCACGCCCTGGGAGAGGAGCAGCGTCGCCAGCAGGTTCCGCACCTGCCGGGCGCGGACCGCCACCACCTCGGCGCGGTCGGTCGGCCCCTCCACGCCGTGGTTGTCGGAAAAGTTGTTGTTGTCGCCGTCGCGGTTGCCCTCGCCGTTGGCCTCGTTGTGCTTCTCCCGGTAGGCGACCAGGTCGGCGAGGGTGAAGCCGTCGTGCGAGGTGACGAAGTTGATGCTGTGGCAGGGCTGGCGGCCGTCGTCGCCGTAGAGGTCGCTCGACCCGGCGATGCGCGTGGCGAAGTGGCCGGTCTGGCCATGGTCGCCGCGCCAGAAGCGGCGCACGTCGTCGCGGTAGCGGCCGTTCCACTCCGCCCAGCGCAGGCTGGCGAACGAGCCCACCTGGTAGGCCCCCGCGGCGTCCCAGGCCTCGGCGATGACCTTCGTGTCGGCGAGCATCGGATCCTCGGTGATCGCCTCGACCACCGGCGGGTTGGGGAGGATGTCGCCGTTGCGGTCGCGGGAGAGGATGCTCGCCAGGTCGAAGCGGAAGCCGTCGACGTGGTAGTTGTGCACCCAGTGGCGCAGGCAGAGGAAGATCAGCTCGCGGACGATCGGGTGGTTGCCGTTGACGGTGTTGCCGCAGCCGCTGAAGTTGCGGTAGGAGCTGCCCCCGTCGCCGAGCATGTAATACACCCGGTTCTCCAGCCCCTTGAACGACAGGGTGGGGCCGAGCTGGTTGCCTTCGGCGGTGTGGTTGAAGACCACGTCGAGGATCACCTCGATGCCGGCGGCATGGAGCGCCCGGACCATCTCCTTGAACTCGCGCACCTGGCAGCCGGGGGTGTCGCCGGCGGCATAGCCGCGGTGCGGGGCGAAGAAGGCGAGCGGATCGTAGCCCCAGTAGTTGCCCTTCTCGCCGGGGAGTCCGCGCGGCGGTGTGTCGGGGAAGTCGTGTACCGGCATCAGCTCCACCGCCGTCACCCCCAGCGACTGGAGGTAGGGGATCTTCTCGATCACCCCCAGGTAGGTGCCGGGATGCGCGACGCCGCTGGTGGGACTGTTCGTGAAGCCGCGCACGTGGAGCTCGTAGATCACCGTGTCGGCGAGCCCGCGGCGCAGGTGGCGGTCCCCCTGCCAGTCGAAGGTGTCGTCCACCACCACGCACTTGGGCGGCCGCACGATCCCGTCGCCGCCGTGGATGAACCCGCCGGCAAGGGCCCGGGCATAGGGGTCGATGAGGCGGGCCCGGCCGTCGAAGCGCTGACCCCGTTCCGGGTCGCTGGGCCCGTCGGCCTGGAAGTGGTAGAGGCAGCCCGGGCCGAGCCCCGGCACGAACAGGCTCCAGATGTCGCCCCACCGGTCTCGCGCCGGATCGAGCTCGATCACCTCGCTCGGCTCGGCATCGTCCACGCCCGCGTAGAGGAGCACGCGCATCGCGGTGGCGGAGTGGCTGTAGACCACGAACTGCACGCCGGATCGCCCGGCGCCGGCGGCCTTCCCGGCCGGCATCGATTTGTCGCTCCCCGAGGAGCGCGCCCGCCCATCATGAAGAATGGCGCCGTAGGGGAGGGGATA
>RFRL01000300.1 GCA_009924545.1 Planctomycetia bacterium | reverse complement strand
CTGCTGCCGCTTCAAGCGCATATGTTGACTATTGACGTGTCCTTGAACAGCCCGAAGCTCTTCACGCGCCGGAATCCGTCGAAACCGTGTCCGCGCAGGATGCCGCACAGGATCGTGAACGAGAATCCGGTCTTGTGGAAGTCGAAGGGCTCGATCTGGCCGCCCATGATCATCCGCTGGACGAACCACTGCGACTCGAGATCGGCCGCCGGGACCGCCGGCAGCCAGTCGATCACGAGCCGGGCGTCGGGATCGCGGACACGCGACACGAGCCAGTGCCGGCTGATGTCGAGCGTCGCCGGACCCGACAGACCGGTGTGGGTGCAGAGCGTGCTCCCGACGCTTTCGGCGGTCACCTTCCCGGCGCCCGAGACGAGGCGGAAGCGGCAGGGGAGGGCCAGCCCGCTGAGGCTGCGGATCCAGTGATCCCCCGGCAGCACGAGGGGCACCAGCGCCGGTACGATCGGGCGGGCGAGGCTGTGGCCGAGCGCCGCGGCGAGGCGGAAGCCCAAGCCGTCGGAGCCGCTCTTGGGGAGCGAGCAGCCGCCCGTGGCCAGGACCACGCGGGCCGCCTGCCACACGCCGGCAGGGCCCGTCAGGTGGAAGCCGGCCGGCGCCCGCTCGATCGCCGTCACCGCCGCCGGATGGACCAGGCGCACGCCCGCCTCCCGCGCGGCGACCAGGAGCGCGTCGAGGATCGTCCGCGCCGAATCGGTGGTGGGAAAGAGCTTGCCGGTGTCGGCTTCGCGGTAGAACTCGACCCCCTGTGCCCGGAAGAACTCGACCGTCTCCGCCACGCCGAACCGACCGAGCACGTTGCGGATCGCCGGTGGCGTGCTGCCGGCGTAGTCGCGCGCGGTCACCTGCCAGTGGGTGACGTTGCAGCGTCCCCCGCCCGACACCAGGATCTTCGCGCCGATCCGCCGGGCCCCGTCGAGGGCGACCACCGACACCCTCCTCCCCGCGCGCCGCTGGGCCCGGGCGGAGGTGGTCGTCGTGGGGGCAGGGGCGGCAGCGCCCCTTCCCGGCCGGCCGCATCCACCACTTCCGGCTGGTATTCTTCAGATGCCATGCGCTGTAGAAAAGTCGCTCCCACCAACCGTGCCGGGGTCCTGTCGCCGCGGCGCCCGCCGCCGTGGAGGGGGGTGCTCGTGGTGGTCGCCGGCCTGTGCCTGTGCCGCGGCGCCGGCGCCGAGCCTCCGGAAATCGACTTCGGCCGCGACATCCGCCCGATCCTCGCCGAGAACTGCTTCTACTGCCACGGCCAGGACGCCGCCAAGCGCCAGGCCGACCTGCGCCTCGACCAGCGCGAGGGGGCGCTGGCCGCGCGGGCCATCGTGCCGGGCGAACCGGGAGCCAGCGCCCTCCTCGAGCGGATCCACTCGTCCGATCCCGACGTGGTGATGCCGCCGCCGACGTCGAACCGGCGCTTGTCACCGGAGCAGAAGGACCTCCTGGAACGGTGGATCGCCGCGGGCGCCCCCTACGCCACGCACTGGGCGTACGTGCCCCCGGTGCGCCCGGCGGTGCCGGAACCCTCTTCCGCGCCTCCCGGCTGGCCGATCAACGACATCGACCGGTTCGTCCTCGCCGGTCTCGTCGGCACCGGCTTGGCGCCCGCGCCCGCAGCCGACCGGGCCACCCTCGTCCGCCGGCTGCACGCCGATCTCGTCGGGCTCCCGCCGACTCCCGCGGAGGTCGACGCGTTCGTCACCGACCCCGATCCGGCCGCCTACGAGCACCTCGTCGACCGGCTCCTCGCCAGCCCGCACTACGGCGAGCGGATGGCGCTGCCGTGGCTCGATGCGGCACGCTACGCCGACAGCAACGGCTTCCAGCAGGATGGCGACACCTGGCAATGGCTGTGGCGCGACTGGGTGGTGGAGGCCCTCGCCGCCGACATGCCCTTCGACCGCTTCACGATCGAGCAACTCGCCGGCGACCTCCTGGAAAATGCCACCACCGCCCAGCGCGTGGCCAGCGGCTTCAACCGCAACCACCTTCTCAACGGCGAGGGGGGGGCGATCGCCGAGGAGCAGCGCTTCAACAACCTCTTCGACCGGGTCGACACCACGGCCACCACGTGGCTGGGGCTGACGATGGCCTGCGCCCAGTGCCACGACCACAAATACGACCCGCTCACCCAGACCGACTACTACCGTCTCCTCGATGCCTTCAACCGCGTGCCCGAATCGGGCGCGCCGCAGTATTTCTCCGCGCGGATCCGCGTCGCGCCGCCGGTGGTGGAGGTGCCCACGGCGGAGAACACCGCCACCAGCGCCGATTTCGAGAAGCAGATCGTGGCGGCCGACGAGGTCGCCCGCCCGGTGATCGAGGCCGCCTTCGCCGGCTGGAAGGCAGGGGTGCTCGCCGGGGATCCGGGGGCGCGCGGTCTGCCGGACCCGCTGGTGGAGCGACTCCGGAAGCCGGAGGGGGAGCGCACGGCGGAGGAGCGGCAGACGGTCGAGACCGATCTCCGCCGGCACTTCGACGACAAGGTCCGGGCCGGCGTGGTCGGGTCGCAGCCGGTGGTCGAGCGCGCCGACCGGCTGCGGAAGGAACTGGCCGCTTACCGTGCCGACCGCATCCCGCGGGTCATGGTGATGAGCGACGAGCGGCCGCGCGACACGAAACTCCTCGACCGCGGCGACTACCTCGCGCCGCAGGGGGAGAAGCTGTCGTTCGCCCCGCCGGCCTTCCTCCCGCCGCTGCCGGCGGGATGGCCGGCCAACCGGCTCGGGCTGGCGCGGTGGCTGTTCCTCCCGGAGCAGCCGCTCACGGCGCGCGTCCAGGTCAACCGCATGTGGCAGCACTTCTTCGGCACGGGCCTCGTGAAGACCGCGGAGGATTTCGGGGTCCAGGGGGAGTATCCGCGCCACCGCGACCTGCTCGACTGGCTCGCCGTGCAGTTCCGCGACGGAGGCTGGAGCCAGAAGCGCCTCCACCGCCTGATCGTCACCAGTGCCACCTACCGGCAGTCGAGCCGGATGACGGAGGCCCACCGGGCGCTCGATCCGGAAAACCGCCTCCTTTCGCGCGGCAGCCGCTTCCGCATGCCGGCCCCGGTCCTCCGCGACTGGGCCCTGGCCGCCGCCGGCCTCCTCGACCGGCGGCTCGGCGGCGCCCCGGTCTATCCCTACCAGCCCGACGGGATCTGGGAGTCGCTGGCGATCACCAAGGAGCGTGATTTCACCTACCCCACGTCGCAGGGAGCCGACCTCCACCGCCGCAGCCTCTACACCTTCTGGCGCCGCACGGTGAGCCCCGCCAACATGTTCGACACCGCCAACCGGCAGACCTGCCGCGTGCGCGCTTCGGTCACCTCCACGCCCCTCCACGCCCTCACCATGCTCAACGATCCCACCTGGGTCGAGGCGGCGCGCGTGCTGGCCGCCCGCTGCCTCGCCGACGCCGACAACACCGCCGACCGGCTGGCCCGCGCCCTCCGCCTCGTGGTCGGCCGGCCGGCGACGAGCGCCGATCTCGACGTCCTCACGCGCATGCACCGCCGGCAGCGGGAGTTGTATGCCGCCGATCCCGCCGCGGCGGCGGCGCTGGTCGCCGTGGGGACCAGTCCGCGCGACCCGGCGGTCGATGCCGTGGATCATGCGGCGCTGGCGGCGGTGTGCCTGGCGATCCTCAACCTCGACGAAGCCCTCACCCGCGAGTGAGGAC
>RFRL01000299.1 GCA_009924545.1 Planctomycetia bacterium | reverse complement strand
GCCGTGCTGGCCGCGGTCGGGCTCGACCCCGACACGGTGTCGGGCTTCGCTTTCGGGCTCGGGGTGGAGCGGATCGCCGCGCGTCGTTTCGGGGTGGCCGACATCCGCGACTTCTACCGCAATGACGTGCGGTTCCTGCGGCAGTTCTGATCCGCGCGCCTGCGAGGTGCCCGATGCTCGTCTCCCGTGACTGGCTGAGCGACTACGTGCGGCTCGACGCGCCGACCGAGTCCATCGCCGAGCGGTTGTTGATGGCAGGGCTGAATCTCGAAGCCCTCCATCCCGTCGGTGACGACACCGTCATCGAACTGGAGGTGACGAGCAATCGCCCCGACTGCCTCGGGCATCTGGGTGTTGCCCGGGAATTGGCGGTGCTCCTCGGCGTGCCCCTGCACATCCCCGATCCCCGCCCGGCGGAAACCGGAGCTGCGGCGGAGGTCGCCGTCGACATCGCCGCCGCCGACGTCTGCCCGTTGTACACCGCCCGCGTGATCAGGGGTGTGCGGGTGGGGCCGAGCCCCGAGTGGTTGGTCACGCGGTTGCGGTCGATCGGGATCGAACCGGTCAACAACGTCGTCGACGTCACCAACTACGTGCTCTTCGAGTGCGGGCAGCCGCTCCACGCCTTCGACCTGGCGCGGGTCCGCGGTGGGAGGATCATCGTCCGCCGCGCCGCCGACGGCGAGACCTTCACCGCCCTCAACCACCGCGACTACCACCTCACGCCGGCGATGGGCGTGATTGCCGATGTGGATGGTCCGGTCGCCCTGGCGGGCGTGATGGGGGGGCTGGGCACGGAGATCGGCCCCGACACGGTCGACGTCTTGCTGGAGTCGGCCCAGTTCGCGCCGCTGGTGGTGCGGGCGGCGGCACGGGGCCTGTCCCTGGCGAGCCCGTCGTCGTACCGCTTCGAGCGCGGCCCCGATCCGGCTGCGGTCGAGTGGGCCAGCCGCCGGGCCTGCGACATGATCCTCGACATCGCGGGGGGCGCGCTGGCCGCCGGTGTGGTCAGCGCCGGTCGCCTCCAGGCACCCCAGGCGACGATCCGGCTCCGGCCGGGCCGGGTGGCGGAAGTCCTCGGCATGCCGGTGGATGGCCCGCGGCAGCGTGCCATCCTCGGCGGGCTCGGGTTCGTCGAGGCGGCGCCGGGGGGGGCGGAAAGCGCGTGGGTGGCGCCCACGTGGCGGCGGGATTGCAGTCGCGAGATCGATCTCGTGGAGGAGATCGGGCGCATCGAGGGCTACGGCCGGGTGCCCGACGACGTGCCGCTCTCCGCCCGGCGGGTCGACGTGGGGCCACGGGAGCGGATCACCCGTGTCGCGACCGACTTCCTCGCGGGGCTGGGGCTGTGCGAGGCCCTCACCCGCAGCGTCGTCCCGATCCAGGCGGAGGCGACGCGCAGCCCGTGGACGACCCTCGATCCCCTGGCGATCGCTCCCCCGTTGGTCCGTGGGGCCGACCGATTGCGAAGGAGCCTCCTCCCGAGCCTCCTGGACGCACGGGCAGGGAACGCAGCGGTGGGGGCTGGCCGGGCCGACCTGTTCGAGGTGGCCCGGGCCTATCTGGCGAGCGCCGCGGTGGCGACCGTGGACGAACCACTCGAGGAGCCGGTGCTTGTGTCGCTGGTCAGCGGCGGCGACTTTGCCCATGCCAAGGGCATGGTCGAGGCGCTGCTGGCCCGCTTCCGGATCGGATCGGGCGGGGGCGGGCAGACGCACGAGCGGATCGAATGGCGCACCGTGGACCTCGACCTGTTCGCCGCGGGTCGGGCGGCGGAAGTGGTGCTCACGCGGCCGGGGCTTGAGCCGGAGCGGATCGGCGTCGTGGGGGAGATCGCCGTGGGGCACCTGGCGCAACGGTCCCTGGAGGGGCCGGTGGCGGCTGCCGAGGTACGGCTCGACCGGCTGGAGTTCGCCGTCGACCGTCCCGTAATGCTCCACTCCACGAGCGACTCCCCGGTCGTCCACCGCGACATCAACCTCGTGCTCGACCGCGGGGTTCCCTGGGGCGCCGTGGCAACAGTGATCGGGGAGACGGGTGGACCGGTCCTGGAAGGGTTCCACCTGATGCAGGTGTGGGAAGACAGCGAGCGCCTCGGAGTGGGGCGGAAGAGCTTCGTCGTCGCCCTCGCCCTTCGGCCCGCTACCGGGAGCCTGTCGGGCGACGAGGCCAACGCCGCCGTGGCGCGGATCGTCGCTGCGTGTGCCGGGCGCGTGGGAGCCGAGTTGCGCCGTTGATCCGCGTTGCGGTCGGGTCAGCGGTCGGCGTAGACCCGCGTGACCTCCTCCTTGGTGATGGGGGCGGGCTGATCGTCGCTGGTGAGCTGCACCTGTACCCGCTGGTCGCCTGGACGCCGGCCGCGGACCCGGACGCGGAACACCGCCTCCTCGGCCGGGGCCAACCGGGCCAGCGGATCGAAGGCGATTGCCAGGTTGTCGACGCGGTGCGGCACCGGGCCCTTCGCCGCCACCGGCTCCACGTCTCCCAGCAGCGTCGCCACGAGGCGGACACCGCTGGCCGCCTTGGTGCCTTGGTTGGCGACGCGGACGACGTACTCGGTGAGTCCACCGATCTCGATCGGGTCCTCGCTGTCGGTGACCTCGAAGGTGAGGGCCGCGAGGCCCTCCACCTCGATGGTGTGCACCGACTGGTCGGCGAGGCCGCCGGCCGCCCGGGCCGCGGCCACGATCTTCTGCGGCCCCAATTCCACCGGCATCACGACCAGCTCGACGGTCCCCGTCTCGGCAGCCGGCAACTCCTCCAGGTTCCACAGCACGCGATGCGTGCGCTCGTCGTAGTAGCCGGCGTTGTTGGTGCGGATGAACTTCAGCCCCGGCGGAAGTTGGGCCGCCAGTTCCACCTCGCGGGCCGGGGCGGTCCCGGCGTTGGTCATCGAGAGGCGGCAGGGGGCAGGCCGCTGCAGGTAGCGGCGCGCGGGGATCTCGGCGGCGAGATCGAGCGTGGGTGCGGTCACCTCGAGCCGGACCTGGGTGGCCATCTCGATCCCGCCATCGGCGCGGGCCACGAGTTGCAACTGGTGCACGCCCGGGCCGGTGGTCGCCAGTTCCAGGTCGATCGACCGGGACTGCCCCGGGCCGAGGCGGCCGACGTCGAACTCCAGTTCGCGTCCGGCGGCGTGCGTTACCCCCTCCGGCACCACACCCTCGAGGATCACGCCGGTGGCCGTGCCAGTACCGGGGTTGGTGACGGTGATGACCATCGGCATCGGTCCTCCGACGAGCACCGGCTGCGGGGCGGGCGCTGACAATGCCAGGTCGGGCTTGGTGGCCCGTGCCCGGGCCCCCGCCTCCGCCCGGAATGAGACACTCGCCAGACTCCCCACTTCCCCCTCGAGATTCGGCAACAGTTCCATCGCCACGCGGGCCTGGGATCCGGGGGGGAGTTGGCCGATCCGCCAGACGAGATCACCGGTGCCGTGGTCGCCGGCCGGGCTGGCAGGGGGACTCGTGGCCACGAGCGTGGTGCCGACCGGCACGGTGTCGTGGATCGAGACGTCGTGCGCGACGGCGGCGCCGACGTTGCGCACGATGACCTCGTAGCGGCACGTCTGACCCACCTGGACCTCGCGCGGACCGCGCTTCTCGACGGTCAGTTGCGGTGTCTGCACGCCGTCGAGTTGGGTGGGGCCGGGGCGGCCCTGGCCGGTCGTCACCGTTCGCGAAACGGGG
>RFRL01000298.1 GCA_009924545.1 Planctomycetia bacterium | reverse complement strand
GTGAAGGCCACCAGCGCCGTGAGTGGATGCGACACCAACACCGGCCCGACCTCCTCCCCACGCCCCAGCCGTGGCGAGCCTGCGCGTCGGGCCGGCCGCGGAGCCCGGCACGCGCGTCGGCCCGCTGGTCGATGCCGAGGCGCGCGACCGTGTCCTGCGGTTCGTGGAGATCGGTCGAACGCAGGCCCGGACCGTCGTGGCCGTGGCCCCGGACGCGGCCCTGGCGGCCCGCGGCTGGTTTGTCGGTCCCCACGTGTTCGCCGACGTCGACCCCTGCGGCCCGCTCGGGCAGGAGGAGATCTTCGGACCTGTGCTGGCGGCCTTCCGCGCGCCCGACTTCGCCGCTGCGGTGGCCCTCGCCAACGACACCCCCTACGCCCTCACCGCCGGCGTCTTTTCCCGGAGCCCGGCCCACCTCGACCTGGCGCGCTCGGCCCTCGAGGCCGGCAACGTCTACCTCAACCGGGGGATCACGGGGGCGCTCGTGCACCGGCAGCCGTTCGGCGGCTACCGCCTCTCCGGAATCGGCAGCAAGGCGGGTGGCCCCGATTACCTGCAGCAGTTCGTGGTCCCGCGGGTGGTGACGGAGAACACGCTGCGGCGCG
Source organism: Planctomycetia bacterium (assembly GCA_009924545.1). Lineage (GTDB taxonomy): Bacteria > Planctomycetota > Planctomycetia > Pirellulales > UBA1268 > F1-20-MAGs016. The sequence continues at coordinate 3,152 of RFRL01000298.1, read as the reverse complement.
GTTTCGCTCCGCAGCGCCCGCCGGGGGGGCGTCCCGGGTGAACGGCACCCGGGCCCGCCGGAACGACCCGGCCCCGTTCGACTTTCGGGGGGGCGACACCGGAGGGGCGACTCACGAAACGCTCATCGCGCCCGGGTACACCCCTGGCTGACCGGCGCCCGTGCCGCCCCTTGCGGCGCAACCGGTGGCGGCCGACGATGGTCCCGGTCGAACCCCCCTGGTCCGGCCGCCCGCCCATTCCCCGGAGGATCCATGGCATTCGGTGCACTCACGGTCACTCGACCCGCGGTGGTGCGGTGGCGCCGGCGCGGCGCGCTGGCCGCGGTGATCGTCTTGTGCGGGGTGGGATATGGACGCCTGCCGGGGGCGGCGCCCGCCTTCGCGGTCGAGGTCGACAAGGCCCTCGCCCCCTACGAACGGATCTCGGGTGAGGTGGCCGGAAGCCTGAAATGCGTCGGCTCCGACACGATGAACAACCTCGTCGCCCTGTGGGCCGAGGGTTTCAAGAAGTCGTACCCCGGCGTCCGCGAGGGGATCGAAGGGAAGGGTTCGGCTTCGGCCCCGCCGGCCCTCACGGAGGGCACCTGCAGTTTCGCCCCCATGAGCCGCGATTGGAAAGACTCGGAGATCGACGCCTTCAAACAGAAGCACGGCTATGCCCCCACCGTCATCCCGGTGGCGATTGACATGCTCGCCGTGTTCGTCCACAAGGACAACCCGCTCCGCGAGTTGTCGCTCCAGCAGATCGACGCCATCTTCTCCAAGAATCGCAACGGCGGTCTCAAGGCCGAGATCCGCACGTGGGGAGATCTCGGACTCGAGGGGGAATGGAAGGACCGCGCGATCAGCCTCTACGGCCGCAATGCCACCAGCGGCACCTACGGCTACTTCAAGGAAAACGCCCTTTTCAAGGGGGATTTCAAGCCCACCGTGAAGGAGCAACCGGGGAGTTCCGCCGTCGTCCAGGCGGTCGCCAGTGATCGCTACGCCATCGGCTACAGCGGCATCGGGTACCGCACCGCCGACGTCCGCGCCGTGCCCCTGGCACCGGCGTCGGGAGCGAAGGCGGTCGCCCCCGAGGCGGAATTCGCCTATTCCGGAGAGTATCCGTTGTCGCGGTTCCTGTTCCTCTCGGTGAACCACCGCAAAGGGATGCCACTCGATCCGCTGCGCCGGGAGTTCCTCCGCTACGTGCTCAGTGCCACTGGTCAGGCCGACGTCGTCAAGGACGGCTATCTGCCGATCACCGCACCGATCGCTCGCCGGGGACTGGAGTCGGTGGGGATCGCTCCCCGGTGACGTCCGCGTCGCGCGGCAGCCCTCCTCCGGTGCCACAGGGCATGCAACCCCACGACACCTTCACCGGGCGATCGCGGCGACGATCCTCCACCCGCTGGGTCCGCTTCGGCGACCGGCTGGCGCAGGTGGTGATCACCGCCGGCGGCATCGGGACGATCGCCGCGGTCCTCCTCATGGGGCTGTTCCTCCTGGCGGTGGCCCTGCCGCTGTTCATGCCGGCCCGATTGGCGCCCCGGCAGCGGACGGCGGGGGACGCGGCCGGCGAGCCGCTCGCGGGCGGCCCCGTGCTCATGGGGGCCGAGGAGAATGGATTGGTCGGCTGGTGGCTCGACGTGGAACGGGCGACGCTGCGCTGCTTCGACACCGCGCGCGGCGCGGTGCTCTTGCAGCGCCCGTTGGACGCCGGCTGGCTCGCCGGCTGCTCGTGCGCCCGCGTCGTCCCCGGCCGCCTCGACGCCGTGGTCGGCTTTGCCGACGGGTCGTACCGCGTGGGGCGCGTCGGGTTGGAGTCGTCGTTCGTGGGGCGTGACGAGCTCCCGCCCGGGGCCGCCGACCTCGCCCCGAACGCGATGCGGGTGGACGTCGACACGATCCTCGTCCGGACCGGGGCGGAGCAGTGGGCCCGGGTGACCGCGGTGGCCGAGCCGGTCGGCGACGCCGCGCCCCCCTTGCCTGCGGCGCTGATCGATGTCGATCTCGCCCAGGGACCGCGCGGGCCGATCGTGGCGGCCCTGGCGGCCGACGGCACCGTCCGGGTGGAGAGTACCTCCACGCGCCGTAACCTCCTCACCGATGCCCTCGTGGTGAGTCGCGCCGGGGCCACGATCGCGCCGGCGGGGGACGGCTTCCGGCCGGCGTTCGTCAGCGTCTCGGAGCTGGGGGATCAGCTCTTCCTCATCGCCCGCGACGGGCGCGGGAGGCGCTATTCGATCCGGGACATCGAAGCCCCCCAGGCCTGCGAGTCGTTCCCCGCCGCGCCGCCCGATGTGGCGGTGACGGCGGTGACCAGGCTGTTCGGCGGGGCCAGCCTCGCGGTGGGTGATGCACGAGGCGGTGTGGCGGTCCTGTTCACCATCCGCAGTCCCACGGCCACGGCCACGGATGGGCTGGTGATGACGATGGTGCGCCGTCTCGAACCCGCCCGTCCCGGGCAACAGGTCGTGGCGCTGGCGGCGTCGCCGCGGTCGCGTCTGCTCGCGGCAGCGGATGCCGCGGGAGGCGTCCGCCTCCTCCAGTCAACCAGCGGGGCCACGATCCTCGAGGTGCGGCGGGAGGGGGAGGTACCGCTGGCACTGGCGGTGGGGCCGCGCGAGCGGTTGCTGCTGGCAGCGGACCGGGGCGGGGTGTGGAGCTGCGGTTTCGACCCGGGCTTTCCCGAGGTTTCCCCGCGGTCGCTGCTGACGCCCGTGTGGTACGAGAACTACCCCGCCCCCGTGCACGCGTGGGAGACGACCGGACACGAGGCCTTCGAGCCCAAGTTCGGTTTTGTGCCGCTCGTGTTCGGCACGCTCAAGTCGACGCTCTACTCGATGCTCTTCGCCACGCCGGTGGCGCTGCTGGCCGCGTTGTACGCCAGCCAGTTCATGCATCCCCGGTGGAAGGCGCGGATCAAGCCCACGATCGAGATGATGGCCAGCCTGCCGAGCGTGGTCCTCGGGTTCGTGGCAGGGTTGGTCTTCGCGCCTCTGGTGGAGGGCTGGCTGCCGACGGTGATCGCCGGGCTGTTCATGATCCCGCTCACGCTCCTCTGCGGCGCCCACCTGTGGCAGTTGCTCCCCGCCGGCGCGCGGGTGCGCGGGGCGGCGTGGCGGTTCCCTCTCATCGCCGTCGTCGGCCTGCCGGTGGGTGGGCTG
>RFRL01000297.1 GCA_009924545.1 Planctomycetia bacterium | reverse complement strand
CCGCGGCCGCGGCCGCGGCCAGCTTGCCGACCCCACCACTCGTCAACACACGCATCGCATTCCCCTCCTGGGAGACGGTCGATCTCGCGCTCGACCCCGCCGGATTCCGCGGCGGGAGCACGGAGCACCTCCGCAACGAGGCCGGCTTCGGTCGCGCGATCATCCTGGTGCACTGGAATACTGGTGCGCTCGCAGGGCCCCACGCGGAACCCCGTTTGACAAGCCGGCGCCCAGCCCCACGGCGCGTCGCTGTGCTGCGCGAATGGGCCGGCCAACACATCCGCAAGTCGCGTGCCACACCCCACCGCGTCTCCGGCCGGGATGGTGGCGATCCTCGCCAGCCGTCGCGGTGCCCGTTTCCCCCGGGGGGAAACACGTGAAAACCGTTGGTGATCGCTCGTGCGGCTACCGGGACGCCACGCCGTGCACGGGCGGGAGTGGAGCGAATCGCCTCACAAGCCGCCCTGTTCGGGTGGGGCAATTCACCTCGCAGCCCCGCGCCGGTGACGAGGCTCGATTGTGCTCCAACGAGCGGAAGGCGGAGTTGCCCGGCTAGGATTCGAACCTAGACAAAGGGAACCAAAATCCCTTGTGCTACCGTTACACTACCGGGCATTCGGCGACTGCTTCGCCATGATAGCGGCCGCGGCCCGATGCCGCGAAAACCCGCCGCTACCACGTCAGCCATGCCGTGCGGGTGGTTCGGGTATGTGACGTTCCGGCGGTTGAACCGGTCCCCCCGGTGGAACCGGGCCCACCGGCGACACGGAATCGCCGTTCGTGTCCGCCCCGTCACCAGCCCCACCGGCCGCCACCTCAGCAGGCCGCGCCAAACGGTTGGTGATGGCGAAGGACAACTGTTCGAGCTCGATCGCCAGATCGACCGACACGAGTTGCACGTTCGGCGGCAGGGAAAGTGTCACCGGCGCGAAATTGACGATCCCCTCGATGCCGGCGGCGACCAGCCGGTCGGCCACCACCTGGGCCTGCTCCGCCGGCACGACGATCATCCCCAGACGGATCCCGTGGTCTTTCACGATCCGCGGAAGGTCGGACAGCGGCAGCACGGGGATCCCCTGGATCGTCTGACCGACCTTGGCGGGATCGGCATCGAAGGCTGCATGGATCGCGAAGTTCTGCCGACCGAAGCCCCGGTATCCCAACAGCGCCTGGCCGAGGTTGCCGGCCCCCACCATCACCACCGGCCAGAACTGGTAGGTGCCGAGGATGTCGCGCATCGCGCGGATCAACTCGTCGCAGCGGTACCCGACACCGGGATAGCCGAACTGCCCGAAGAACCCCAGATCCTTCCGCACCTGGGCATCGCTGAAGCCCAGGAGCGTGCCGAGCTGGCCCGACGAGATCGTCTGCTGGCCGGCTGACTGGAGCCGCTGCAGCTCCCGCAGGTAGAGGCTCAACCGGCTGACCACCACTTTCGGCACCGTGATGTCCGAAGGCGGTTCGCCGCAGGTGGGTCGGGAGTCGCTCATGAGGCGGTTAGTAGCGCGGAAAACACCCCCCTCGGACGGGCACGACTGTACCCACGCCACCCGGGGAATCGCAACGAAAACCGGTTTGGTTCGGTCTGGAGGGGATATGCGGTCGCTGGGGGTCTGGAAAAAGCGTCATGCCTGCGGGTTCTGGTCGATCTGCGGGGTTTTTGTGGTCGATGGTTCCTGAAGCGTGTGGGCGCTACGCGCCCGCCACGTTCCCAAACGTTTCGACCCGACCCAACCGTTTCGACCCCGATGAGGAGCCCCTCCTCGACAGAGGAAGCAGCCATGAAGACCACGTGGACATCCTGTCTGCTGGTTCTCGCCGCGATCGCGGGGGCGTTTCAGCCCGCCCGCGCCGATCACTGCGACGTTCCCGGCGACACCCCCCCGACCCAGGCGGTGACGACCGTCGCCGCCGAGGGCGAGCCATGCCCCGCCGGTGAGCCGACGCTCGCCGACGAAGCCCCCATCACGACCCCGTGCAGCCCCACCCGGCTCGTCAAGGAGGTCGTGTTCGAGAACCGTGAGTTCACCTGCTGGAAGACCGTCTGCGAGCGTCAGGTGGAGCAGCGCGAGATCGACTGCATCCGCTACGAGTCGGAGACCACCTTCAAGGACGTCGACTACACGGTGAGCCGACCCGTGTGGGAGCAGCGCTCCCGGACCGTCAACTACACCCTCACCAAGCCGGTGTGGGAAACGGTCACGAAGGAGATCCCCTACACCGTGTCCAGGCCGGTGTGGGAGACGCGTGAGCGTGAGATCCGCACCACGGTCTGCAAGCCGGTGTGGGAGACGGTCACGAAGGAGATCCCCTACACCGTCTGCACACCGGTCTACGAGACCCGCCAGCAGAACTACACCATCTGCAAGCCGGTCTACGAGACGATGACCAAGGAGATCCCTTACACGGTCAACCGCCCGGTCTACGAGACGATGACCAAGGAGATCCCCTACACGGTCTCCAAGCCGGTCTACGAGACGCGCCAGCAGGTCTACACGGTCAACAAGCCGGTCTACGAGACCATGTCGCGGGAGATCCCGTACACGGTCAACCGCCCGGTCTACGAGACCCGCCAGCAGGTCTACACCGTCAACAAACCGGTCTACGAGACCATGTCGCGGGAAGTCCCCTACACGGTCAATCGCCCGGTCTACGAGACCCGCCAGCAGGTCTACACGGTCAACAAGCCGGTCTACGAGACCATGTCGCGGGAGATCCCCTACACGGTCTGCCGGCCCGTCTACGAAACCCGCGAGCAGACCTACACCGTCTCCAAGCCGGTCTACGAGACGATGACCAAGGAGATCCCCTACACCGTCTGCCGCCCTGTCTACGAAACCCGCGAGCAGATGTACACCGTCTCGAAGCCGGTGCAGGAGACCCGGACGAAGGAGATCCCCTACACCGTCTGCAAGCCGGTCTACGAGACCCGCCAGCAGACCTATACCGTCTGCAAGCCGGTGTGGGAGACGATCACCAAGGAGATCCCCTACACCGTCTGCAAGCCGGTGTGGGAGACCCGCGAGCGCGACGTGTGCAAGACCGTCTGCAAGCCGGTCCACTACACGAAGACGGTGCCGGTGCACTGCGGCCACTGGGAGAGGGAGACCTGCGAGATCCCCGGCCCGGTGATCACCCGCTGCATCCGCGAGCCGGGGTGCTGGGTGTGGGACGAGTGCCAGTGCAAGTGCGTCTACCAGCCCGGGGCGGTGCGCCGCGTCGAGGAGCAGTGCCCGCCGCGGACGGTGACCAAGAAGCGCTGGGTGACGGAGATCCGCGAGAAGGAGGTCCAGTGCGTCCGCTATGAGCGGGAGACGGTGGTCGAGAAGCGCTGCGAGAAGGTCTGCCGGATGGTCCCCGAGCAGCGGGTGAAGACTTGCTGCTACAAGGTCTGCCGGATGGTCCCCGAAGAGCGCTGCCGCACCTACCAGGTGTGCCGCATGGTCCCCGAGCAGCGCGTCCGCACCTGCACCTACACCGTCTGCCGGATGGTCCCGGAGCAGCGCTGCCGTACCTACCAGGTGTGCCGCATGGTCCCCGAGCAGCGCGTCAAGACCTGCTCCTACCAGGTGTGCCGCATGGTGCCGGAACAGCGGGTCAAGACCTACCAGGTGTGCCGCATGGTCCCCGAGCAGCGTGTCCGCACCTGCACCTACCAGGTGTGCCGCATGGTGCCCGAGCAGCGCGTCAAGACCTACCAGGTCTGCCGCATGGTCCCCGAGCAGCGTGTCCGCACCTGCACCTACCAGGTGTGCCGCATGGTGCCGGAACAGCGGGTCAAGACCTACCAGGTGTGCCGCATGGTCCCCGAGCAGCATGTCCGCACCTGCACCTACCAGGTGTGCCGCATGGTGCC
>RFRL01000296.1 GCA_009924545.1 Planctomycetia bacterium | reverse complement strand
CCTCGGATGGACTTTGTCCACGGGCTGTCGCCAGCGCGCCGCGCCCGCTCAGTGCACCCCGAGAATCCAGCCCTCCTCGGTGATGCACGTGCGTACGGCGTCGGCAGTGAGAGCGGCGGGCGTGGCGAAGAAGGGCCCCAGTTCATCCGCGCGGTCGAGCCTCTCCGCCCACGCGCACAGCACCCGGACCTGGGCCTGGTCCTTGATCAGCCCGGGGCGCGCGCGAGTCAGCTCCACAACACACTGCCGGGCGATCGAGGGCCAAATCTCGGCATGCACGAAGAACGGCCCCGCGGCGGGTGACGGCGTCGGTGTGAACCCGGTTTCGAAGGGCCACACCGCGCTCCAGGCGGTGAGCTCGGGGTGATCGCGCAAGCCCGCCAGGCGCGGAATACCGGTCAGCGACTGCCCGCCGACGCTGCCGGTGTGGCAGGTTTGCCAGGGGGAGCAGATCCGCGGGCCGGCGCGCAGCTCGGTGAGGCGGTATTTCGTCAGGCATGGCCCGCGCGCCGTCGGGCAGGGATAGCCGGGGGACGTGCGGGGGAGGCCGGCAACGTCGCGGCGCTCCGGACGGCCCCAGAACGGACCGGGTTGGCCATCCGCACGCACGTCGACGTTCAACGCCCCGGCGACTTCGAAGCGGTTGTTGGCGTTGTTTTCGCTGTCGGTGATCCGGCGGCCGATGTCGCGCCAGATGGCGCGCCACGGCGGTACGTCGTCCTCGAGGCCCAGGGCCGCGGCGAAGCCGGCGGGGTAGCCGTAGGCGAAATCGCAGCCGAGGAGCACGCGCCGCGCAGCGGTGCCGTGCGCCCGCAGGCGGTCGACGAGGTGGAGGAGCGCCTGGTGGCGCGTGCGGCAGTAGGTTTCGCTGGTGCGCTCACCGCCGCGCGTGCGCTCGCCGATCCAGATCTGGTCGCTGCGGCTGCGGCGCGGGCCAGGGCGCCCCGCCGCGCTCCAGTCCACGAACAGGTAGGCGTCGAAGAGGGGCATGGGCGGACGTGAGGGAGGCTGCTCAGTCGGCCGGCACGCAGCGGTCGCGGGCCCAGTCGCGGAGCGCTTCGATCTTCTCGCGCATCACGACCGACAGCGGCTGCGTGGTCCGGATCGCCTCGAGGACGTGTTCGGTCGTGCATTCGGTCCCGGCGTCGAACGCCGCGTAGAGACCGGAGACGACCGCCTGCTCGATCTCCGCCCCGGTGAGGCCCTCCGCCGCCGCGGCGAGCCGCCCGACGTCGAACGCCTCCGGCGCCCGGCGCCGGCGGCGGAGATGGATGGAAAACACCGCCTCGCGCCCGGCGGCGTCCGGCAGGTCCACGAAGAAGATCTCGTCGAAGCGCCCCTTGCGCATCAATTCCGGCGGTAGGCGGGCGATGTCGTTGGCCGTGGCCACGATGAAGATCGGATGGCGGTGGTCCTGCATCCAGGAGAGGAGTGTGCCGAACATCCGCTGCGAGAGGCCGCCGTCGGCCGTCGCGCTCGCGGCCGACGCGAAGGCCTTCTCGATTTCGTCGATCCACAGCACCACTGGCGCCATCGCCTCGGCCTGGGCGAGCGCCTCGCGGAGACGGGCAGAGATGCCCTGCAGGCTCCGGCTCCGCGCGGCCGCGAACGTCTCCCGGACAACGCCCTCCATCTCGCGGGCGTCCGGCCAGCCGGCGTCGAATGGCACGGTGAGCCGGCGCACGTCGGGTGGCAGGCCCGCGGCGTCGATGAGAACGAGCGTCCACAGCCGGCTGGCGGGGGTGAAAAACAGGTCGCGCAACTGGCGCACGACCTGTGGCTCCCGGCAGTGGACGCCGAGGTCGCGGAACGCGAACACCGTCGGGTGGCCGGTCCCTTGGACCACGCGGAGCGCCTCGGAAGGCGACCGCGCCTCGAGCGCCCGTGTCGAAGCCTCGACCGACTTCTCGACGATGCCCTCGGTCAGCGACCAGGTCGCCACCGGAATGCTCAGCGCCTGCGCGACCTCCCTCACGATCCGCAGCGCCCGCGGTTCGTCACGCGATTCGATGGAGATCAGCGGGTGGCCAGCCTCGATGAGCAGCTTCAAGTCGCCGGGAGCCATACCACCGTCTCCGGGTGACGTCGCGCCGACCGCCGACACCATTGCCGATGACCACCTCGTTGGCCGCCGTCCTGGCGAAGTCGTGGCCGCGGAAGGGATGTCATCGGATCGCAACCGCGACCATACCCGAGGGCCTGGCTGGCAGGCTGTTTATCGGCAGCCTGCCCGGGCACCCGGGTCACCGGTCGAGCAATTCCAGGCGCGATGCCGGGACCCACTCGTTCCACTCCGCCGCCCATCCATCGAACGACACCAGGTGGAGCCCGTCGCGGACAGAGATGATCCGACCGGTGTACCAGGAGCCGAGCGACTCGATCCGGACCCGCCGGCCCTTGGGCAGGGTCGGCTTGGTGAGCGTGCGGATGCGATCGCGCTCGACCCACTCGGTCTCGGCAGCCGGGTCGCCGTAGTAGTCGATGAGGAAGCGGTCTCCGTCACGATCCACCACCAGGGCCCTGTACCAGTCCCCGCCCCACTCCACTTCGACGCGCCGGCCGACGCCCGCCTCCAAGGTGGGATTCGGGGCGGCGGCTGGGGCAGCAACGCGTCGCTCGTGTCGTCGTCCTCCCGCGTCGAGGACGCCCCGGTTGCCGAGGGCGGCGACATCGGTTTTTGTCTCGCCAGTCCGGCAAGCGGCCTCTCCGGCGTCCCGGAGATCGACCCTGTGGGCGCGCGCTTGGCGGCGGCGGTGGGGATCCGCGCCCCGGACGCCGTCGTCGCCCACTCGACGCGGTCCGCGCCGACATCCTCCCCACCGCCACGTGCCGCCCTTTGCGTCCGCGGTGGAACCGGGATTACGCTTGACGGCATGAACCGGTCGGCGGAAACCACCGCAGGCGACGAGATTCCCGCCGATCTCCTCGCCGACTTCGAGGCCGCGGCCCGGCGGCCGCTTCGTCTGCGGATGCGCTACGCCTTCATCCACACCTCCAAGCCGGTGCTGGACGACGCGCCGTTCCGGGCCTTCGACACGACCGCCGACTACCGGCGCTGGTGCGAGCAGAACCTCCCCGATTGGCTCGGTTATGGCCGCGTTCGATTACCGGCAGGCTGAGGAAGTCCGCGACGCGTTCGCCCGGCATGGCTGCCGCTATCTGTTCATCGGCAAGTCGGGTGCGATCCTCCTCGGCTTCCCCGATACCACGCAGGATGCCGACCTGTTCGTGGAGAAGTCGGACCGCAACGGCGAGGCACTGGTGGGGGCGCTGCGCGAGATCGGTTTCGCGCTGTCCGACGACCAGGCTTTCCAGATCCGCAGCGGCAAGGACTTCGTGCAGTTGAAAAACGGCCCCTTCGACCTCGATCTCGTCTTCGCACCCGACGGCATCGACACCTTCGAGGCGGCGTGGCAACGCCGGGTGGTGGTCGAGGGATTCCCCGTGTGCCACATCGACGACATCATCGCCAGCAAGGTCGCCGCCAATCGGCAGAAGGACCGCGAAAGCTTGCCGCGGCTCGAAGCCTTCCGCCGGTATCTGCAACGCCGGTAGTGCGGCGCGAGTCCGCCGATGGCGGGCGAAAACGATCGGCGTCCCGGTTTTCCCGCTGTGCGATCCCAGGATCCACGCGCTCCACGGCGACGCCTTCGTGGGCCACGAGCATCGCAACGGGTCGCCCGCGGCGAGCCGGCGGTGCCATTCGGCCTCAGGCATCGGTTGTGCCACGTGGCACCTCCCCTTCCAGGTGGGTGACGATCCCCGCCCCGCACTCCGAACACCGCGGCCATGGGTCGCGCCCTGCCAAAATGCCCAGTAGGAGTGTACGGACGTTCCCATAGGATTGCACCGGCAGCGTGGGAC
>RFRL01000295.1 GCA_009924545.1 Planctomycetia bacterium | reverse complement strand
ACACCACCCGGGTGGTGTCGGTCTGGAAGGCGAGGACGAGGATGTCGGACATCAGCCGCATGTGCTCGGCGATGTCCTGGGGGATGCCGTCGGCGGGCCGGGGGCGGTCGGGTCCCGTGAGCGTCGGCCGCCAGCCCTGCAGTTCGCCGCGCGAACCCGCCCCGGCGATCCGGCTCTCCACGTCGCGGACACTGTCGAGGTACTCGTCCAGCTTTCGCTGGTCGGCCGTGCCGATCCGGCGGCGCAGGTCGCCGGCGTCCTCGAGCACGGCGTCGAGGACGCTCTCGTCTCCCCGGTCCGACCCCTCGGTGAACAGCCGGTCGAAGGCCAGGGCCGGGTAGAGCTCCAGCGGCGTCGGCGTCGTGGGGGAGCTCCACGAGATGTGGGAGCTGTAGAGCATCGAGTAGTTCTTGTGGACCGACGGATTGGCCTTTTCGCACCCGAGGACGAGGCTCGGCACCTTCGTGGCCCGGCCGTGGGCGGCGGCGACGAGCTGGTCGAAGCTGGTCCCGGACCGGATGTCGCCGCCGCTGGCCAGGGGGGCGCCGGAAAGGAGGTTGCCGGTCTGCGAGGAGTGGATGTTGCCCTTCCGCGCCTGCTCGTGGTACAGCCCCTTCACGAACAGGAGCCGTTCGCGGAACGGCGCCAGCGGTTCGAGCACCCGGCCGAGTTTCATCGCGGAGCCGCTGCCCTCGGCCCACCACTCGCGCGAGTGGAAGCCGTTGCCGGCGAAGAGCACCGCCAGGCGCACCGGCGGGGCGGCGGCCGCCTCGGCCCGGGCAGCGAGCGACTCCATCCACGGCAGGGCCATCGACACGCCGATGCCGCGGAGCATGGTGCGCCTGGTCACTGCCGCACAGGTCACCGGCGCACCGGTCACGGGCCCGGGGTTCGAGGTCGGGGGCACGCGGCGCCGGGAGAGCGGCTGGCGGGCGGGGCTGGTCATGGCATCCTCCGGAGTCGAGAGCGGGGGCCGGGTCAGGGTTCATCGACCGCGGCGCGGCCACGGATGGAGCGGAACTGGGGGCTCGTGACGATGGCCTCGATGGCCACCCCCACGCGGTGGTCGGCGGCGGCGAGGCGCTCCTGGATCCGATCGAGGAGCGGCTCGTCGGAGAGCTGCACCCCGCGCGACAGGGCGTAGCCGAGGAGCTTGCGGCAGAACTGCCGCTCCACGTCGTGGCCCCGGCGGCCGAGGAGCCAGTCGCGCAGTCCCTCGGGGCCCTCGACGGCGGTGCCGTCGGGGAGCACGGCGCGGACGTCGAGCGGCTGGCCGGCGGCGTCGGTGGTGCGGAGCCGGCCGATGGCGTCGAAGCGCTCCAGGGCGAAGCCGTAGGGGTCGATGCGCCGGTGGCAGGTGGCGCACGACTCGTCGGCGGAATGGCGCGCGATCAGCTCGCGCTCCGACAGCCCCGCCGGCACCGTGTCGGCCAGCAGCGGCACGTTCTTGGGTGGCCTGGGGAGCTTCTCGCCGAGGATCACCTCGGAGAGCCAGTTGCCCCGGAGGATGGGGCTGGTGCGCGAGGCGCCGCTCTGGGTGGCGAGCGTGGTGGCCAGGCCGAGGATGCCACCGCGGCCGAAGGCGCGGACGCCGTCGACGCGCCGCCAGTGGTCCCCCGCGACGCCGGGGATGCCGTAATGGGCGGCGAGGTCGGCGTTCAAGAACGTGTGGTCGGCATCGAGGAGCGAGTGGATCGGCCGGTCGCCGCGGAACAGGTCGTCGAGGAACAGCACCGTCTCCTCCGCCATTGCCGCCCGGAGCGCGGCGAAGGTGGGGAAGGTCTCCGCGCTCTTGTCGTCGTGGGTGGCGAAGCCGTGGACATGGAGCCACTGCGTGCCGAACTCCTCCGCGAGGCGGCGGCTGCGCGGGTCGTCGATCATCCGCCGGGCCTGGGCGGCGAGCACGTCGTCGTCGGCCAGCCGGCCGTCGGCGGCCAGGGCGAGCAGTTGCGCGTCGGGCAGCGACGACCAGAGGAACAGGCTCAGGCGTGTCGCCAGCTCGGTGGGGGTGACGGGCGTGGGAGCCGCCCCCTCCGGCGCCGACTCCAGCCGGTAGAGGAACTCGGGCGCCACCAGGATGCTCGCCAGCGTCAATTCGATCGCTTCCTCGTGGGCGTGTGCCTCGGCCCGGAGACGGTGGTAGAGGCGGCGCAGGCGATGTGCTTCGTCGGCGGTGAGCGGCCGGCGGAACGCCCGGGCCGCGAGGCGGACGACCCCCTCCAGGTGCGCCGGTTCGGCCGCCAGGAGCCGGCGCTGGAAGTCGTCGGCCCGCGCCGTCACCTGGGGGCGCATCGGGGTGAACGACTTCACGCCGGCGGGATTGTCTTGCGTGGCATATTCGATGAGTTGCTCGAGGGCATCGCGCAGTTCGAGCGGTTCCCGGCTGACGAACAGCAACTCCTCCCACGCCCGGTCGAGGGCGGCGGTCTGGTCGGCGTCGAGGAGGAGGCGGCGGAGGTGGTCGTCTTCGCGGAAGAACACGTTGAGCGTGACCACCTCGTCGACCGGCACGATGCGCACGTAGCAGGGGGCCGTGGGGAAGAGATTGCGGAAGGCGTCGTGGCCGGCGGCGATCCGCTGCCAGGCCGCCGAGTCGGGAAGCGCCACGACCGCCCGGTCGGGCACCGGGCCCATGGGCAGGTCGGGAGCTGGCCCGACGAGCACCGCTGGTTGGATGCTGCCCGATCCACCCGCCCCACCCGCCTGCGGATGGAGCGTGGCGGCCGTGACAAGGGTGCACCCCGCCGCCAGTTCGGCCGGCACCTCGAGCGTGAACCGGGCCGGACCCTGGAGGCACAGGTCCCCCGCCGCCACCGGCAGGCCGGCCGGGTGCCGGCCGAACGGGTCGGTCTCGGGCTCCGGCCCGGCCCCTGGGCCGCCGCCCGGCTTGGCCGCCTCGGTCGTCAGCCATGCGGACAGGCCCGGGCCCAGCACCGGACCGGTGGGAGAGCGCAGGAGGCGGACCAGGTCGCGATCGGCGCCCGCCTCGGCCGGCGGCTGGGCGGCGAGGAGCCGGCCCAGGTCGGTGGCCGCCGCCGCGCGTTCCACGTCGGTCGTGGCCGCCAGCCAGCGATCGAGGAGGGAACCGGGGGGAATGGAGAGCTGACCCCCGGCGGTGTCGGGTTCGCTGGCGAACACCCACACCCCCGCGCGGCCGCGGCCGTCGGCGTGCGGATTGCCGGCGAGGATCCCGGGTGAGACTTCGCCGGCGAGGTTCCATTTCTCCGTGTCATTCTTCACCGTGACGTCGACCGCGGTCAGGTCGCAGACGTGGCTCCCGTCGCGCGGGCCGACCACCAGGCAGACCGCGTCCCCCGGCCGCACCGTGACCGGACCGAGGTTCCCCGTTTTCTTCTCCGCCGGGTTGTCGGCGAAGCCGCTGGCCAGCGTCTGGCGGACGCCGCCGCGGCGCAGCTCCAGGCTCCACGCCGTGCCGTTGCCGCAGCCGATGTGGGCCCGCTGCACCACGGCCGCGATCTCCACCGGGCCGGCAACCTGGCTTTTCCAGGCGACGATCACGCGCCGCGTGGGGGCCGGATGCACCGCCACCCCGTGGGCGGCGAGTGTGCCGGGAATCTGCACCGACTGGGCGGAAGCGTTGGCGACCACGGAGAGGGCATCGGCGGCCACGAAGCCGCTCACGGCATCCCAGCCGCCGATCCGTTCCTCGCGCTCCGTGAGCAGTTCGAAGTCGACCGCGCCCCCGCCGATCCCCAGCGCCGACAGCCACCCGGCGAGGAGCAGCGGATCGACGCCATGCCGCGCGGCGAGGGCGGCGACGTCGGGAGCCGTCCCCGGCGCTCGCCGCGCTTCGTCGGCGGCGGCGAGGCAGGCGGGGGCGCGGTCGACTTCGAACTGCTCACGGA
>RFRL01000294.1 GCA_009924545.1 Planctomycetia bacterium | reverse complement strand
CGGTGTTCGCCGGGCGGCATGGGGCATACGCCGACGAGCTGGTGCGCACGCCCGCCCAAACGGAGGGTCCGTTCTACCCCGACCGGCTCCCGCTCGACACCGACAACGACCTGCTGATCATCAACGACTCCCTGTCGCCGGCCGACGGCGCGGTGACTTGGCTCTCCGGCCGGATCCTCGGCACGTCCGGCACACCGCTGCGCGGGGCGCTGGTGGAGATCTGGCAGTGCGACGCCCGGGGCGCCTACCTCCACACCCGGAGCGTGAACGGCGACCGGCGCGACGGGCACTTCCAGGGCTACGGCCGGTTCGTGACCGGGACCGATGGTCGCTACGGGTTCCGTACCATCAAGCCGGTGGCCTATCCAGGCCGCACCCCCCACATCCACGTCCGCGTCAGCCGCGGTGACAGCCACCTGCTCACCACCCAGTGTTACGTCCGCGACGCCGTGGAAAACGACCGCGACGGCATCCTCCGCAGCCTGCCCGCGGGCCCCGTGCGCGACAGCGTGCTGGTCGACTTCCGGCCGCTGGAGGGATCGCGGACCGGCGAACTGACCGCGGCGTTCGACGTCGTCCTGGGGCAGACACCCGCCGACGGGTGACGGTCGTCCGGGCTACCCAGGCGATCGGCGGGGCACGGCCAGGGCCGCTGGCGGGCCGGCGCCCCGAGCCACCTGCGGGGCACTTCCCCGACCGATCGCTTTCGTGGTCGGGGGCGGCCCCCTACAATCGCCCGGCAGTTGTTCGTTTCGACCCGGTCAGCCACCGCCCCGACGGGCCTGCTGCCGGCCCGTTGCACCAGTCACGTTCAGGAGCAGGAGAGAGCGATGGACATCCTTGGCGAGATCCTCAAGCAGGTCCTGGCCGGCGCCCAGCAGCCGCAACCCCAACAGCGCGCCCCCCAGCCGCGCGCCCCGCAGCCCCAACAGCGGGCGCCGCAGGGCCAGGGCCCCCAGGGGGGACCTCCGGAAGGGATGCCCTCGCCGGATGATCTCTCCGAGATCTTCAAGCAGATCTTCGGCGGCGGTCAGGCCGAGAAGCTCCCCGATGTCGTCCGCCAGTTCGAAGAAAAGGGCCTCCGCGATCAGGTCGATTCGTGGGTCCGCACCGGCCCCAACAAGCCGGTCGATCGGCGGCAAATCGAGGACGTGTTCGGGAGTCGCGAGATCGACGAACTGGCCCGCCGGAAGAACATCGACCGCGACCAACTCGCCGAGGTGCTCAGCCGCTACATCCCCAAGATCATCGACGAGTTGACGCCGGCTGGCACACTCGACCAGCGCCGACGCTGACGGCAGGTGCCGTGCGTGACGAAATACCCTGGCTGGCACACTCGACCAGCGCCGACGCTGACGGCAGGTGCCGTGCGTGACGAAACCCCGCGGTCGGACGCTGCGGCTGCCCGCGCGGCCGACCGCGGGCTCCCTGGCGCCGCGCCCCTGCGTCTGCTCTCGCGCCGCCGGTGGCTGAGGCGCGCCGCGCTGGTCGGTGGCCTTGCCGGCAGCGGCATGGCCATCGACGGAGCGTTCGTCACTCCGTACCGGCTCGTCGAGAGCCGCCACGCCTTCGCCACGCCGCGGTCGCGGCCGGGACTGGTCCCGGAAGTACCCCTGCGCATCGCCCAGGTCAGTGACCTCCATCTCGAGGCCATCGGCCCGCTCGAGCGGCGGCTGCTCGAGCGGCTCCACGAGGCGCGTGCCGACGTTATCGCCTTCACCGGCGACATGATCGACCGGCGCGGGAGCCTCGAACTCCTCGACACCTTCCTCGGCGAATGCCCGGCGCGCCCACAACGCGTGGCGATCCCCGGCAACTGGGAATACTGGTCGGGGGTGCCACTGGAGGAGCACCGCCGCGTCCACGAAGACCACGGCGCCGAGTGGCTGGTCAACCGCTCAATCCTCGTCTCTCACGGCACGCGGCAACTGCGCGTCACGGGACTCGATGATCTCCGTGGCGGCCGCCCCGATGCCACGGCCGCCGTGGCGGATGCCGCGCCGGCCGATGCCCACCTCCTTCTCCTGCACTGTCCGGCGCTCCGCGACCTGCCGAGTGCCGCGATCCCGGCCGATCTCGCCCTCGCCGGCCACACCCACGGCGGCCAGGTGGCTCCGCTGGGATGGGCACCCGTGCTGCCGGCCGGCAGCGGCCGCTACGTGGCGGGCTGGTACCGCGACGGCGCGGTGCCGATGTACGTCTCGCGCGGCATCGGCACGTCCGGGCTGCCGTTCCGGATCGGATCCCCACCCGAACTGGTGATCATCGACTGGTCCCTCGGTTGAAGCGGCCGGCGTCACCCGCGGCGCGCACCCCACCGCCGCTACAGGCGGCACACCCGGTCTTCCTTTCCTCGCTTGTGCAGAGCGACAGCCGGGGCGTCGATACCCTCTGCGTCGGCAGCGTATGCCGGGCCAACCCGGGCCCACCGGCCGCCGCCGCACCATCCATCCCCATCCATCCACCGTCCCCGGAATCGCCGTCGCCCATGCCATCCCCGCGCCGCAAGCCGTCGTCCACCGGTGTGCAGAACCCGCTGGAAACCTACCTCCGCGACATCAACGACACCGCCCTGCTCACGGCGGACGACGAGAAGCGGCTCGCCACCGCCATCGCCCGCGGCGATGCCGCCGCCCGTGACCACATGGTGCGCGCCAACCTCCGGCTGGTGGTGAACATCGCCCGCGGCTACGCCAACCGTGGCCTGCCACTGCCCGACCTCATCGAGGAGGGCAACCTCGGGCTGCTGCGGGCGGTGGAGGGATTCGATCCCAAGGTCGGTACCCGGTTCAGCACCTATGCCAGCTACTGGATCAAGCAGTCGATCAAGCGGGCGCTGATCAACTCGGGAAAGACGATCCGCATCCCCGCCTACATGGTGGAACTGCTGTCGAAGTGGCGCCGCGCGTCGGCCCGACTCCTCGATGCCCTCGGCCGCACGCCCACGCCCGAGGAGGTGGCCCGTTCCCTCGGCCTGGCGCGAAAGAAGCTGCCGATCATCAAGAAAGCGATCCACATCCACCAATCGGCACCGCAGACCGAGCAGGCCGACGGCGGGTGGTCGCTGGGGGACATCATCCGCGACGAGAACACGCGCTGTCCTGCCGAGGTGCTCCTCGATGCCGACACACTGCGGTACGTGCTGGCGCGGATCGAGCGCCTCGACGACCGCGCCGCCACGATCCTCCGCCTCCGCTTCGGCCTCGGCGGCGGGGAGCCGATGACCCTCAAGCAGATTGGCGCGGTGCTCGGCCTGACCCGCGAACGCGTACGGCAGATCGAGTCGGAGACGCTCGCCAGCCTCGCCGCCGAGATCGACGCCGCACCGCGCGTGCAGGTCCGGCTGCGCCACGGTGCCTGACGGCGGGAACGCTACCTGACCGTGGCCCCGCGCCTGTCGCGCGCCGGTGTTCCCCGCTCGTGCCCGTGTTCCCAGGCTTGCTTGCCCGCCCATTCCGCCCCGGATCACCACCATGCCCCCCATCGCCCTCAGCCGCTACATCCGCGACATCCCCGACTTTCCCAAGCCGGGGATCCTGTTCCGCGACATCACGCCGCTCTTGGCCGACGGGCCGGCGCTGGCCGCCGCGGTGGAGCAACTCGCCGCCCCGTGGCTCGATGCGGGCCTGGATGCCGTGGCCGCGGTCGAGGCGCGCGGCTTCCTGTTCGCGGTGCCGGTGGCGCTGCGGCTGGGGATCGGGGTGATCCCGGTGCGGAAGCCGGGCAAGCTCCCCGCCGACACCATCACCCACGAGTACGAACTGGAGTACGGCCGCGACCGGCTGGAGATGCACCGCGGCATGGTCGGCGCCGGGGCGCGCGTCTTGGTGATCGACGACGTCCTGGCCACCGGTGGCACGGCGGCGGCCTGCATGCGGCTGGTGGAGACGGCGGG
>RFRL01000293.1 GCA_009924545.1 Planctomycetia bacterium | reverse complement strand
CTCGACGAGCGTCATGCCGGCCCGTGAAGCGGGGCTGCTGCGGGTCATTCGATGATCCTCCGCAGCACGACGGCGTCGCGCACGTTGTGGGGCTTGCCCGGCTCGAAGGCCACCGGGATCGAGCGGTCGACGATGTAGAAGGCGCGGTGGGTGCGGACGCTGTCGGGATCCCCCTCGACCATCTCGCGGAGGGTGATCCACACGCCGAACAGGTGCGACCGCGTGGTGGTGGTGTTGGCCAGCCGCGTGGCGGTGTAGAGGCCGTGGACGGGGTTCAGGTCGACTGAGTCCTTGAGGCCCGGTTCCTGGTTCTTGTAGTCGTCGGTGACCGGCTTGGGCCGGTTGGCGGCGTTGGCTTGGGTGGCCGGCAGGGTGGGGTCGAGGGCGGGGTTCTTGTCGAGGGCCAGCAACTGGGCCATCGACCGGGCCGGTTGGCCCGACACGAAATCGGCCACCTCGCTCGCCTGGGCCCCCTGGGTCATGGCCCGCTTCTTCACGGGCGCCGGATAGGCCGCCTGGTTACCGCTGGCCTTGGTCACCAGCGGGCCGGCGACGACCGCGTCCCACACGTCGTTGGCCGTCACCGTGTTGAGATTCACGCGGGCCGGCTCGCGGTAGGCGGAGAGGTGGTTGACCGGGGTGGTGACGTTGCTGATCCCGGCGTGCGTCCAGAGGTTGCCCGCCTTCGCGGCAGGCACCGTCGTGTGGATGCCCGCGAAGCGCGTCGGCACGTGGACGGCATCGAAGAGGAGCATGGTCGGCAGGTGGTTGGTCGTGGCGTCGAGCCGGGTGTAGTTCTCGAGCAACTGCCACGGCCCCTTGTCGAAGATCCGGTCGCCCGGCACGAACACCAATTCCGCCGCCGACACGAACGGCCGGTTGGGCCAGTGGAACCAGGCGGGGGCGTTGGTGCCACTGCCCACGGGGTCGAGCGGCTCGAACGTGAGCTTGGGGCCCACATCCGGTGTGAAGTCGCCCGCCTGGTTGCGCCAGAAAGCCGTGGGCCCGGTGGCGAGGCGGCTCTGCTTCTGCTGCGGTGGCGGCGGGATCACGCCGCCGCCGGTGGAGCGGTTGACCACGGTCACCTTGACCTTGTCGACCACGCGGTAGAGCGGCGCCTCGAGATCCTTGGGATGGGTGGTCTCGGGATCGGCCTGCCAGATGGCGGCGGTGACGGTCGCGGTGGGGTCGGTGAGTCGCTCGAGGTAGATCGTGGCGTCGCGATTGGTGCCCACCTGCCCCGGCATCCCCGGCACCTTGAAGTCCTTGAGCGTGGTCGTGCCGGTGGCGGTGATCGTGTTGCCCTGGGTGTTGGTGCCCTGGAGCATGAGCCAGGAGTCGGCGGCCATCTTCGGCGTGGTGGCCGGGGTGAGGGATTGCACGCCGAGCTCGTCGCCGCCCAGGCCGGCGGCACTGGCAGCCACGTCGAACCGGGCGTAGACCGTCTGCCCCGTGTCGGCCACGATCCGCAGCCGCCAGATCGGCTTCACGCTGGCGTCGGTGGTGTCGATGGCCGCCTTCTCGCTCTTCCGCGCCAGTTCGATGCGGTTGGTGGGCTTGCCCCCCTCGGTGTCGAGATTCACGTCGCAGGGCTCGGCGGCGATCGAGTTGTCGTCGGTGGCGTAGGCCAGCGCGTTCCACGGACGGTGGAGCATGACGAACAGCTCGGCCTGGTTCTGGTCGTCCTCCCAGGCGCTGACCTCGGAGATGACGATCTCCGGTCGCTCGGTTCCCCACACGAGGCGGCGGTTGCCGCCGTTTTCCACGGTGGTGGCGTCGCCGTCGGCATCCCAGCCATCCTCCGGCTCGAGATCGCACTCGAACGGGGTCATCGTCGAGTCGCCGTCGCGGAAGTCGCAGGCGTTGACCACCCACTGGGCGTAGCGCTCGCGGGTGGCGGTGTCGGCGGTGGGGTCGAGGGCCAGGGTGAGGATGAACAGGTCCTTGCACCATGCCTGGCGCTGCACGTAGTAGACGTCGCTCGCCGAGTAGCCGGCGGGCTGGATGCCCGACAGGGCCCGATTGAGGTCGAAGCGCTCGCCGCGGGCCAGTTCGCCGCCGAGCGTCTGCTCGAGGAGCGTGCCGGTGCCGCCGATGTCGGCCCCCTTGTCGATGCCCGCCATCCAGCCGGTGATCCGCCGGCCCGCTTCGCCGGTGACGACGGTGGTGTCCCAACTGGCGGTGGTGAGGCGCAGCCGCGACTCCTCGGAGAGGCTGCCGAGCATCGCCTCGAGACGCGAGGGGAGGCGGGCGGCGTCGAGGTCGTAGGGGCGGAGGAGCTTTTCCAGTTCGCCCGCGGTGAACGGGTTGGCGGTGGACGTGCTCGTGCCGGGGGTGGAGAGCCAGCCGTTGCGCGGGGCGCGCGAGGTGAGGGAGATCTCGTAGGGGTCGTCGGTGGTTTCCACGTCGGTGGCCACCGCGTTTTGGGCCGAATCGCGCGCGATCCACTCCCGCCTTGGTGAAGATCAGGCCGGGGACGACGCTCTTGGTGGCGCCGGTCCCCTGCCGGTTGGCGGTGCCGGTGGTGAACTTCATCCGCCCGTGGAGGTCCGGGGGGGAGTTGTAGACGCCACGGTAGGCCGGCTTCTGGCCGTTCGGGTCGGGCTGCCAGTCGAAGGCCGGGTCACCGTTCCACCACAGGGGCGGGATGCCGTAGTTGGTCTTGGGGCTTCCCTGGAGCGTCGCCGCATCGACCTTGCGGTCGTTGACCCGGCTGATCATGTCGTCGATGAAGGGCTCGCCACTGCGCGCGAAGGGAAACGACAACAGGCCGTTTTGCCCTAGTGTCTGGTCGGCGATCTGGCCCCGGATGGAAAAGGCGACCGTGGGATCGAGGGCGCCCCCCTGCTGCGGCGGCTGTCCGTAGCGGCCTTCGCAGTTGGGCAGGCGCGGGGTGAGGGCACCACCGGAAAACCGGCTGCCGCTGTTGCCCGGCCGCATGCCGCCGACACCGACTCACCCCGGTGAGAAGTTGCAGGACGGGGTCCTCGTTTTGCTGCTTGCGGTTCTTGCCGTAGCCGTTGCCGTTCTTGGCGTTGGCCGGATCGAACAGCGCCCGGGGGTTGATCTCCGCCGGGCCGAAGCCCAGCCCCATCGGGATCGCCTCCTTGGGCGTGCCCATGCGGTTGATCTGCGTGGGCGCCGCGCCAGCCGGAGGATTGGGCCAGAAGGCATGCGACCCGGAGTAGGTCAGCTCCATGAGAGCGACCCGTGGGCATTGACATTGAACCGCCCGTCGAGATCGACCACCAAGACAGAGGCGTCGAGGCGCAGGGTGTTGCCGTCGGCGTCGGTGGTGCGCGGGAGCCCGAAGTCGAGGAAGAAGCCGTCGTTGACGCCGTCGTTGTCGTTGTCGGCGGCCGGCGACACGCCGTAGGCGGCAAGCTGCCCCGGGAGCCATGAGCCGGCCGCGTCGAGGTTCGTCATGGCGGTGCTGCCGCTGGCCACGGCAACGTACGACGGCTTGAAGACCTTCGAGCCGGCGACCGTGGGGTTGGTGGAGTTGTCGGCCGATTGCGGCTCGACGCGGGCGAGGAACGGATTGCGGTCGTCGAAGCCGTCCCACGGCTCGTGGAGGTCGGTCGGCACCGCCGGATCGCCGATGAACTCGCGGCCGTTGATCACGGCGGTGCCGGAGGTGGCCGCCGCGAGCGCCGGAGCCGACGGCGGCGCGAACGGCGTGGCCCGGGCGGTGTTGTCGACCACCAGCCGGTAGCGGTAGGCCTTCGACTGGTTGTCTTGGCCGAGGTAGGTGGCCTTGAGGATCCGGTGGCTGGTGGCGGCACGGCCGGCGCCCAGGAGCGTGATCACGCGGCCGGGAAGATCCTGCCAGGCGGCGGTGTCGGGAGCCTGGGGCGAACCCGAGCCACCGAGCGACAAGTCATAGGTGCGAAAGTCGGGGATCTCGAGGAGCGGC
>RFRL01000292.1 GCA_009924545.1 Planctomycetia bacterium | reverse complement strand
CGCCAGGCGGCCGAGGGGGTGACCACCGCCGGCGGTCCGGCCGGGGCCGGACCGGTGCGCCCCATCGACCGGCAGGTGGATGCCGTCCTCGCCGCCACCGGGACCGCGGTCGGCCCGACTGACGGGTCGGATGGCGGCGCGGTGCGCACCGCTGCCGGGGAAGCGGCCATGCCGGCCTCCGGCGGCCCCGCGCCGGCCGATCCGTTCCGGGCGGCCCTGCCGCAGGAAGGCCATGTCTTCGACCCGGCCACCGAGCAGTCGATCGGCATCGTGCCGGGAATCGGCCTGGCGAGCTTCCGCGACTCCTCCGGCACCGACCGCTTCCTCATGCTCCCCGGCGACGACGTGAAGATCACCTTCCCCACCGCCGGCACGCCCCCCAAGGCGGTCACCGACACCTTCACGGTGGTCGATTTCTACGAAAGCAAGATGAGCGAGTACGACTCCAACTTCGTCTTCGTGCCGATCACCGACCTGGAGCGGCTCCGCGGCATGATCGACCCGCAGACGGGCGTGCCGAGCGTCAACTCGATCCAGATCCGCCTCGCCGCGGGGGCCGATCTCGACGCCGTCCGCGACCGCCTCCGCCGTGCTTTCCCCGCCGACGTCTACGCCATCTCCTCGTGGAAGGACAAGCAGGGCCCGTTGCTGGCGGCCGTCGACATGGAGATGGCGGTGCTCAACATCCTCCTGTTCATGATCGTCGCCGTGGCCGGCTTCGGGATCCTGGCGATCTTCTTCATGATCGTGGTGGAGAAGACCCGCGACATCGGCATCCTCAAATCGCTCGGCGCGGGGGCGGCGGGCGTGGCCGGGGTGTTCCTCGGCTACGGATTGTTCCTCGGCCTCGTCGGCGCGGGGGCGGGGCTGGCCCTCGGCCTGGCCATCACCTGGAACATCAACCGCGTGCGCGAACTGGTCGAGTGGGTCACGGGGCAGCGCGTCTTCGACCCGTCGATCTACTACTTCTTCCGCATCCCGACGATCGTCGATCCGTTCACGGTGGCCTGGATCATCGCCGGCGCGGTGGCCATCGCCGTGGCGGCGAGCGTCATGCCGGCGCTGCGGGCGGCCCGGCTCCACCCGGTTGAGGCGCTGCGACATGATTGACACCCCCCGTCCCCCGGCCACCGTCAGCGTCCACGGCCTCGTCAAGCGCTACCGCTCCGGCGGTGGCACGCTGGAGGTGCTGCGCGGCGTGGACCTGGAGATCGAGCCGGGGGGGTTCGTGGCGATCGTCGGCTCCAGCGGCTCGGGGAAGAGCACGCTCCTCCACCTCATGGGCCTGCTCGATGCCCCCGACGACGGGGCGGTGCTCCTCGACGGGGTGCGCGCCGACGACCAGTCGGCCGGCAGGCGCGACCGGTTGCGGAACACGGCCCTGGGCATGGTGTTCCAGTCGTACCACCTGCTGCCGGAACTGGACGCCGTGGAGAACGTCCTCGCCCCGCTCCTGGTGCGCCACGGCCCCCTGGCCTGGCTGGCACAGCGCCGCGCGGCGCACCAGCACGCCGAGTCGCTCCTCACGCGGTTCGGCCTCGGCGGCCGGCTCCGCCACAAGCCCCGGCAACTCTCCGGCGGCGAGATGCAGCGCGTGGCGATCGCCCGGGCGCTGGTCACCCGGCCGCGGCTGCTCCTCGCCGACGAGCCCACCGGCAACCTCGACGCGGAGAGCGGGCGGGGGATCCTCGACACGCTCTGCGAGTTGAACCGCGGGGACGGCCTTTCTATAGTGCTCGTCACCCACGACCCCGCAATCGCCGCGCGGGCCGACCGCGTCGTCCGGCTGGTGTCAGGCCGGGTCGAGGACGCCTGATCCGCCAGGTGCTCCCATGCCCCGACTGGTCTCCATGAACGGCCGTCTCGTCCCCGAAGACGAGGCCCGGGTGAGCGTCTTCGACCACGGCCTGCTCTACGGCGACGGCGTCTTCGAGGGCTTGCGCGCCTATTCCGGCCGCGTGTTCCGCCTCCGTGAGCACCTCCAGCGCCTGTGGGCCAGTGCCCGGGCGATCTGCCTGGAGATCCCCACCACCCCCGAGCAGCTCGGCCGGGCGATCGAGGAGACCCTCGCCGCCAACGGCCTCGCCGATGGATACGTGCGCGTGGTCATCACCCGCGGCGCCGGCAGCCTCGGCCTCGATCCGGGGCGGACCCGCGATCCGCAGGTGATCGTCATCGCCGACACGATCGCGCTCTACCCGCCCGAACTCACCGCCCGGGGCCTGCGCCTCGTGACGGCCGCCACGCAGCGCTCCCACCCCGCCGCCCTCTCGCCACGGATCAAGTCGCTCAACTACCTCAACAACATCATGGCGAAGCTGGAGGGGCAGCAGGCGGGCTGTGTCGAGGCGCTGATGCTCAACCACAAAGGCGAGGTCGCCGAGTGCACGGCCGACAACGTGTTCGTGGTGCGTGGCGACCGGCTCCTCACCCCGCCCCCCGATGCCGGCATCCTCGAGGGGATCACGCGCGGCGCGGTGATGGAACTGGCCCTCGCGGCGGGGATCGACTGCCGCGAGGCCACGCTCACGCGCCACGACATCTACACCGCCGACGAGTGCTTCATCACCGGGACGGCGGCGGAGGTGGTGCCGGTGGTGGAGCTCGACGGCCGGAAGATCGGCTCCGGCACCCCCGGGCCGGTCACGCTCCGCCTCCAGGCGGCCTTCCACGCCCTGGTGCGCGGCAGCGGGTCGTAGCGAACCTCCCGGCACCGGAGGCCGGGGATACCTGGTGGCCGGGAATGTCTGCCAACGACAGCGGCCCGGCCGGTGGTGCCCGACCGGGCCGCATGCCGTGGTCCACAGCCTGCTAGCGTGGCTGCGGCACGTGTCCGTTGGACCGGGTGACGGACGCCGCGGCGGGCAGCGGGGCCATCGGGCCGGTCCGGTCGCCCAGCGGGGGTTGGCCCCGCGGTTCCTCGTCGCCCATGTCGTCGTACCGCGACACATAGCCGGGTTGCCGCGACCGCTCCAGCTCGCGCTCGTACTCCTGCACCACCTCGCGCTCGATCGCGACCCGGCACCCGACCGAGATCGGATGGGCGATGTCGGCGTAGAGCCGACGGCGGCCATCGGAATCGGCCGGCAGGGGCAGTTCCGGCTGCCGGGAGCCGCACTGGTTGCAGTAGTTCGCCCGGACCGGATTCTTCAGGCCACAGCGTGGGCAGTGGCTGGTCATCTTCCGGCTCGGCATCGCCACGAAGGGACCCTGCGGCCCCAAGATCAACTTCAGGTCCCGGACCACGAACGTGTGGTCGATCGTGATCGCCCCGAAGGCCAGCAGTCGATCCGTCGTCTGGTGCATGAGCTTGATGCGAACCTCTGTGATCTTCATCGGTGTCCTCCAATACGTGGTGTCACGTCTCAGGATTCAGTTCGTCATATGACTCTTGTCGACTCCGTTCTCACCAGCCACACCCCGGGCCAGCCCGCGGCTCCCAAACGCGCGGCGATCGTCCGGGCCTCCCCCATCCCCCGTGCCAGGGCGAAACAGGCGCTGCCGCTGCCGGTGAGCATCGGCCGCACGCATCCTGCCCGTGCCATGGCCGCCAGGAGTCGGCCGACGTCGGCCGACAAATCCCTGGCGGGTCGTTCGAGATCGTTGTGTTGCTGCATGACCGCCGACCGCCACCGGCCCGCGGCCAGGGCCGCCGCCAGCCGTGCGGATCCCCCCTTGCCCGCCGGATCGGGGCGGCACTGCCGGTAGACGGCCGGCGTGGAGAGACCGCCCATGGGGCGGGCGATGATGGCCACCAGGGAGGGCAGGGGCAGCGGACTTCCCACCTGCTCACCCCGGCCGGAGACGATCGCCGGTCCACCGGCGAAGAACCAGGGCACGTCGCTGCCGATCCGCGCGGCCAGTTCCATCATCCGCGCTGCCGGCCAATCGAGGCCCCACACCGCCGCCGCGGCGCGGAGCACGGCCGCG
>RFRL01000291.1 GCA_009924545.1 Planctomycetia bacterium | reverse complement strand
CGAGCAGGGCCCCGGCGGGGTCTCCTGTCGGGCCGCGGACCGGTGATGGGCCCGCCGCCGCCTGACGCTCGGCCGCCCCGGGAGACGTCGACACCTTCTTCGGTCTGGCGATCGACAATCTCGCCGACCTCGTGCTCGCGGTGGCGCTGCGGGCGGCGGTGTTCGGCTTTCTTGTCGATTTCGCGCTCTCGCGCCTGGTCCCGGGCACGGCCGCGGGTGTGGTCGTCGGCGACGTCTTGTTCACGTGGATGGCCTTCCGCCTCGCGCGGCGCACGGGACGGACCGACGTCACCGCCATGCCGCCGGGGCTCGACACCCCGAGCACGTTCGGGATGGTGTCCTTCGTGCTCCGGCCCGGCCTACCCAGCCGCGCTCGCCACGGGCCTGGCGGCGGGGGACGCTGCCGGCACTGCTGGTGGGCTGCGCCATCCACTCCCTCGGCACGACGGCTGGATCCCGGCGGTGGATCATCCTGGCCTCGATGCGGGCGCGGCGCTGTGGCCCACCGCGTGGATGTCGGCCCTCCGTTTGGAGTGTCCGCCACCTACGGCCTGTTGGCCTTCTTGTTCGCCGCGTGGGGCACATCGCTCGACCGCGGTGGGCGGGCGCCTCACTCCAACCCGTAGGCACCGGCCATCGGCACATCGAGGCCGGAGCGGCTGGCGAACTGGGTCCGCGAGAGGAACCGCGGCTCGAGGTTGAACGTCACGCCGACGTTGTTGCGACTGTAGTCGACGTTGAACCCGAAGGTCATGAGGAACGACTCGCCGATGCGCACCAGCTGCAAGTTCTGGCCGATGTTCATCCCGCGGAGGTTGAGCGCCGTGCCGAAAGAGCTCGCCCACTTGGGGCTCATGCGGTAGGTGTACGACCCGGTGAGGACACTGGCCTGGATCGGCCCGCCGAACTCGTTGAACCCGATGTACAAGCTGCCGCGCGGCGTCCGGTTGAGCAGCGCCCCCACGGTGTAGAGCTGTTGGCCGCCGGTGAAGAAGTCGACATCGGCGCTCGACAGCACCGTCGTCCGATCGCCAACGTGCCAGCGGAAGTCGTACTGCCACAGCCCGAGCGGCTGCCCGAAGTTCTGATCGGTCACCGGGAACACCTCGCCGTCGATGTCGAGCGTGATCCAGTCGATGATCCGGCGGTTACCCGCAGGGCCGCGTTTCGTCTGCCAGCGCTGGCGGGCGGCGAGGCGAAACACGGAGAGATCGTTGGCGATCTCGGTCGGCCCGGTGACCCAGCTGGCCAACCCACGACGGACGGCGTAGGACCGCGGGTCGTACTTGCCGTCCGGTCCGAATACCAGGCTCGTCGGCAGGGGGGTCGCCTGGCCCGGGATGGCGCCGTAATCCCAGTAGGGGATGTTGCGCCGGTACTGGTTGATCGTGTCGTCGTCGATCTGATCGTAGAGCGGCAACTGGTTCATGTTCTGCGTGGCATCGGCGTAGGCATACTCCGCCTCGAAGACCACCTTGTGGGCGATGCCGTGGACGTTCCACAACTGGCTCTCGACGGTGTTGTCGGCACTCCACATCGGCAGGCTGGATCGGATCCCCACCTGCCCGTAGGCACGATCGAGCGGCGACTGCGACAAATCCTGGCCCCAGTGGGCCAATTCCCCGAGGGCGTAGGGCACGAGTTTCACAGGGCCGGCCTGAAAGGGCAGGTCGATCTCGTGCCGGGTGGCGAGGCGCTCGCCGATGACGTTGGCCTCGTAGGGGAGCGTGGTCCAGTAGTTGAGCCCCTGCCCGACGGTCGGCGTCTGGGGGAGGTTCTGCCGGACGTACGACGCGCCGCTGTGCTCGTACCACGAGAGGGCATCACGCAGGAGCGGCTGCCCCATCGTGTAGTGGTCGAGCCGCGGCCACCATTCGCTCTGCGTGAAGAAGGGATCGACGCGCACGCTGGTGAGGAGCCGCAACTCGCGGTTGTCGACCGGGCGCCGGAGATCGAGCCAGGTGCGCTGCTCGTAGCCTTCCTCCCACTCCGCCTCGTAGTACTCCTCGAGGAAGTTCATGTCGCTGATCCAGCCGGCGGCGCCGCGGGCCTGCCAGCCGCCACCGAGATCCTGGCGGTGCCGCCAGAAGCTCCGGCCACGGAAGTCGTTGGGATAGGTGAAGTCGCGGCGGTAGAGGCCGAGATTGTCGATGCCGTGGTCGTTGATGAACCAGGCGTCGAGCACGCCGTTGGCGGGGGTGCCGAGGCGGAGGAAGTCGGGTCGGTTGTAGAGCAGGGCCGTACCGCCACCGAAGCCGCGGTAGCTGAGGTAGTCGAGGTTGAGATCCCAGTCGACCCCGTCAGGGGGCTGGCGCCACCCGAAGATCTGGAACAGGTCGAAGCTCGTCAGCACCTGCGTGCCCATGACACGGTCGGTCTTCAACTGCACGTTGTTGATGTAGAAGGTCGGCTTGCGGGCGTCGGTCGCCAGCACCGGCCACCACAGCACGGGCACACCACCGAGGGTCACGGTGTTGCCCCGGCTGACGATGAACTGCTTGTGCTCCACCGCCGGCTCACCGGAGAGCGGGTCGGCCGCCGGCTGGCCGTCGGGTCCGGCGAGCGGCACCTGCTCGTCGGTGAACTCCATCTCCCGGGACCGGAACTCCCACGTCGGCACCCCGAGACGGCTCGACGTCAGGCCGGTGCGGCCGGCCACGAACCGGCTCCGATCGACCTGACGGAGGACGTCGGCCCGGAGGCGCACCAGCCCGGAATAGTTGTCCACCGGGGTGAGCACCGTGGCGCCGGTGATCACCCCGGAACTCCGCGGGACGTCATAGAACATGCTCACCGCCTCGACCACGCGCTGGCCCTGGCGGAAGACGACGTTGCCCTCCATGTAGAGTTCCAGCGGCACGTTTGCCGCCTGCGCGGCGGCCCCCTCCAGATCGGGCTGCCCCGCCCCGCGGGTCCAGATCACGAGCCGGTCGGCGGAGATGTCGAGCGGCCCCGCCGGATCGACGCCATCGACCACGAGATTGACGCCGGAGGTGATCACGGCCACCCACTCGCCGCCGGCCGGGCTGGGGAACCACCGGATCGCCAGCGGCACGCTCGACCGGGGGAAGGCCCGCAGACGCCGGCCCGGCACCGCGGCCAGCGGCGGCGGTGGCGGGCCACCGAACTCGCTGTACTGGGCGAGGGTGACGTCGGTTCCGGTGGCATCGACCGGGTTGGTCTCCACGACGCGCTCGGAGGGGCGCTGCCAGACCGCCGGCGCTCCCGCCGCGGGCACGATGCTGCCGAAGGCCAGGGTGGGATCACGGTGCGTCCAGAAGCGGCCCGTCCACTGCGGCCCGCGGATCGTCGAACCGCCGGCCGCGTCACCCGACTCCACGCGGACGTCTCCGGCCATCCGTACGAGGAGCCCGCGGAGCGGTGGCGCCGCGGGGGCTTCCTCGTCGTCGACGGGCGGTGCCGTGCCGGGGTCCTGCTCGATCCACACGACGGCCTCGTGCCCCACGGCCCGCGTCGCTCCCTGCTCGATGCGCACCCCGCCGGTGAGATGCCAAACGTCGTACGATCCCTCCGTCCACCGCGCCGCCTGCGCGGCATGGATCGTGATCGCCTCGCGGGCATCAACCGCGGGCACCTCGATCCTCCCCGCCTCGGCGATGGCCGCCGCCAGGCCGCGCGCCGGCACAGCCGCGAGCACGCCCGCCGCCGCGGCCGGTTCGGGCACCGTTTGTGCGGGTGCCCTTCCGACCGTGATCGCCATCAGGGCGACCATGGCAACGACAGCCCCCTGGCGACCCCGCCACCAACGGGGTCGGACACGGGGCGACACAATGGGACCGTGAAGGCGCACGCGGAGCGAGGCTGCCTGTGGGGAGGGGCGGGAAAAAAATCCGCGGGGTTATAGGAACGCCGCGCGCGGGGGGTCAAGGCATCGCGCCGGGCAATCCGGGCCCTGCAAGTCGTGGCCGTGGTTGGGGTTACCCCAGCGCTTCCGCCCTGCCGCACCGCCCCCCACCCG
>RFRL01000030.1 GCA_009924545.1 Planctomycetia bacterium | reverse complement strand
GCCTGGCCGCCTGCCACCGCCTCCAGGTGCCCCCTGACGCGTCGAACACGTTCCACGGCCGCGACGTCCTCGCCCCCGCCGCCGTGCGGTTGCTCGAAGGGAGCGCCCCGGGGTCGCTCGGCGAACCGGTCGCGAACCTCGTCGCGCTCCCGCTGCCGCAACCCTTCGAACGCGACGGGGCCTGGCACGGCACGGTGATCGACGTCGACGCCTTCGGCAACGTGGTCACCAACCTTCCCGCCACGCTCTGGCCGGCGGTCGTGGCGGCGGGCTCGATCCAAGTCGGACCGCACCACGTGCGGTCGCTGGTGCGCACCTACGGCGACGCCAATCCGGGGACGGCGGTGGCCCTGCTGGGCTCGCAGGGACTGATCGAGGTGGCGGTGGTGCAAGGGAGTGCCGCAGCGCGGATGGCCGCCGCGGTCGGCGCGCCGGTGACGATCCCGGGGCGTCCGCGCGGCTGACCGGCTGAACGGCCGCAGCGCGGGCGTCCACCGGAAGAACAGCGGGCCACACGCGGCGCGTCCGTCGCGTTTGCCCGGTCAGAGGCGCGTTGGGAGAGTTGGGGGCGCGCGGGCGGTACACTCCGCCCATGGCCACCCTCCACAGCCCCGTCCCCCCCGCCGCCGTGTGCGCGCCCACACCGCAACCCGGCCTCGACGACCTCCTCCGCTGGGACCGCGAGCACGTCTGGCACGCGTTCACGCAGATGCAGGAATACGAGCCGCTGCTCATCGAGCGCGGCGCCGGGGCGTGGCTCTTCGACAGCGCCGGACGGCGCTATGTCGACGGCTCGGCGAGCATGTGGTGCAACGTCCACGGGCACCGCCACCCGCGTCTCGACGCGGCGCTGGCGGAGCAGGCGGGCAAGGTGGCCCACACGACCAATCTCGGCCTCTCCAACCCGACCACCGTCGAGTTCGCCCGACGGCTCGTCGAGGTCGCCCCCCCGGGGCTCGACCGGGTGTTCTTCTCCGGCGACGGGTCGAGCGCCATCGAGGCGGCGCTGAAGATGGCCTTCCAGTACTGGCGGCAGGTCGCCCCGCCGCAGCCGGCGCGCACCCGGTTCGTCGCCATCGCCGAGGCCTACCACGGCGACACGCTGGGCGCCATCGGCGTCGGCGGCGTGGACCGGTTCACGGCGATGTTCGCCCCGTTGACGTTCGCCGCGCTCCGTGTCCCGTCACCGGGCTGCCCGTGCCCGGCCACCGGCCGCCCGGCCCCCACGCTTCCTGAGGCGCTGGAGACTCTCGACCGGATCCTCACGGCACACGCCGGCGAGGTGGCGGCGGTGATCATGGAACCTTTGGTGCAGATGGCGGCAGGAATCCACGTCCATCCCCCCGGCTTCCTCCGCGGCGTCCGCGACCTCGCCACGCGGCACGGCGTGCTCCTTGTCCTCGACGAGGTGGCCACCGGCTTCGGCCGCACCGGGACGCTGTTCGCCTGCACCCAGGAAGGGGTGTCACCCGACTTCCTCTGCCTCGCCAAGGGGCTCACCGCCGGCTATCTGCCGATGGCGGCGACGCTCACCACGACCACCGTCTGGAACGCCTTCCTCGGCACCCATGCCCAGCGGCGGACGTTCTTCCACGGCCACACGTTCGGCGGCAATCCGCTGGCTGCCGCCGTGGGGTTGGCGTCTCTCGACATCTTCCGCGACGAGGGGGTGCTCGCAGCGCTGCCTCCCCGGATCGAGCGCCTCCGGGAACACGTCGCCAGGCTGGCGCGGCTCGATCATGTGGGCGCGGTGCGGCAGTGCGGGCTCGTGGCCGGCCTCGACCTCGTGGCCGACAAGGCGACCGGCATGCCCTACCCGTGGCAGGAGCAGCGCGGCACGCGTGCCTCCCTGGCGGCGCGGCCGCACGGCGCCCTCGTCCGCCAACTCGGCGACACGGTGGTTCTCATGCCCCCGTTGTGTATCACCCTCGACGAGCTCGACCACCTCGCGGCGGCGGTCGAGGCGGGGATCCGCGCGGCCACGGCATGAGCGGCCCGGCCCGATTCCCCACCGGACAGCCGATTCCCCACTGGCAGCCCGGGCCCCCACTGGCCCGACCCGATTCAGTGGACGACCGACTTGCTCCCCTCGGCCGACCCGCCGATCGGCGCCCCCTCCGGGAGCGGGCGGCCCGCCGTGGGCAGGCCGAGGCGATGGAGCTCGGCACGGACCTCGCGGAACACCTCGAAGCTGTCGGGATAGGTCCACAGCGTGACGGTCGTCTCCGGCGTCATCCCGGCGATCACCCGGCGGAACCGCGAACCGGCGGCGAGCGCCTCGGCGGCCGTCTCGCCGATCGTCTCGCCCACCGGCCGGATCACCCATTCGCGCGAACGGATCAGCACCTGTCCACGGGCCTGGTCGACCCGGGTCTCGATCACGTAGTCGAGCCCGAACTGCTGGATCGGGCCCACCGACTCGATGCGCGTGGCCAGTGACGCGGCCGACGACCCGGCGCGCCGGGTCTGGGCCTTGGCCAGTTCGAAGAGCTCGGTGAGCGGGATGTAGGCGATGCGCCCGGCCGCGAGCCGGAAATGGATCTCTTCCCCCGTCACGGTGCGCCCGATCGGCGTGGGGTAGGCGAGCACCTCCTGGGTGGTGGCGGCAGCGTGCGAAAGGCCCTCGGCCTCGAGCTGGGTCCGCTGCAGCTCCTCATCCAGTTGCTGGCGGCGGGCGGCCGCCTCGGCGGCACGGGCGGTGGCTGCGTCGGTGGTCCGGCGCGCCTCCTCGAGGTCCACCTTGACCGCGGCGACGGCGGTGGCGAGTTCGAGCCGGGCCTGCCCCGCCTCGGCCGCGGCCGCGGCGACCACCTGGGTCTGGGCCGCCAGATCATCCACCTCGCTCTCCAGCGTGACCGCGGTGGCCTCCAACTCCCCGATCGCCCGCGACAGTTCGGCGGCCTTCGAATCGGCCGCGGCACCGCCTCCCACCAACTGCTGCACGCGTCCCCCGACGAGCATCACCAGGATCACGAGGATCCCGACGATGTTGGTGACGACGTCGAGGAACGAGTCCTGGCCGGCGGCGTTGATCTCTGCGGAACGTGGTCGGGGCATGGCAGGCGCGCTCGATTCAAGGGGTCTTCACGGCGTAGCCCGGCCGGCTCACCGGCGGCAGGTTGCGGATCTCGTCGTCGCGGGCATCGGTCGTGGTCTCCAGGCCGGAATCGACGAGAAGGCGTTGGAGGTCGTCGCGGCGGCCCTGGCCACCGGCCGCCGCGGTGAGCACCAGTTGCGGCTTCCAATACATCCGGTCGCCCGCCAGCCCCCAGCGCGCCACCTTGCCGCGGAGGGCCTCGACGAGGGAATCGACCGCGTCGGCCGTGGCAGCCGGGACGGGCACGCGGGTCTCGATGCGGCGGTTGCCATCCTCGAGGATCCGAAACTCGTCGGCGGCACACTCGATGCGCACCGGCCGGGTGATCGGGATCGGCCGTTCGCGCGAGGCGAAGCTGGCCCAGTTGCTCCCCCGCGCGCCCGAGAGCGACACGCTCGCGCCGGCCGCTCCGGCAGAAGCCGAGGCGCCCGCGGCGCTGCCACCGGTGGTGAGCATGCCGGGGAGGGGCTGTCCGCCGCTGGCACCCGCCGCGCCCGCCGATGCGCCGCCACCACCGGCGCTGGAGGCCATCGATACCGGTCCGCCACCGGAGGCCGCGCCACCACCGCCGGCCTGGCCCGCAGTGCCGCCGACACCGCCACCGTCGCTGAAGGCCGAGGCCCCGGCATACCGGTCGCCCCCGGGCACACCCGGGGCTCCCGGCGCACCGGCAGCACTGCCCGCGGCTGCGGTACCGCCCGGCTGGCTGGTCGCGCTGCCGCCGGCACCGGAGCCGGCGCCGCTCCCGGGCGGGCCGGCGCTGCCGGAGGTGTCGCTGGCACGGACCGCGCCGGGGCCGGCGCCGCCGCGGCCACCACGCGCCGCCAGGATGGGATCACCTCCGCTGCCGACCGATTCGTCTCCCGCCGCAAGGAGCGGCCGCCCCGGGCCGGTGGGACCAGCGCCACCGGGGCCGTCGCCGGCCGTGCCGGTACCACTGCCCGATCCATTGCCACCGGCCCCTGGGAAACCGGCGGTGGCCCGGCCCACGCCGGCAGCGTTCCCGGACGCGGCTTGTTCCTCGGTCCAGTTCCACCGTGACTGGTCGCCGAGGACGGTCGGGCCCCCTTCGGCGACGACGCCACCGCGGGTCGTGGCGGCGCGGTACAGCGGCTGCTTGGCCACCGGCTTGGGCGGCCGCACCTCCGCGAGCCAGGCGAGGCGGCGGCGCGATTCCTCCACCGCGCGCAGCTCCACGTCGCGGATGGCCGGGTCGGCCGGTGGGAAGGCGAGCGTCCAATCCTCGTCCACCAACTGGTAGCCGAACTCGCTGCCCCACGAGGCGATCGCCTCGCGCGCGGCGTAGTAGGCCATCACGCCCGAGGGGCGGACGAGGAGGAGCGGATAGGGCTGCTGGGCCGGATCCCCCGGATTGGATGCGGTGCGCGCCATCTGCTCGCGCGCCGCGCGGAGAGCACTGGCGAGGGGATTGCCGGGTCCCGGCGGCCCCTCGAAGTCGGCCGGACCGAGCCGGATCCCCTCGGGCTGGAGGAACACGCCGTCGATCCCGCACTCGATGTACAAGGGCCGACGGTGCGTGCCGTTGACCCCCACGTAGGGCACCACGGCGTACGCAGGGGGCCGTTGGGCGGCGTCGGCCCGTTGTTGGTCGATCGACTCCCGCGCCGACTTCAGGCGGGCCTCGAGGGCCGCCACCGCGGCGCCCGCCCGGTCGTCCGCCGGCTTGGCCAGAGCTTGCACGGTGGCCACCATCCGGTCGAGTTCATCGGCCAGTTCGCGGGCATGCTCTTCGGCACCGGCCAATTGCAGGCGAGCCGAGGCGAGGTCGGTCGCGGTCCGGTCGCGGACCCCTTCGAGTTGCTGGACGCGCCACGCCGCGGTCTCCCGCGCGATCTCCAGGTCGGCCACCGCCGCCGTGACCGCCGCGCGGGCCGAGCTGACGGCGGCGCGGCTGAAGATCACCAGCAGCACCAGCAGGCCGCCCATCATGCAGAGGAGGACGGCGAGGAACGGGAACAGCGAGATGGTCGGCCCCGACTCGGGGCGGCACCTGCTCATGCGGCGATCCCGGAGCGCCGCGCCGGCACGAGATCGACGCGCCGCGGCTCGGCGACGTCACCGGCGCGGGCGGCGAGCAATTGCACGGCAGCCGACAGCGTGGCCAGCGTCTCGTCGAACCGACCGGCGGCCCCCAGGGTGGTGAGATTGGATTCCAGGGCCCGCTCCAGGCTGGTGACGTCGCGCGTCGCATCGACCACGCGCGCCAAGAGCTCGGTCTGCTCCCGGATCGACTGCTGGTGCCGTCCGAGCCCCGACACTGCCGTGGCGAGCGAGTCGGCGGCCCGCGCCCAGCGGTCCTCGTGCGTGCTCGTGAGATGGGCGTGCGCCTGGGCCAGCGAGGATTGCCAGCGGGAAAGGGTCTCCTCGAGCGAAGCGGTGACGGCCTTCCGGAGCGCCGCCCCCGACTCCGACAGCATCCGCTCCACACCCACCCCGGCAGCCTGTTCGAGCCCCTGCCAGGCCTTCTCCTGGGCCTCGAGCAGCCGCGCGGTGCTGCGCGTGACGGTCTCGCCGAGGCGGGCCACCGCCAGCGCCGCGACGTCGCCACCGGCGGGCGACTGGAACCGCCCGGCGAGCGTCTCCCAGGCGATCTCGTCGACCTCGGCGAGGAGTCTCTGCTCGCTCCGGTCGAGGAGGAACTGCACGAACATCAGCACCATCGACAAGGCGAGGGCGGTGGCGGTGGTGTCGAACGCCACCCCGAGGCCGGCGACGACGAGGGTGATGTTCTCGAGCTGCGTGGGGGAGAGGTTGGCGATCGCCTCGGTGATCCCGATCACCGTTCCGAGGAACCCCATGATGGGGATCGCCCAGATGATGAACTTCACCAGGCCGTGCCCCTGGGCGGCCCGCGACGCGTCGAGGTCCGAGAGGTACTTGAGGTGTTCCTCCAGCCCCTCCGGCGAGCCGGTGCGGGCGACCATGTCGAGGGCCTCGCGGAGCCGGCGCGACAGCCAGCCCTCGGCCTCGGTAACGATCCCGTCGCGGAGCGCGGTGGCGGCGGCGGGTTCCTCGCCCCCCTCGGGGGCCGGCGCCAGCCAGGTGTCGTCGAGCCGGGACCGCTGCCGCACAACGTCGATCGACTTGAGCACCAGGGCCGCGAGCCCGACGCAAAACGTCGCCGTCTCGACGTATTCCACCCAGTGACCGGCCAGGTAGCGGATCGTGCCGGCATGGGTGATGACGCCGCCGTGGATCAGCGCGAAAAACGCGCAGGCGGCCGCGCCACCCCACACGAGCGGCGAGCGGAGAAGGACGGCGGTGAGGCTGGAGGCAAGCGACACAGGGTGGCTCTCCCATGGCGGGGGCGACGACGAGCGGGCCGTCGACACGATCACTTCCATCGGTACGCCTTGCCTGACCGATTGAATCGAAACCACGTCTTCCCGGTGGAAATGGCATTGCCCCGGGAACCTGCACCCGACGGCGGAAGCCACGCAGTCAGGGAAGATCGGCAGACCGCGGGCCTGCCTTCCCCGCGGGTTCGCCTTGACCGGCCGACGGCGGTCACCTATCCCCCAGTCACAGCTTGTCTCCATTCCCGGCGCCGCCGGGCTGCGCTCCTCCGGTTGGAGTCGTGCCATGCTTTCCGCCACACGCGGGTGTCCCGATCGCGCGACCGGGAGTTGGGGCTGGGGTGTGCTCGTCGTCGGGCTGGCGCTGGGCGCCGGCGGCTTGGCCATCGCCCAGCGTCCCGGACGGGCTTCGGCTCCGGCCACCGACCAGGCGCCGGGCAGCGGCTTGTGGATCTCGGCCGTTCCCCTGGAAGACGGTCGGCAGTTGCTCATGGTCGTCGATCCGGCGGTGCGGACCGCGGCGGTCTACCACGTCGAGGCGACGACCGGGGTCATCGCGCTGAAGAGCACCCGCAATCTCACCTGGGACCTTTTGGTCGGTGAATTCAACACCGGCGAGCCCCGTCCCGCGGCGGTGCGGCGCATGGTCGAGCAAGACGCCACCCCGCGCTGAACCAGCCTCCGCCGGCGGGCGGATCCTGCTGGATGCGGGGGCGCGGCCGGCGGTGGGGCACCCGGCGTGGGTGGCCGATCGTCCTGCCCAGCCTCCGCCATGGGGGGGACGGGCATCGCCATCTCCAGGCCCCCGACAGGGTCGCCGGCGGGCTCCCCGGGGCCCGGTTGTAACGGCCAAGCCGTTCGCGCGACCGGCGCCGGGGCGGCGTACAATCCGGATGGTGGTTCGTCGACGACTAGGAAAGCCAATTTCCACACCCAGCCCGCAGGTCACCCATGGCCGGCAAGTTCCTCTCCCTCGAAGAAGCTGCGCGGATGCTCGGGGTG
Source organism: Planctomycetia bacterium (assembly GCA_009924545.1). Lineage (GTDB taxonomy): Bacteria > Planctomycetota > Planctomycetia > Pirellulales > UBA1268 > F1-20-MAGs016. The sequence goes on along the minus strand of RFRL01000030.1, from coordinate 19,880 downwards.
TCGGTCGACGAGGTGCATCGCCTCGTCGATCGCAAGGTGCTGTTCCCGATGCGGGACGGGGCCACCATCAAGTTCAAGTTCGAGGACGTGGAGCGCGCCATCGCCGATCTCGCGGAAGGGAGTTCGCAGGCGGACGACCTCGCGCTCGACCTCGACATGCCGATCGGCGGCGGCACCCCGGCTACGGCGGATGAGGACCTCCTGGTCCTCGACGACGGGCTCGACACCGACTCGATCTTCGACGGGCAGCAGCCGGCCCCCAAATCCCCCTCGGCAACGGGTGGCCCGGGCTCGGCGCCGGGGAAGTCGGACAGCCTGTCCCTCGGCAGCGACCTCCTCGGCGGTGCGGGAGGCGGGGATCTCCTCCTCGGCCCGGACCTGACGCAAGAGCCGGCGGAGAGCGACGACCTCGAACTGGAGTCGATCGTCGGCGCGACGTCATCGCCGGCGCTCGATGCCCCCGGTTCCGGAGCCCAGGGCTCCGGTCGGCTGGCCAGCGGATCCGGCATCGCGCTGGGGTCGGGATCGCTCGACCTGGGCCTGTCGGGGATCGGAGGTGGTGCCGCCGGCGGCTCGGGCATCGCGCTCGGATCGGGCGTCGACCTCGGGTCGGGTGTGGCCCTCGGCTCGGGGCCGAGCCCCGGCTCCGGCGCGTCGCAGGGAGCGAAAGTGAAGGGGGCTGGTTCCGGCCCCCTCGACAGCGGCGTGTCGCTGGAAGTCGGGGCCGACGGGCTCCTCGATGAGCCCGGCGGGAGCGACGCCGGCTCCGGTGGTCTGAGCAGCGACGACTTCGAACTCGGCGGTGTGGCCAGCACCGAGGAAGAGAGCGCCTCCGTGGTGATCGCCTCCGACTCGGAGGCGGGTGACTCGAGCTTCTTCGGCCAGACGATCGGCGGTCAAAGCTCCAGTTCCGGCTTCACCGAGGACAGTGCCATCCCCAGCACCGGTTCGTCGGAGCTGCTCGCCTTTCCCGGGACCGTGGTCGAGGAGATGACCTTCAGCGTGTGGCAGGTGGTGGGCCTGATCTGCTGCTCGCTGCTGCTCCTGTTCGGAGGCTTCATCGCCTACGACTTGGTGCGCACCATCGGCAGCCCGGAGAGCACGCGCCTCGCCAATCCCGTGCTCGACGGCCTGGCCCAGTTGTTCGGATGGCGAACCTGATCGGGGCGGATGCCCGCCGGACGGGGAAAACCACCGTCACTCCGCCGTTTTCCCCGGCTGGCATACAATCAGGGTGTTCGGGTTCCGGGTTTCGGCCTCACCAGCGAGGCTTGCCCGCCCCGACGGGCGGCGCCGGCTGCCCACCGTGCCGGACCCGTTTCGCCTCGCTCCGGCACATGCATCCACCCGGCCGGACAGGACCCGCTCCGCGGTGCCGACCATGCCAGCCCGACCCCCCGCCAATCCGCACGCTCCCCCCTCGGGAAGGAAGACGGTTCCGGAACGCCACGCCGCTGCGGTCACCCCACCCCCGGACCTGCCGGGAACGCGTCGAGGTGGCCGGGCCGCCGGTGCGGCAACGCCCCCGGGCCCACCCTGGATGCGGGCCGTGCTGCGGATCTACCGGTTCCTCGCCTCGCTGTCGTTCGCCGTGGTGCTCATCACGCTGCTGGCGATCGTGCTCGGCGTGGGTACGTTCGTGGAAAGCGCGTACGGCACCGAGGCGGTGAAGTTCGGCGTGTGGAACACCTGGTGGTTCACACTCCTCAACGCCCTCCTGGCGGTGAGCATCTTCTGTGCGGCGGCGATCCGCTATCCGTGGAAGCGGCACCAGACCGGGTTCGTGATCACCCACATCGGTTTGCTCGTGCTGCTCGGCGGATGCCTGATGTCGCAGCGGGGCGGCGTCGATGCCCAGATCCCGCTGCTCGAAGGGGACCGCGGCGGTCGCGCCTTCGAGGACTCCCACCATTTCACGCTGGCGATCGGACCGACGGGCACCACCGCTGCCGAGCCGCCGCAGCGCTCGATCGCGGTCGGCTTCCGTGCGGGGCCGTTCAACTGGTCGGAATACGCCTGGTCGAGCGCGCCGGCCGACGCCACCGGCTCGAGTGGTCGCGACCCCGGCTCCGTGGCAAGGCGGGGCCCGCCCACGGTACGGCGGCCGTTCATCCCGTGGGGCCTGGCGCCGCGTGACAGCGGGGTCCTTCACGACACCGACGGCGTCCGTCTGGAAGTGCTCGACTACTACGCCGACTCGACCGCGGCGCTCGCGCCGAGCGTCAGCCTCCGCATCGGCAGCGACGACATGCCGGAAGCCGGCGCGGGGGGAATGTGGCAGCCGGTGTCGCTCACCTGGCAACCTGACCCCCTCCAGGCCCAGGCGGCCCAACTGCGCCACCGGGCCTCGGTCGGCGGTGGTGTGCTGGTGTTCTGGAAACTCTCCACGGCGGCGGAGGCGGCCGCGTTCCTTGCCGGTGTGCCCGATCCGGCGCTCGGCTACGGCGAGCGCGGGCAGGTGGTCCTCGTCGCCGACGGCCGTCCGCACCGGTTCCTGGTCGACGAGCTCCTCGGCAAACCCGCCGCCATCCTCCCCGGCACCGACGTCGAGGTGGCGGTGACCGATTACCAGGAGCAACTTTCGGCCGTCCGCCTCACCGTGCGGCGGGGAGCGCATGGCCCCGAGGAGGAGTTGGTGATCCTCGCCGATCTGCCCGAAGTGAGCCGTCATGCCCCACGCAGCGGCATCCACGGCACGCTGTGGATCGAACGCACGGTGGCCGACGCCTCGGAACGGATGCAGGGCAAGGCCCGCAGTCGCATCGACATCGTCCAGGCGCCGGGCACTGGTGGCCGGGAGCCGGGCAATGGTGGTGGATCCCACCGATTGCTCTACCGTCGCTGGCAGGCGCCCGGGGCCACCGCCGGCGAGTTGCCCGCCGATGGCCGGCCAGTGGGGGCCTTTGAAATGCCCCGCGCGAAACTGCAGATGCGGGTGGAGCGTTTCCTGCCGGCCGACGCCCTGGAGATCGCCACCCTGCCCGTGCCCTTCGACAAGGACAAGCCCCCGTCGGCGAAACGGCGCGCGGCCAAGGTCAGACTCACGGTGGATGGCCGGCGGCAGGAGTTCTGGCTGGCCGGCGTCCCCATCCAGCCCATCGACGAACCCCCCGGCCCAGCGGAACGGCGCACGGTCGAAGGGCGTGGCCGCAGCGTCACGGTGATGCTCGTTCCCGATGCGATCGACATCGGCTTCGACGTCAAACTCGACAACTTCGAACGCCGCCTCGATCCGGGGACGAGCCAGGCTTCGCATTTCACCAGCCAGGTGGAGTTCCTCGCCCGCAGCGGTGCCGCGCTCACCAGCCGGCCCGTGACCATCACGATGAACGCGCCTGTCGACTTTTCCGACCCGGCCAGCGGGCGCAGCTACCGGCTCTTCCAAGAGAGCTTCATGGGCCCGTGGTCGCCGGGCGACCCGCTCTACGAACGCTTCACCTCACGGCCCGGCGCGCTGACCCGGGCGTTGACAAGCCCGATCGCCTCGAGGCCTCGGTGCTCACCGTCAACTACGATCCCGGGCGGGGCGTGAAATACGCCGGCAGCGGGCTGGTGGTGGTGGGGATCTTCACGATGTTCTACATGCGGGCCTATTTCTTCGGTCCGCGCCGGTCGGGCCACGTGCCACAGCCGGCCTGACCCGTTGACCGTGTTCCGGAGGATGACCATGCTCCGCTCCCCATCACTCGTTGCGGCGGCCCTCCTCTGGGCCACCACGCTCCTCGTGTCGACCGCCCTGGGCGCTCCCACGACCGGGGCTGGCGCGGGGGGTGGACCCTGGCCCCGCTTGAGTCCAGCGCTGGCGGAGTGGCGCGCGATCCCGGTGCTCGAGGATGGCCGGCTCATGCCCCTCGATACGTTCGCCCGCCGGCAGGTGGAGACCATCACCAATGCCCAAGCGCCACGCCTGCCCACCGGCGACGGTGGGCGGTTGGTGAAGTGGGCCCCCGATGAACTGCTCCTCGACTGGCTGGTGCGGCCCGAAGCCTGGGAGGACGTCCCCTTCCTTCACGCCGAACACGAGGAACTCCGCAGCCTCCTCGATTTACCGGTGTTCGCCACGGTGGCCGGTGAGTCGCAGCGGCTCAAGTTCGCTGCACCGTCCGACATCGCCGACAGCGAAGCGCTGCGCCAGCGGCTCATGCAACTCGACGACGCGCGTCGTGCGTCCCAGGCGGAAGGGCGCCCTTTCCGGCCCGCCGGCCTGGAGGCCAAGGTGGAGCAGTTGTGGCAGGCGTACGTGACGTGGCGGCAGCTCACCTTCCGCGCCGCCGGCGACGCGATGGGCCGGTCGCGTTTCTTCCGCCAGCTCGACGCCATCGCGTCGGCGTGGCGTCCACTCGGCCCCCAACTGCGGGCCGGGGCCGCCGCTCCGCGCGCGGCGGCGGAGGCGTTCGAGAAGGCGCTCCTCGACGTCGGGGAGTCGGTCGGCCAGTCGACCCGCTTCGCCACCGCCGACGTGCTCCCGCGCTGGGAGGCGCTGCACGCCACGATCGCTGACCTCCGCGGTGCCGCGACCGGTGCCTCGCCGTCGGTGCAACGGGCCGTGCAGCGCGTGGCTGACCGGGTGGCGGTCCTTGGCGAGGCGCTGTTCGACAACGGCGGCAGCGTCGCGGTGATCCCGGCCCTCCACGCTTCCGCGCTCGACGCCGAACGGGATGCGGATGCCGACATGCCGCCGTGGCTCGGGCTGGCCACGCTCCTCGACGCCCCGCCGTCGATCCTCGCAGGTTATCCAGACGCCACCCTGGCCCAGACCCGGGCCGCCTACCAGCGGCTCGCGTCCCATGTGCGCGACACCACTGCATCGTCGCTCGATGGCGCGGCCACGGCCGCCGCCGATCTCGCCACCGGCCTCCGCCGCCTCGGCGAGGGTGTGGAGCCGGTGCGGCGCGGGCTGGCCGTCGAGCGGGTCGATCCCGACGTGCTCGCCCACACCGCCTATCCGCCGGCCGGGAGCACACTGCGTGAGGTGGGCTACAACGCGTCCGATCCGTTCCGCATGTCGTGGGTCCTGAGCCTGGCGGCCCTGGGCGGGTTCGCGCTGGCCTTCGGGCGGGCGCGCGGACCGATGTTCTGGCTGGGTACCTCCCTGCTGGTCGCCGAGCTCGCCTGGACGGCGTGGGCGTTCATCAATCGCGTGGCGATCACCGGGTGGGCGCCGGTCACCAACATGTACGAGACGGTCATCTACGTGCCGTTTTTCCTGTCGCTGCTGGGCCTGTGCTTCCTCGTGGCACCAGCCTGTGGCCGCGGCGTGGCCGATGCCTGGCGCCTCACGGCACTGCCCCCGCCGGTCGGCTCGTGGCTCCCGGGCGAGGCCACGCCGCTCCTGCCACGGCAGACCGCGCTGGCGGCCCCCTCCGCGTGGGCGTGGGGCAACTGGCTGTTGCTCCTGCCACGACTGGCGGGCTCGGCCGCAGTCCTCTGGGTGCTCGCCCGGGCCCCGTACGCGGCCGGTGGCCGAACGATCATCAACCTCCTCCCACAGACCGACGTCGACGGATCGATCCCCAACCTCAACAACCTCGTCGTCTGGCTCGTCGGCCTGTCGATGCTCATCCCGGCGGTATGGTACGTCCCCAGGCTCCTGCTGGCAGGCTACGCGGCGCTGGTCACGGTGCCCCTCTCTTGGGGTGGCGGCCACCTGCGGAGCACGCTCGCCGAAGTCTACAGCCGCCGGTCGTTCGGCCTCGTGGTGACCGCGGTGGCCTTCGCCGGAACGTTCATCGCTTGGTTCTTCCCCATCCCGGGCAAGCAGTTCAGTCCGCTCCAGCCGGTGCTCCGTGACAACTTCTGGCTGACGATCCACGTGCTCACGATCGTCTCCAGCTACGCGGCCGGAGCCCTGGCTTGGGGCCTGGGGATCCTGGCGCTGGGGCACTACCTGCTGGGCCGGTATCCCGACAACGGGCGCGGTGGCCGGTCGGCACCGGCGGCCTGCGGGGCGCTGGCCGGATTCATCTACAAGGCGATGCAGGTGGCGGTGCTCCTCCTCGCGGCCGGCACGATCCTCGGTGGCCTGTGGGCCGACGTGTCGTGGGGCCGGTTCTGGGGCTGGGATCCCAAGGAAGTGTGGGCGCTGGTGTCGCTGCTGGCGTATCTGATCATCCTCCACGGCCGGTATGCCGGCTGGATCGGCAACTTCGGCCTTGCCGCGGGCAGCGTCCTCGGGGCGGCGGTGATCGGCATGTCGTGGTACGGCGTCAACTTCCTCCTCGGTGCGGGCCTCCACTCGTACGGCTTCGGGCAAGGGGGGCAGACGGAGTTCTTCACGTTCCTCGTGGCGAACCTCCTGCTCCTCGCGGCCGCAGGTTGGCGGTTCTGGCGGGAGCAGGTGCGGGCCTGACGGTGCCGAGGGGGGCCCGGCGATTCCCGGGGGCGGGACAGGGCCCCGACGCGTCGGCCGCGGTCCCGTCGGCCAGCGCGATCTCACCCCTGGTCACCCCCTCCCAACGTCCCGCACGGTGCTGCCGCACGGTCACGGCTTCGGCCGAAAGCACCACGGCGATGGCGCCGTCGCCACCACTGCGCAGCACCGTCGCCCGACGGGTGCCCGCCCGGGCGTAGGCACTGCTCACCGTCGCCCAGCGGTCCCCCCCGGTGCCACTCACGAACACCCAGTCTGGTTGCGTGGCGGCCACCACCCCGGTGGCCAACGCCGAAAGGCTGCCATGGTGCGGGGCCACCAGGGCGTCGCAGGGGCCGGGGCCATCGGCGACGAACCGCTCCAGGGCCGGCCCGTCGAGGTCGCCGGTGAGGAGCAGGCGACGGCCGGCCGCCTCGATCGAGAGCACGACGCTCGACTGGTTGTCGTCGCCACCCGGGGCCGGCTCCCCGGCGTGCGGATGGAGCACCCGCACGCGGCACAGCGGCTCGAAGGGGATCGTGTCTCCCGCCCGGGCCACCACCACTCCGACCCCGGCGTGCTCCGCCCGCGCGAGCAGGTCGCGGACCGCCGGCGCCCGACTGGTCACCAGCGCCCCGGGCACCACGAGCCGCCCCACGGCGAAGCGGTCGAGTAGATCGGGAACACCGTTGAAATGATCGGCGTCGGCGTGCGACACCACCAGCGTGTCGATCCGCCGCAACCCCTGTGCCCAGAGGATGGCGGCCACACCACGGCTGGCCGCGGCCGGGGCGCCGAGCCGGCCGGCGTCGTACACCAGGCAGCCGCCGGCCGGCCCGCGCACGACGATGCCGCAGCCATGGCCCATCGCCGCCACCGTGGCCTCCACGCGCGGTGCCGCGGGACGCAGCAGGCCCGCCGCGGTGACGCCGGCGACCCCGAACATCCCCCAGGCCAGGATGACCGCTCCCCAGGTCAGCGGCTGCCGGAGCCGCTCGGCCGGTAGCCACAAGAGCACGGCCAGGACCACGACATAGGCCCCCACCACCCACCACTCCGGCGGAGCCGGTGTCCAGGCGTGACCCGCCGGCAGCGCGGCGGCCAGCGCCACCAGCCCCGCAGTGGCCGCCAGGGCGCCGTCGCACAACCAGCCGCAGACCGCGGCCAGCGGGGCGGACAGCGGCGCCGCCAGCAGGCAGAGGAACCCCCACCCCATCGCCAGGGCCACCAAAGGCGCGAGGAGGGGATTGAGCAGCAGGGCGACCGGGCTCACGACGTGGAACCGGGCGGCCACCAACGGGACGGTGACCAGCCACACCGCGGCGCCCGCGACGACCGCCGTGCCCAGGTCGCGGAGCCGCCGCCGGCACCAGCGCCACGTGGGGCTGCGACCGGCGTCGATCAGCCGTTCAATCGGGTCATCGGCCAACGGGGAGCGTCGCGTCACGACCCCCACCAGCACGGCGGTGGAGAGGAACGACAACTGCGTCCCCACCAGGAGCGTATCGGCCGGGTGCCACAAAGCGATGACGATGGCCGCCACCGCCAGCGAATTGAGACCGAATCCCGGCCGGCCGCAGGCCGCCCCCACGCACGCCAGCCACACCACGAGGGTGGCGCGCACCACCGGCGTCTGCGCCCCCACCATCACCGCGTAGCCCCCGGTGACCAGGGCCACGATCACCAGCCCCGCGACGCGCGGCACCCGGGCAGTGCGCAGCGTTGCAGCCAGCGCCGCCGCGAGGATCCCCACGTGGAGGCCCGAGATCGAGAGGATGTGCACGGTACCGGTGACGAGGAAGTCGCGCGACGTTTCGGGATCGAGGGCCTCCCGGCTGCCCAGCAGGAGTGCGGCGGCGAGCCCCGCGCGGTCCGGCCCGATATGACGCTCGAGGACCCGGGTGCCGGCGGCCCGGGCCCGCTCGAGAAGCGCCGTCGGCCACCAAGCCGATGCCGTGGCGAGGTGTTCCACTCCCTCTGCCTGCGTGCGGATCACCGACAGCACACGGTTGAGGCGGGCGCGCTGCCGCTGGTCGAACTCGCCCGGGTTGAGGGCCGGTGCGGGACGGAGGCCGCGGCCGTACACCCGCAGAAGGCTCCCCGGCACGAGCGGAATGCCGGCACCCGCGACGATCAGCCGCGCCCGGCCGGCAGCTACGCGCCACGCGGCACCGTCGCGAACCGCGGTGAGGGCCAGCACGCATTCGCTGCGCGAGGCAGACGTGGTCGCGGTGGGTGTGGTGTGAGCGGTCATGGGGCGTAGCGAGCGCGCCGCCTCCACGACGACGCCCTCCACCGCCACCGGCAGCGCCGCGTCGCCGAGGCTCCACGCCAGATCGTGCCGCGAAAAGAGGTCGAGGCGCACACTCGTCCACGCTGCCATCGCCGTCACGATCGCGGCCGCCAGCGCCACTGCGGCCCCCCACTCCCGGGCCCACACGGCGCGGGCGCGCCGCACGCATCCGCCCCACACCAGGAGGGCGACCACCGCCGCGCCGCCCCACGCCGTCACCGACCAGCCACATGCGGCAGCCAGCCAACCGCCGCACACCAACAGCACCGCGACGCAGACCAGCGGCCGCGCCGGGAGCGCTTCCTGCCGGCTGCAGGCGACGAGCCGGTCGCCCACGATCCGCGCGGCGTCGGCGCCGTGCCACACCATCGCCTTCCCGATGGCGCGTGCCCCCCGGGCGCCCGCCACCCATGCAGCCGACAGCCGGCGTCGGCCGCGGGCCACGGCGGCGACCACCTCGTCGATCCAGGGGCCGAGATCCGGCCCACCCATTGGCGCGCGCCCAGACTGCATCGTGAAGGCCAGCCGCTCGCCCGATGCAGCGGCCGGGCGGCAGATGCCGGCGCGCTTGATGCCCCGAACTTTTTTTACACCTGCCCGCACCGGCCGACAACCCACCGGCGGGGGCCGACCGCGCCCGCGGCGAGCGTCGCGGCAGGCATCGACCCCGGGCCGTCAGCCTCGCTGCGCCTGCACGATCCGCGGCCGGCCGGCGAGATCGGGAATCGTCGGACGGACTTCGAGGCCCGCGACGGCCGCGAGCGAGTCGCGGGCCTCGTCGGCCGGCCCCACCTCGACCACCAGCCACCCGCCCGGCGCCAGCAGCGGCGCTGCGGCTGCCGCCAACCGGGCGATCACCTCGACGCCCGTCGGCCCCGACACGAGCGCCCCCCGCGGCTCATGGAGACGGACATCGGCAGGCAACCCGGCGAACTCGTCCTCGCGGACGTACGGTGGATTGCTCACCACGATGTCGAACGGCCCGGTTGCCCCGGCGAGCAGATCCCCTTCCATGAGCGTCACCCGCTCGACCACCCCGTGGCGTTCGACGTTGGATCGGGCCACCGCCAGCGCCTCGGCCGACAGGTCGGTGGCGGTGATCACGGCGTGGGGCAGGTGCTTGGCCAACGCCACGGCGATCGCCCCCGAGCCGGTGCCGACGTCGGCGATCCGGGCCCGCTCGAGATGCCGGCACAGATCGAGAACCCGGACCACCAGCCCCTCCGTTTCCGGTCGGGGCACGAGGACCGCCGGCGTCACGCGGAAGGGGATGGAAAAAAACTCACGGCTCCCCACCAGGTAGGCCACCGGCTCACCGGCGCCGCGGCGCTTCACGAGGTCGCGGAAGCGGGACCGCTGGGCGTCGTCGACCGGCTCCTCGAACGCGGTGTAGAGGGCGATCCGGGGGCAGCCGCGCACGTGGGCCAGGAGCACTTCGGCATCGAGCCGGGCCGACTCGCTCCCCTTGGTGGCCAACCACTCGGTGGTCCACCCGAGCAGGCGTCCCACCGTCCACACCTCGTCGGCCATGCGGGTCTCCCCCGGGAGGATCAGTCGGCACCGGAGGCCGCGGAGCGTTCCATCTCCGCCCGCCGTTGCTGGCGGGCGTGGGCCTCGATCGCCTCGAGCACCTGCCCCAACCGCCCGGCGAGCACCTGATCGAGGGTGAAGCTCTCGTTGATGCGGTGGTCGGTGAGGCGGTTCTGCGGGTAATTGTAGGTGCGGATGCGCTGGCTGCGGTCCCCCGAGCCCACGAGCGTGCGCCGCTCCGTGGCGCGCTTGTCGTGCTCCTGCTGGCGGCGCAGCTCGTAGAGCCGCGTTTTCAGCACGCGCAGCGCTCGGGCGAGGTTCTTGTGCTGGCTCTTCTCGTCCTGGCACTGCACCACCAGACCGGTCTCGAGATGGGTGAGACGGACGGCGGAGGCGGTCTTGTTGACATGCTGCCCCCCCGGACCACTCGCGCAGAACAGATCCTTGCGGTACTCGTCGGGACTGATCGACACCTCCACGTCCTCCGGCTCGGGGAGCACCGCCACGGTGGCGGCGGAGGTGTGGATCCGACCTTTGGTCTCGGTGTCGGGCACGCGCTGCACGCGGTGGCCGCCGCTCTCGTGGCGGAGCCGGCGGAACACCTCCGCCCCGCTGACACCGAGGATCAGTTCCTTGAAGCCGCCCAGTTCGGTCGGGCTGGCATCGAGGACCTCGATCTCCCAGCCGGCCTCGGCGGCGTGGCGGCGGTACATCTCGAACAGGTCCCTGACGAACAATCCCGCTTCGTCGCCACCGGTGCCGGCCCGCAGTTCGACGATGCACCGCCCCCGGCCCGCATCATCGTCGTCGCTGCACAGGTCGGCCAATTCCTCCCATTCGCGCTGCCGCCGCACCTGCAACTCGGGAAGCTCCGCCACCGCCAGGGCACGGAGGTCGGCGTCGCCATCGTCGCGCATCACCTCCAGTTCGGAGATCTGCCGTTCGATGGCGAGGAAGCCCCTGTAGCGCCGGGCCAGTTTGGCCAGCGAGCCGTGCTCCCGGGCCACCGCTGCGAGCCGGTGGGGCTGGGAGAGCACGTCCGGATCGACCATCTCGCGTTCGAGCAAGTCGAAGCGGGCCAGCGTGGCATCGAGGTGGTCGCGCATCACGCGTCAGGAAGCGGGCTGTTCGGCCGGGGCGGCGGGCTTCTTGCCCTTCTTGAGGCTGGCATAGCCGGCGCTGGCGAACTTCGACTTGAATTTCTCGATCCGACCGGCGGTATCGACGAACTTCAGCTTGCCCGTGAAGAACGGATGGCAGACGTTGCAGATGTCGACCTTCAGTTCCGGCACGGTGCTACGCGTGGTGAACGAGTTGCCGCAGCCGCAACGGACGACCGTCTCGATGTAACGGGGATGGATGCCGTCTTTCATGGGTGGCTCACCGGGCGGGGGGCGTCGATACGCAAACCCCACACCATACCTCCCCCACCGCCACCCGGCAACGGCGGCCGCACGGCCCCGCCGGTTCGCCGGGGATCACGGGCCCGGCTGTGCGATCCGCTCCACCCGCAGGCGGCTGCCGAAGCGTTGCGGCGAGGGGTCCGCCTCGAGGAGCGCCGCCGCCTCGGCATCGAGCCCGAGGCCGAGTTTCGCCTCGGCGAGGTTCAGCCGGGCAGCGTCGGCCCAGGTCCCGTCGGGGTGTTCCTCGAGGGTCATCCTGCCGAGGTAATCGACCGCCGTCTCGTAGTCGCGCTCCGTGAGCGTGAGCACGCCGAGGAAGTAGGTGGCGTTCTCCTTGAGCTGGTCGTACAGGCGTTTCATGCCGTCGGCCTGCTGTGGGGCGAGGCCGGCCACGGCGGCGTTGATCGCGGCCGCCGACGGGCGGGCGAGGAGGTAGGCGCGCTTGGCCCCGTCGGGGCCGTCGAAATCCCCACGGAACTCACGCAGGCGGGCGACGTACAACGGGCGCACCATTCGGTCGGCCGAACCGGGTCCGCCCGGCTGCATCATGGCCAGCGACATCACCGCCAACTCGGCCCCCAGGGCCCGGTTGACGGTCGCCCCGGCGGACTTCCGCCGGGCGATCGTCTCCCAGGGGAAGAACCAGAGGCGCACATCGTGCGCCGCGGCGTCTCCGGGAAGCGCCGCGGCGGCGGCGCGCCCCAGGGCGCTGGCGTCGATCGCCAGGTTCAACCGCCTGGTTCCCACCAGTTCGGTGTCGATGCGGGCCATCCGCCGCGCCAGGTTCCACGGGGCGGCCGGCACCAGCACGGCCAGGCTGCCCACGTCGGCGGCCTGGACCGGATAAGCCCGATCAGGTAGTGACAGTCCTGCCAGCACCGACGGATCGCTGGCCGCCTGGCGGGCCGTGGCGATGCCCGAGCCGCCCGGCCCCGGCACCGGTATCCCGTAGGTTGGCTCGAACAGATGAGCCTCGCCACCGGTGAGGACCGCCGGAACCCAGGGCCGGAGCCCCCCTTCGGCAGCGTTACCGGTCGCGAGCATGACCGCGTCGAGGCCGGCGTGACGGAGCAGTTCGAGGAAGATCCAGGCCCGTTGCGGAGCGCTCGCGCGTCCCGCCAGGAGGATCTCCCCGGGAAGAAACCAACGGCTTCCGCCGTTCTCCGCGGTGGGCACGGCGGGAGGATCGACCACCGGGGCCAGCGCCCGGACGGTCCACTCGAACAGGTTGCGGGCCACGTCGAGATCGTCGACCGCGTCACGACGGGCGCTGGCGGCGATGTCGGCCAGCCAGCGCTGGTCGCGTAGCGTCAGCACGTCGGTGGCGGCATCGAAGGAGCCGCTGCCGAGCCCGGCGACGCCCCCGGCATCGGCCAAACCCTGCGGCAACGTCTTCAGCAGGGGGTCGGGCTCCCATCCCGTCGCGGGCCCTGTCAGCCCCACGGCATGGCTCCACTGGTTGAGACGATCGAACACCTGGGCCGAGGCGGCCGCCTCGTCGTAGTCGTCGAGCCTGCCGAGCACGTCGATGGCACCGGCCAACAACTGATCACGGACACCCTGCCCCATCGGCACCGGCGCGACGGCTGCGGCACCTGCCGCGGGTCCCGCCCCCGGCGGCGTGGGGGACCGGGCCGGCGAGCGACCACAGCCCGCCAGGGCCACGGCCAGGAGCGTCGTCCGGATGGCACGGCTCCCTCGGTACATCAGGCCGCTGCGGATGCGCCCGGCTTCGGTGGTGCGCAGGTCGGTCATGATGGGCCCCGCTCCGAGTCGGCAGCGACCCGGGCGGCATGGAAGCGGAGCACCCGCTCGAGCACACCGCGGAGGGCGTCCAGAGGCACCATGTTGGGGCCGTCGCTGGGGCTGCTGTCGGGATCGGGATGGGTCTCGAGGAACAGCCCGTCGATACCGACGGCGGCTGCGGCCCGGCAGAGCGGTTCAACGAGGGCCCGTTCCCCCCCCGTGGCCGAGCCGCGGCTGGCCGGACGTTGCACGGAATGGGTGCCGTCGAAGATCACGGCCACCCCCAACGCCCGCATCTCCGTCAGGCCGCCGAAGTCGTTGACGAGGCGCCCATACCCGAAGAACGTGCCTCGTTCACAGAGGCAGATGTCCTGGCAGCCGCCAGCGAGCAGTTTCGCCACCGCATGCCGCATGTCGCCCGGTGCAACGAACTGCCCCTTCTTCACATTCACCGCCCGACCCGTGGCCGCCGCTGCCAGCAACAGATCGGTCTGGCGGCAGAGAAAAGCCGGGATCTGCAGCAGATCGCAAACCTGGGCCGCGGGCCGGGCCTGTTCGGGAAGGTGGATGTCGGTGGTCACCGCCAGCCCCGTCCTCTCCCGGACGCGTTCGAGAATCGCCAGGCCCTCCTCGGAGCCCGGTCCCCGGAAGGCATTGCCGCTGGTCCGGTTCGCCTTGTCGAAGGAGGCCTTGAAAACCAACTGGAGGTCGAGCTCCGTCGCCAGCCGGGCAAGGCGCTCGGCGATCTGCAGACAGATGGCTTCCGACTCGATCACGCAGGGACCCGCGATCAGCAGGAGCGGAAAGCCTGGGCCGCACCGGAGAGCACCCAGATGGGCCGGAAGACGGGGATTCAACGGAGCGCTCCGGGCGACAGACGACGGTCGGCGTCGGTCCACGAGACACCGGCCGGATCACGATCCACGAATCATAGCGGCCAAGGATTCAGGGTCTCGCGTTTCCGGTGTCGCTGACTGAGAAGGCGGCACCCCGATGCGCGGCAAAACGCGGCATCGCGTTGCACGATCGAGCGCTCCGTGCGTGGGCCCAAGGGTCCGTCTCAAATCGAGACCGACCGGCCGAGAGCGCTTCGAGAGGCTCGGCCGCGCAGCGGGCTCTTGCGTCCGGCCCCGATTCCCATCGATTCCCGATGGAAACGGTTCGCCGCGGCATGTCATCGAGCCGCCGGGCGTGCCACGGATGGGTCTCCGCAAGGTTTCCCACAACCAAAAAGGTCATTGGCACGCTGGTTGCTTCTCTTCGATCGCGTTGGACGACGCAACGACCCGACGCCGAGTCGGGATCCGCGTTGGCCTCCCCCCACGATCTTCCCCAAGGTGGGGCCTTTGGCTTCCTTCGGCCGTGCGGTCGCCTTGCCCCTGACTCGCACGTCCATGGCAGGATGCTCCTGCCGGGTCAAAGGCCCCACCTTTTTGTTTTTTCATCTCCTTTCCTTTTCCCGACCTGGTCGCCACCTCCGCGGTCGGTCGACCCCCTCCCAACCCCCCGGATTGTCGATGGCAAAATGCTCGCTGCCGACCCTTGACGGTGGGGCTGCGGCTGCGCTACTTTGAGCGGTTCTCACCGGGAGTCAGCATGGCTCTCCGGTGGGTCACGGCATCCGCCGGTCCCACAGCGCCCGCCCCAGGCCGAGTCGCTGGAGGAAACGCTGGCGGGATGAGCGGCTGTGAGGCAACCAACGGTGGGGTAACCCCCAGCGGGATGACCACGGCTGCGCAGCCACGATCGGGCGGTCCGCGTGCCGTTTGCCACCGCTGGTCCGGTCGCAAGTGCGGACGATTCGTGGCCGGCTGATTGGTGATCGGGAAGCGGTTCGCTGCCGAGGATGACGCCAGCGTAGCTTCAATTGGCAGAGCACCGCATTCGTAATGCGGGGGTTGTGGGTTCGATTCCCACCGCTGGCTTTATCGAGCGACCCCGCTTGTGGCTCCGGCTGCACGGGTCGTCGGTCGGGTGCGGGGTGATGGCGGGCGACCTGTCTGCCCTTCCCCCGCGGTCGGTCAAGATCCGGGTGATATGACCGGCCGTCCAACGGTGGCCTCGGCTTCGCTCGTGTGCAGTCCATTCGACAGTCAATTGGAGATTCTCATGACAGCGGCGGCGACCATCGACATCCGTGACCTCATTGCCGGCACCGGCGCCTTCGGCCCCAGTGAGATCTCCCGGTTGATGGACATGCTCGGCGAGGACCCCGCCGCCCACCGCGACCTGAAACTCGCGGTCGCCGACATGGAACGGGCCGCCGATCGCAGCCCGGCCTCGTCGGTACGCCTCGGCGTCGGCCAGTTCCTCCTCGGCCGCAGCCGCGACGCCCTGCAGACGCTCAAAGCTGCCGACGGCAGTGCGCTCGCTATTTTCTTCCAGGGCCGCGCCCAACTCGCCCTGGCGGCGACTGCCGCGCCCCCCGACGACCAGAAACAGTACGAACTGGCGCGCGACTCGTTCCTCGGGGCGCGGAAGGCGGGCTACGACGCCGCCGAATGTCTGGTGGCGGCGGCAGAGGCGGAGCAGGGGGCGGGGCGGACGGCGGAGTCCCGCAAGTTGCTCGGCCAGGTCGAGGCCCAGCACGCACCGGCTGGCTACTGGGCGCTCCAGGGAGCCATGCTTTGTGAGTCTGGTGGGCCGATGGCCGAGGCTGCCGGGGCCTTCGAGAAGGCGCTGGAGCGCGACCCTGGCCACCCCGGGGCGCTGTTCGCCATGGGGCTCCTCAACGACCGCGCCGGGAACGACGACGAGGCGATCGCCTGCTACGAGCGGGCGAGCCGGCGGTACCCGGCGGCAGTCGGGGCGCTGGTCAACCTCGGCCTGCTCTACGAGGACCGGGAGAACTACCCTCTGGCGCAACAGTGCTACAGACGCGTGCTGCAGGCTTTTCCCGATCACCCGCGGGCGCGACTGTTCCTCAAGGATTCGTCGGCGACCGGCGATGTGCGGCTCGACGAGCAGGACGGCCGGCAGCGTGACCGCTACGACCACGTGCTCTCGCTGCCGGTCACCGATTTCGAACTGTCGGTCCGCAGCCGGAACTGCTTGCAGAAGATGGGGATCATGACCCTCGGCGATCTCGCGCGGACGAGCGAGGCGGAACTGCTGGAGAGCAAGAACTTCGGCGAGACGAGTCTCGTGGAGATCAAGGAGATGCTCGCCAGCAAGGGGCTGTCCCTGGGGCAGTTCTCCGCTGCCGTTGCGGGGGAGGGGCCGGCGCTCGAGGAAGAGGTGATCGCCGGCGACGACCAGGAACTGTTGTCGCAGCCGATCACGGAACTGGCGCTCTCCGTGCGGGCCCGCAAGTGCACCACGCGGCTGGGGATCACCACGGTCGGCGAACTCATTCGCCGGACCGCCGAGGACCTGATGGAGTGCAAGAACTTCGGCGTCACGAGCCTCAACGAGGTGCGTGAAAAGCTCGCGGAACGGGGTCTCAAGCTCCGTGGCGACTGACCGCGACGAGCATGGACAATTCCCTCACGCCGACCGCCGCCGCGACGAGACCGTGGATCGTCCCGACCTTTCACTCTCGACCCGCAGCACCACTGAGCGGTGAACGGCGCCGTCCCTGAGACAGGCCACCAGCCGCACTGTCCGGCAACTCTGTTGCACCTGGGATCCAGTGGTCCGGCACCGCCCGGCTCCACGGTCGCGGTACCGTTCGTCGCGGGAAAACCGTCTGTTTTTCACGCGTTTGGATGGCCCGCCAGCCCGCTCGAGGGATGTGGCGATCGGCAAAACCCCTCCTGTGAGGGGTTCTTGTTTGCGTTTCGTAACCAAGCTGGCTACCGTGCAGAGGGTGGTTTCGTGCCCAGTTCCGGTCGTTCGAGGGCCATCGTGACAGCATCCAGCCTGAAGGAAAAGCCGGTCCGGGACCTCGCCCGGCTGGCCAAGCAGCACGGTGTGTCCGGTTGGCATTCGATGCGGAAGGATCAGCTCATCCGGGCCCTGATCCGCAAGGCCCGCGCCTCGCGTCCGGTGGCGGCCGCCGCCCTCCGTCCCCGGCAGGCGGATGCGGCCCGCCCCGCCGGCAAAGATCCGGCGCCGGCCCGTGACGCCGCAGTGACCCAACGGATCCAGGAGGCCCGCGAACGCCTCGCCCGCGCGAAGAATCTGGCCACGCGTCCGGAGCAGGGCCGCCCCGCGCGGGCGATGAAGGATCGCATCGTGGTCATGGTGCGGGGGCCACACTGGCTCCATGCCTTCTGGGAAGTCACCCCGGCGAGCGTGGTCCGCGCCGAGGCCGCGCTGGGGCCGGAGTGGCACGGCGCCCGGCCGACGCTCCGCGTGCTGCAACTTGAAAACGGCCTCCAGGGCTCGCCGTCGGAGCAGGTGATCCGGGAGATCGAGGTCCACGGCGGGGTGAAGAACTGGTTCATCGACATCCGCGAGCCGATCCGCTGCCGTGTGGAGCTGGGCTACGCCACTCCCACGGGCCGGTTCCACGTGATGGCACGCAGCAATGCCGTGACCATGCCGACCGGGTCGCAGACCGACGCCCTCGACGTGCACTGGGGAGACATCGCTGCCGACTGCGAGAAAATCTACTCGATGAGCGGCGGATTCTCCCCGGAGAACAACTGCACCGAGCTGCAGGAACTGTTCGAGGAGCGGTTGCGACGCCCAATGGGCCCTCCCGCGAGCCGGCGTGCCGCGGGGGAGTACGACGCCGACGGCGAGCCGGTGAGCACGTTCCAACTCGAGGTGGATGCCGAGATGATCGTGTACGGCGTCACCGAGCCGGGGTGTTACGTGACGCTCCAGGGTGAACCGGTGAAGGTCCATCCCGACGGCACGTTCCGGGTGCGGGTCGACATGCCCAACAAGCGGCAGGTTCTCCCCATCATCGCCAGCACCCCCAACGGGCTCGAGCGGCAGACGGTGGTCATCGCCGTGGAACGCAACACCAAGGCCATGGAACCACACTCGCGCGACAACGGCGACTTCTGACGCACCGCAAAAGCGGTGCCGGGCCACGGGGTCGCTGCTGCCACCCCACGACTTTTCACGAACCGACCGCGCGGTGGCAGGTCACGGCGTCCGGTCTGCTACACTTCGCTCGGCGAAGGTCGTCACCGGCCGGAACCGGGCCTGGGGCGATACGTTTTCTGCCATGTTCGTGCTGCTGTCGAAACCATGCCGGTGAGCTCTTAACGAGGCTTGTCGGGTGCCGAAAGGCCCTGCCAGCGCGGCCCGCCGGCCATCCCAGGATGGACCGGATCCCGTGCCCGGGCGCCGAGGCACCCTCCTTTTGGATGAACGAGCTCTCCGCATCCTCCACGACACCACGGCATCGCGGTGGATAACGTATCGCCACGGGCCCGGCTGCGTTTTCGGTCCTGCGCGAGTGCCCCTGCCACCCGTCGGGCGAAACCGCCTACTGGCCACGCCGGCTCGGCTTGCGACTCTCGCGGGCGAGCCAGCCGTCGACAACCGCGGCCGGGGGACCGCGGAACACCTTCTCGAATGCCGATTCGAAAGCCTCACCCCGGTCGAGCTGGTCGATCAGCGCCGCCAGTTTGGCCGCCCCGCCCGAGGCCCCGAAAAACGCCGCCGCCACGGCTGCGGTGTCGACGGGATCGGCCCGCCCCGAGACCAGTTCGGTGGCCGAGCGGATGTGCGCGATCCGCTCGTTGGCATCGCTCCGCCACGACTTCGCCGCCTGGCTCTTGGGCACCACTTTGGCGGCGGTCACACGCCCGGCCCCCAACGCGAACCACGGCGGCGCCCCACGGCCGATGAGTGCCGCCGCCGCGATCTGCTCGGCGACACGGAACTCGAAATCGGCAGCCGACTGGCCGGCCTCCGGCACGACCAGTGCCCCGTAGACGACATCCCCGGCAATGCCCGGCCCACCGAGCAACCCCTTGGGTCGCTCCGCTCCGAGCACATTGACCCAGAAATCGGAGTAGTCGAACGGCTTGGCGAAGGCGAGGAGAACGACGCCGCCCTTGACGAGTGGCTTGCCGCCGGCGACCAGCTCCTCGCGCAGGGTGGCTTCCACCCGTTCGGCGGCCGTGGCGATCTCCTCGACGCGGGACGACGGCAGGTTGCCCAGCACGCAGATCCGCGTGTCACGGCGGACCACCGTCGGTTCGTCATCGGCGATCGCGCGGCGCCACACGCCGTCGGCCGCCGCGAATCGGGCCTCCGCCAGATCCTCGTGCGACAGGCTCCGCGCCCGCCCCGCCGCGGCGATGTCCGCCAGCGGGCTTTTCGGGGTGAGCAGATCGAGTTTGATGCCCTGATCGATCCATGTGGCGACGAGCTCGATCGCTTCCGTGGGCAGGGGTGGTTTGCCGAGGGGCATCCGTTGCCCGTCGATGCCGGTGCCGCGCATTTTCTTCACGAGGAGGCTCTCGGCAGACTTTCCGGGCGCGACCGCCGGCCCCGTCTGGCCACCGCGCACGAGCGACTCGAGGCTCACCATCCGCAGGCCACCTTCGGGATCGTCGGCGTCGTGACACCCAGCGCAGTGCTGGAGCAGCAGCGGCGCCACCTCGAACGCGAACGAAACGTCGCCCGGTTCCAGCGGTACCGCCCCTTTCAC
>RFRL01000290.1 GCA_009924545.1 Planctomycetia bacterium | reverse complement strand
CCCTTTCCAGTGCCGGGCCACCCACCAGGCCCCGCCGCTGAAGACAGCCACCGCCAGCGGCAGCGACAGCCACGCCAGCCACGGTCGGCCGCCGCCGCCGGGGAGGTGCCGGGACCCGACGGGTCGGGCCGGGGCTTGTGGCGGATCGTGATTCCAGTCGAGGCGCGGGCACCATGATCGAGACGATCGACCTGACGAAGAAATACGGCGACTTCGCCGCCCTGGAAGCGCTCGACCTGAAGCTCGAACAGGGCGACCTGTTCGGCTTCATCGGCCCCAACGGCGCCGGCAAGACGACCACCATCCGGATCCTCGCCACGCTCCTGGCCCCGACGTGGGGCGAGGCCTACGTGTGCGGCCATTCGATCTACACCCATCCGCGCGAGATCCGCCGTGCCATCGGCTACATGCCCGACATCTTCGGCGTATACGACGACATGCGCGTGATCGAGTATCTGGAGTTCTTCGCCGCCGCGTACCGCATCGAGGGGGCCGAACGGCGCCGCGTGGCGGAACGCTCGCTGGAGCTCGTCGATCTGGCGGTGAAGCGCGACGAACTGGTGACCAGCCTGTCGCGCGGCATGACGCAACGGCTCGGCCTGGCGCGCGTGCTGCTCCACGACCCGCAGGTGCTCCTCCTCGACGAGCCGGCCAGCGGTCTCGACCCGCGCGCCCGGATCGAGATGCGCGGCCTCCTCAAGCGGCTCCAGGGGCTCGGCAAGACGATCCTCGTCAGCAGCCACATCCTTCCGGAGTTGGCCGACATCTGCAATCGCGTCGGCATCATCGAGTACGGCCGGTTGCTGGCCTGTGGGGACGTGCAGGATCTGCTGGCCCAGGTCCGCGGGCGGCCGGTGCTGCGCTTCCGCGTGGCCGGGCCACCCGAGGCCGCGGCCCGGATCCTGGAGCGCTGCCCGGAGGCGGCAGGCGTCACGGTCCGCGATGGCGAGGTTTTGGCGACGCTCGCGGACGGGGTCACCGATCCGTCGCCCCTCGCCGCCCGTCTCGTGGCCGAGGGGCAGCGACTGGTCTCGATGCGGGAGAACGAGGTGAACCTGGAAACCGCCTTCCTGGAGATCACCCGGGGGCGGCTGGGCCGTCCTGCCGAGGAGGCCCGTGCGGCCGACCGCGCCGCCCGGGGGTGAAGCGGCCCGAGGGTGAAGCGACCCGGAGTGACCGGGCCCGAGATGCATCGATCCGGGGCCCGGCTGATACACTCCGGCGTCGTGTGCCGGCGCCCCGTCGGTGACCGGTGCCCCGCCTCTCCGGAGAGTTCCCGATGCCGCGTCCCGTCCTCCTCGAGCCCCGGGGAATCGGCCGCCACGGCCTTCCGACCATGGCCAGCGTCGCCATTCTGGCCGGAATGGTGCTCATCTCGATGACCCGTCCCGCGAGCGCCTGGCAACCGCCGCGCCCGGCGCAAGCAGGTGCGGGCGCGGTGCGTCTCCCGCAGCCCCCCGCCGCCGGACTCCCCGACACTCCCGAAGCCACGCTCGGCTATGCGCTGGGTCTGCAGATCGGCAGCCGGATGCGCGACGACTTCAACCGACCCGATTCGGGGGTCGACCTGGCGGCGTTCGTCGAGGGACTGGGCGATGCGATCCTCAGCCGGCCGCCGCGGATCGGCGAGGAGAAGGCGATGGCCGCCCTCACCGCCTTCGAGGCGAAGCTGATGCGGCAACGGGAGGAGTTCCAACGCCGGATGACCGAAGCGGCGAAGGCCAACGCGGCGAAGGGGGCGGACTACCTCCGGGCCAACGCCGCCAAGAAGGGGGTGGTGTCGCTTCCCAGTGGTCTGCAGTACGAGGTCCTCGCGGAGGGGAGGGGACCGAAGCCGACGGCGGACGACACGGTCTCGGTCCAGTACCGCGGCACCCATGTCAACGGCGAAGCCTTCGACGGCACCGAGCCGGCCGGTCCCCCCGCGACGTTCCCCGTCAAGGCGGTCGTTCCCGGCTGGCAGGAGGCGCTGCCGCTGATGAAGGTGGGGTCGAAGTGGCGGATCACGATCCCTCCTGCCCTGGCCTATGGCGAGGAGGGATCGCCCCCCGCGATCGAGCCCAACGAAGTGCTGGTGTTCGAGATCGAACTGGTGCGGATCGAGCCGGCGGCGCGGCCATGACCGGGCAGTCGCCGGTCGGGTGACGACTCACGACGCTGGCGGATGATCACGTGGAATGGGCGCGTCGCCGCCGCGTCGTTCCCCGCTGGAGCTTCGCTTGCTGGACCTTCTGCCGCTGTGCCTTCTCACGCTGTGCCTTCTCACGCTGTGCCTTCTCACGCTGTGCCTTCCCCGAAGAGGCCGTTCCCATGCCGACGATCCCCTGTGGAGGCCGGTGGCGCGGGTGGATGACCGGCCCGCTCTGCGCGGCACTGGCCGTCGTCGTGCTCGCGCCCCACGCCGTGGGGCAGGGGCCCCCTCCCGGGGCACGCGACGGCGAAGGGGTGGTCGCCGAGCGGATGCGCCTGGCCCGCGAGCGGATGGTCCGCGACGATCTGGTCGCCGGTGGGATCACCGACCCCCGGGTCCTCGAGGCGATGCGGGCGACCCCGCGGCACGAGTTCGTGCCCACACCGCAGCGACCGCTGGCCTACTTCGACATGGCCCTGCCGATCGGCGAGAAGCAGACCATCTCGGGGATCTTCGTCGTGGCATACATGACGGAGAAACTCCAGCCGCGCCCCACCGACAAAGTGCTGGAGATCGGCACCGGGAGCGGGTACCAGGCCGCGGTGCTGGCGCCGCTGGTCGACACCGTCTACTCCATCGAGATCAGCAAGCCGCTCGGTGAACGGGCGGCGCGGACGCTCGAGCGGCTCGGCTACCGCAACGTCGTGACGCGGATCGGCGACGGGTTCGCCGGGTGGGCGGAGCATGCCCCCTTCGACAAGATCATCGTCACCTGCTCGCCCGAGGACGTCCCGGCTCCGCTCGTGGAGCAACTCGCCGACGGTGGCCGGATGGTGATACCGGTGGGGGAGCGCTTCGACCAGACGCTCGTGCTGCTCACCAAGCAGGGTGGCCAACTGGTGCGTGAGGCACTCGTCCCCAGCCTCTTCGTTCCCATGACGGGCACGGCCGAGGAGGCCCGCCGCGTGCAGCCCGACGGCAGTCGACCGGCCCTGGAGAACGGTGGCTTCGAGACCCTGCTCGAGGGCAGCGACCTGCCCACGGCCTGGTACTACGGGCGGCAGGCCACGCTGCAGACGGCCGCCGATGCCCCCCGAGGGGGCCGCTTCCTGAGACTGGCCAATGACCAGCCGGGCCGCCCGGCGCACATCTTCCAGGGCTTCGCCGTCGACGGTCGGGAGATCGCCCGCCTGACCATCACCGCCCGGATTCGTGGCACGGGTCTCCGCGACGGCCTTGCTGCGGACGAGGCTCCGGCGCTGGCGGTGCAGTTCTTCGACGAGCGCCGCAGCCGGTCGGGGCGGGCGCTTGTCGGTCCCTGGCGCGGCAGCTTCGAGTGGCACGAGGCCACCGGATCGGTGGGGGTACCGGGGTGGGCCCGCGAGGCGATCCTCCAGGTCGGACTGCTCGGGGCCACCGGCCTTCTCGACGTGGATGACGTGCGGATCGAACCGGTGCCACGGTGAGCGGTGAGGGCCGGGGCAGGGGGGCGGCGACGGTCCTCCGAAGAGGGGGCCGTCCAATCTGGAATGCAGGGGGTCGACAAACTCGACCCAGGCCGGACAAACTTCTTGATTTGCCTGAATTGCGAACTATCGTTGACGCACCGTCGGTCTGGGAAGCGGCCCCCGGTTCGCCCGTCGCGGTTCAGCCCACGCCCCACGTCACTCTTTTCCCCTCACTTTTTCCGGAGAAAGCCTCTGATGGTCATGCGTCACTGCTTCCGTCATGCGGGAGTCATCACTTTTCTGGCGGTCGCGGCCATGGCCTGCGACGCGCACGCCGGTTGGCACCATCGCTACCGTGCGGCCTACGGGTCGGCCGGCAGCTCCGGTGGCTCGTCGGGCGGCTCCTACGGCACCAGCTATTACGGCAGCTAT